>CBFIAO010000064.1:0-11023 GCA_965660595.1 Puniceispirillales bacterium (SeqCode) | reverse complement strand
GTATTGTTTTTGGCATGTGCAATCTGTGTTGGTAGGTCACGCGCCATGTCTTCGGCGCGTTGATCATCAGACCGTGTTTCTAATGCATCAAAATATGTATCAGTCATGACGGCCTCTAGCTCAGCCAACGCTTCCGGCGGCGATATGAACGCACATCACGGAACGATTTTCTACCTTCATCAGACATGCCAAGGTAAAATTCCTTAACATCAGGATTTTCACGCAGCTCATCTGCTGGACCATCCATGACGACACGGCCGTTTTCCAGAATATATCCATAATGTGCAAACCGCAGCGCAACATTTGTGTTCTGTTCTGCCAACAGGAAGCTCACCCCTTCCTTTTCATTAAGGTCTTTCACAATATTAAAAATTTCTTCTACCAACTGTGGGGCAAGACCCATTGAAGGTTCATCCAGCAATACAGTTTCAGGGTTAGACATCAAGGCACGCCCAATAGCTGTCATTTGCTGCTCACCACCTGATGTGTAGCCAGCCTGCGATTTGCGGCGTTCTTTTAAGCGCGGAAAATACGTATATACTTTTTCTAAGCTGTCGGTCAGTTCCGCACGGCTAGATTTGCGAGTGAAGCTTCCTGTCAACAGGTTTTCTTCAACCGTCAAATGCTCAAAACAATGGCGTCCTTCCATCACTTGAATAACGCCTTTGCGCACCAATGTTGCAGGGTCAAGATCGGCCACAGGCTGATCACGGTATCTGATCGTGCCTTTTGTGACTTCGCCGCGTTCAGAATGCAGCAAATTTGAAATAGCTTTCAAGGTGGTGGTTTTACCTGCACCGTTACCGCCAAGAAGGGCAGTAATGCCGCCTTTAGGCACGGTCAGGGATACGCCCTTCAGCACAAGGATCACATGGTTATAAATGACTTCAATATTATTGACGTCGAGTAATGTATCAGAAGATGGAAGTGGTGCGGTATCCGTCATAATAGGCTCTATCTTCGTTTGTTATCGCTTAAGTTAATAAAGTCCATCCGGCCCCTGTAAAGGGGCCGGACAGGGAGGATATTTAGCAGTTACCACCAAGGTTGTTCTCGGCTGCATAGGCTAAACTGTCTTCTTTGATCAGCTTGCCGATAACGTCTTTATCGGTTGGGGTAAAGTCAGAGATAAGCTTCCAGCTAGATGCGCTTGCATCCCACTGCTGAACCGCTACAAGGCCTTCACCACCATGGTTATCACATGACACTTTAAAGCTTGGACCAAAGTTTGGCATACCCAAGGCTGCCATTTTGGCTTCAGTGATTTCAAGTGCTTCCATGCCATTGCGCATGTCAGCAGCTGAAATGTCTGCTTTACCGGTCATGGCCTGTGCTGTTTTCACAGCTTCTGCAGCAAGCATCGCTGCATAAAGACCACGGTTGTAAAGAACTGTTCCAGCCATGTCACCCGCACCAGCTGCCTTACCTGCACTATAAACGTACTTTTTCAAGTCGTCATAAAGTGGGTAATCATCACCGATATTGTGCATGTTAAGTGCTTTGTAGCCATTAGCAGCACTGCCAACAGGACGTACGTCATTTTCAGAACCTGACCACCAGATACCAATGAAGTTTTCCATTGGATAACGGATGTTGGCTGCTTCCTGAATAGCTGTTGGGTTCATAACACCCCAACCCCACATGGCAACATAATCTGGCTTTTCACGGCGAATTTGCAGCCACTGTGACTTCTGTTCCTGACCTGGGTGGTCAACCGGAAGAAGCGTTAGATTAAAACCATGCTTTTTGGAGAGTTCTTCCAAGGTACGGATCGGCTCTTTACCATAAGCAGAGTTGTGATAAACAAGCGCCAATGTCTTGCCGTTGATGTTGCCACCGTTGATTTCCAACAGGTGGTTTACCACAGCAGACGCACCATTCCAGTAGTTTGCTGGATAGTTAAAGACGTGGCTAAACACATCACCATTAGCTGCTGACGTACGGCCGTAACCCATTGAGTGGATCGGAATACCATCAGCCGTTGCTTTTGGAATCAACTGATAGGTAATGCCTGTTGAAAGTGGCTGATACACAAGTGCGCCCATGCCCTTGGTGCTTTCATAACATTCCACACCCTTTTCGGTGTTGTAGCCTGTTTCACACTCAACAACATTTGCCATTACGCCGCCGATGCCACCATCACGCTCATTTAGCAGCGTAAAGTAATCAGCATAACCATCAGCAAAAGGAATACCGTTGGCGCCATAAGGACCTGTGCGGTAACTCAAGGATGGGAAAACCAAGTCTGCCATCACGGGAGTTGTCATTGCGACGGCTGCAATTGAAGCCATCATCAGTTTTTTCATCTTCATGTTGTTTCCTCCATAGATCAACATTGTTATTTCGCCGAATTTACGGCTTTAGCTGGACTTCCCATTCGTTAGTGCGGGAATGGCCAGAGTCTCAATTTTTCCTTCACAATCCGCCACAGCATTGCCAAGCCATGTGGCTCAACAATTAAGAAGAAGACAATCAGGAAACCTACGATAACAAACTCAAAATGCGCAGCAATATCTGTCGCCCATCCAAGTTGTCCTACCATAATATTTTTCAATAATACGGGCAGCAGCACCATAAACGCGGCACCGGCAAAGGATCCAAACATAGACCCAAGCCCGCCAATAATAATCATGAATAGCACCAAGAATGACTTCTGAATGCCAAACACTTCACCCACTTCAACGGCGCCAAGATAGACAGAGAAAAGAAGCGCGCCTGCAATGCCAACATAGAATGATGACACGCCAAATGCGGTCAGCTTAGACATCAAAGGATTAACGCCAATAATCTCAGCAGCGATGTCCATATCACGGATGGCCATCCAGCGGCGCCCTGCAGACCCACGTGTCAAGTTGCGCGCCAACACCCCTAATATCACCAAGAAACAAAGGCAGAAAATATAAACTGCCGCTGGTGATGAATTCGGGCCTGTCACAACAAAGCCCAGTACTTCACGCTCTGGTGCGTTGATCTGCCCTGATGCAGAATAATTATAAAACCACTGCACTTTATTAAACAGCCATACCAAGAAGAACTGTGCGGCAAGCGTCGCAACCGCAAGATAGAACCCTTTAATCCGCAAACTTGGCAGCCCAAACAAAATCCCGACACCTGCCGTAATACCGCCAGATAACAAGATGCAAAGCACAATGCTCATATCAGGGAAGCCAGTCATTAATTTGTAGCAAGAATACGCACCCACCGCCATAAACCCGCCTGAGCCCAAGGATACTTGTCCACAATATCCAGTGAGGATATTAAGGCCAATTGCGGCAATGGCGTAGATAAGGAACGGCAGCAATACCGCATTTGCCCAATAATCATTGATCATGAATGGAACAACGGCAAAAGCAATCACCATGGTGATGGCGAACGCGACCTTATCAAACAAGATTGGGAATGTTTGTTGGTCTGCCCGATAGGAGGTTTTATAGTCTCCAGCCTCACGATACAGCATCTTTATACCCTCTCAATAATCTTTTCGCCAAACAGGCCTTGTGGACGGAACACTAGGAAGAGCAGTGCCAACATATATGCAAACCAGTTTTCGGTAGCCCCACCAAGGAAGGGTGCACCGATCAAGAATTCAAACATCTTTTCACCAACGCCAATGATAAGTCCGCCAATAATCGCCCCAGGAATGGAGGTAAACCCACCCAGCATCAACACCGGCAGCGCTTTAAGTGCGATCAAGGATAGTGAAAACTGCACCCCAGATTTCGCACCCCACATAATACCAGCCACTAACGCAACAAACCCGGCGATAGCCCAGACAATAACCCAAATGGTCCGCAGTGAAATGCCAACAGAAAGTGCAGCTTGGTGGTCATCAGCCACTGCGCGCAGGGCACGCCCTGTCTTTGTGTATTGTGAAAACACCACCAAAGATGTCACCAAAATAGCAGCAATGGCCGTCGCATAAATGTCTAAGGTATCAAGGTAGAAACCATAGAAATCTTCACCACCTAAGAAGGCCGTATTTTCTTCAATCCAGAAATTGCCACCTTGCGGGATGCCGACATCAAGTTTTTTAACATCAGATCCCCACATCAAATCTCCAAAACCTTCCATGAAATATGCAAGGCCAATAGTCGCCATGAATAAGATAATAGGTTCTTGGTTCACCAAATGTTTTAAGATCAGCTTTTCTACCAATATGGCAAAAATGACCATCACCCCAAGCGCGAATAAGATCGCAAAGAAGGTAGGCATCTGCCAGCCAAAGTGGTGGATTTCGGTTCCAAATATAGCGTTGATTAAATGCGCAAACGGCACTTGCCCATTTTGAAAGCCAACCAAGGTCAGGGCTGCAAAAAGCGCCATCACCCCTTGGGCGTAATTGAAAATTCCTGAAGCTTTAAAAATCAAGACAAAGCCAAGTGCAACCAGTGAATACATCACCCCTGCCATCAGGCCGTTCAAAAATACCTCAACACCGAAAAAGAATTCAGCACCCATGTTACGATCCTCTTCTGATATTGTTCTGGTTGATGTCTCTATTCATGTGGCACCCCCAGATAAGCATCAATCACGGCTTGATTGCTGCGCACGTCTTGTGGGCTGCCATCACCAATTTTTTTGCCGTAATCCATCACAACAACACGATCAGCGATATCCATCACCACGCCCATGTCATGTTCAATCAACACGGTTGTTGTTCCAAATTCTTCGTTCACATCCAGAATAAAGCGGGACATATCTTCTTTTTCTTCGATATTCATGCCCGCCATCGGTTCATCCAGCAGCAGCAATGATGGTTCTGCAGCCAATGCACGGCCTAACTCAACACGCTTCTGCAACCCATAAGGCAGTCGGCCTACAGGTGTTTTACGGATGGACTGAATTTCAAGGAAATCGATAATCTTTTCAACTATTTCGCGGTTTTCGACTTCTTCGCGCTCTGCCTTGCCAGCCCAGATCATTTGCGACATCAGGCCGGACTTCATATGGGTCAATCGCCCCGTCATAATATTATCCAGCGTGGACATGCCCTTAAAGAGCGCAATATTTTGGAACGTACGCGCGACACCTTGATGTGCAATTTGATACGGTTTTAAATTACCGCGGCGCGCACCTTTATACCAAACTTCACCTTCTTGCGGATGGTAAAACCCGTTGATGACATTCAACATAGATGACTTGCCAGCACCGTTTGGTCCGATGATGGCCCTAATCTCACCTTCGCGGATATCGAAAGAAATATCTTTAATCGCCACGACACCGCCAAATCGCAGGGTGATGTTTTTCATTTCCATCACCACATCACCAATCAAACGGCCATCAGGCGTCATGGTTTTTCCTTCAGGGATCATGTCTGCAGATGTGTCTTTTTTCTGTGCGGTCATGCGACTTTACTCATCTTAGTTGTTGTGGTTGACCGAATTTCCAGTGTTGCGGAAATAGATCCTTTGCTGCCATCTTCATACGTGACTTCAGTGGTCGTGTAGATTTCAGATGACCCATCATAGAGTGCGCCCAACAGGTCAGAAAATTTATCAGCAATGATGTTGCGGCGTACTTTACGTGTCCGTGTTAATTCCCCATCATCAGCATCCAATTCTTTGTGCAAAATAAGGAAACGGCTGATCTGGCATCCTGAAAGCATTTCATCTTCTGCCACGCTGGCATTGACGTCTTCAACATGCGATTGGATCATTTCGTACACACGCGGATGTGCGGCCAGCTCTTGATAGGATGTGTAAGCAATATTATTGCGCTCTGCCCAGTTGCCGACGGCTTGCAGGTCAATATTGATAAACGCGGTGCATTCATCGCGTCCATCACCGAACACCACGGCTTCTAAAATATTGGCAAAGAATTTGAGTTTGTTTTCCACATATTTAGGTGCAAATAGAGACCCATCAGCCATTTTGCCAACATCTTTAGCGCGATCGATAATCCGCAAATGGCCAGTATCCTTTTCAAGGAAGCCTGCATCACCTGTTGCTACCCAACCTTCTTTGCTGATGGTTTCTTTGGTGCTTTTTGGGTTTTTGTAATATTCAACAAAAGTGCCAGGTGAACGATAGAACACTTCGCCATTATCACCGACTTTGATCTCTACACCTGGGGTAGGGATACCCACGGTGTCAGACCGCACTTGCCCATCAGGCTGCTGCGTAATGAACACGCTGGCTTCTGTTTGGCCATAAAGTTGTTTTAGGTTTATCCCAAGTGATCGATAAAAATCAAAAATCTCAGGGCCAATAGCCTCACCTGCGGTGTAGCCTACGCGAACACGGCTAAGACCTAGCGTGTTTTTGAGCGGTCCATAAACCAGCACATTTCCAAGCCCATATTTAATCTTATCCAAGATACTAACCTGAACACCATCAAGGATATTACCGCCAACTTTTGCGGCATGCGCCATAAAGTAATTGAATATTTTACGCTTGGTGTTGCCGGCATCTTCCATCCGAATTTGTACCGTCGTCAGCACTTGTTCAAAATAACGCGGTGGGGCAAAGAAATATGTCGGCCCAATTTCACGTAAATCATGCTGCATGGTATCTGGGCTTTCAGGACAGCTAACACAGAAACCTGTCCAGCTTGCCTGACCAATAGAAAAGATAAAGTCACCAACCCATGCCATTGGCAGATAAGCCAAGACACTGTCATTTCCATCTAACTTGTCAAAGTCACTGGCAGCTTGAGATGTTTTAATAATGTTGTCATGTGACAGCACAACACCTTTAGGGCGACCTGTTGTCCCTGATGTGTATAGCATTGCGCATGTATCACTGCCTTTGGCGTTGGCAACAATCTTATCCATCTTAGGTGCTAGCTTTTCAGCCGCCGCCCGGCCTTCAGCTTGAATGTCACGATAATTCGTAAGGCGTTTATGGTCATATTTCCGCATGCCGCGGTTATCAAGGTAAATGACCTGTTTCAAAATTTTCAGTTGATCCTGAATATCTAGAATCTTATCAACCTGTTCTTGGTTTTCGGCTATGATAAACCCTGCTGAACAATGCTCCAGCACATAAGCCATTTCTGTAGCAACACTGTCTTGGTAGATTGGCACGGGGATGGCGCCAGCGGCTTGTGCGGCAACCATTGCCCAATAAAAGAATGGGCGATTGCGGCCAATAATCGCAACATGATCACCTTCTTTTAATCCTTTGGCCATCATGCCCATGGCAAGCGCACGCATCTCTTCGCCAGCTTCTGACCAAGTCCAGCTTTGCCAAATGCCAAATTCCTTTTCACGATAGGCGGTTTGTTGGCCTTTATTCCTCACATGGTGTGCGATTAATTTTGGGACAGTATCGAGCGATAGCTTATCTGAAACGTCTAACGTTGCATTAGCCGAAATCATATATTCCTCCGATGACAGTTCATTAGCGAACTTTTTATTTATACTTTACGTTAACAAGCTATTCGGGCTTGTAAATAGGTCATTTGTAGTTTTTGATAAAAAAATGTCGAATATATTATAAATTTTCATAGCTAATTGGATTTGTGAAAGGGCTACCCTCATGATCACCTCTATGACCCATCAAGATATCAAACAACAGTTGAAAGAATTACGGTTGCCGCTGATTGCGGCGCCTATGTTTTTATCATCAGGCCCAGAATTGGTAGTGTCGTGTTGCACGGCGGGTATTGTTGGCACATTCCCGGCACATAATCAGCGTACAGCAGCAGGTTTTGAAGAATGGGTGATCGAAGTAAAACAGCGGCTTGCTGACCATGCCAAAGCAACAGGGACTGCACCTGCACCTTATGGCGTTAATTTAATCGTGCATAAATCAAATGCTAAATTGCAGGAAGAAATTGACGTCTGCATTCGCCAAGAAGTGCCGATTATCATCACATCACTTGGTGCCGTCCGCGACTTGGTTGATAAGGTACATGACTATGGTGGGTTGGTGTTCCATGACATTATTAATTTGCGGCATGCTAAAAAGGCAGCAGACGCAGGCGTCGATGGGTTGATCGCGGTTAGTGCCGGTGCTGGCGGGCATACGGGTAATGCAAATCCATTTGGTCTGATACATGAAATAAAATCATTTTATGATGGTATTGTTATTCTATCAGGCTCACTTTCAAGTGGTGATGATATCGCCGCCGCTCAAGTGATGGGGGCAGACTTTGCATATATGGGCACTCGTTTTATCGCGACCCAAGAAGCCATGTCACCAGATGACTATAAGGATATGGTCGTCGAAGCTGTCCAAGCAGATATTATAGCCACGCCAGCCGTCACTGGCGTCAATGCTAATTTTATCACCACCAGCCTTGAACAAGTTGGCATTGATCCTGATGATCTATCTGCGCATGGTGAATTGAATATTAATGATGAACTGAATGATGCATTGCGCGAATCTAATGACCATAAACCTTGGCGTGACATTTGGTCTGCGGGTCACGGAGTAGGCAGTATTGATGATATACCTTATGTTGCAGATATGGTGGAACGTATGCGTGATGAATATCAAGCAGCTAGCGCGGCACAAGCCGAACGTGCAAAAACTTTTGCCGATGACTGATGCTCATAATTAAGGACAACTTGTATGATTAGCTCTTTTGTTTATAACACCACGCCATCCATTAGGTTTGGTGCCGGCATCCTCAGTGATATTGGAACATTATTAGGTGATGCAGTATCAGCATCTTCAGCCCTTATTGTGACCGATCAAGGCATGATTAGCACTGGCTTGGTCGAAAAGCTCACCGCAGCATTAGATAGTGCAGGTATGCCTTATGATATTTATGCTGACGTTGTCGCAGACCCGCCTGAAGATATTGTGCATGAAGCAACCGAAGCAGCCCGCCGCGCTCATGCTGATGTTATCATTGGTTTTGGTGGCGGCTCATCCCTCGATGTCGCAAAATTAGTAGCCTTATTAGCCCCAGGCCATCAAGACCTATCATCTGCGTATGGGGTTGGTAATGCACAAGGCCCGCGCGTGCCGCTTGTCTTGGTTCCAACAACGGCGGGCACTGGCTCAGAAGTCACGCCTATTTCGATCATCACAACCGGAGCGAGTGAGAAAATGGGCGTTGTCTCACCAGTCATCCTGCCTGATATGGCAATTCTTGATCCTGAATTGACGCTTACGGTGCCGCCACATGTTACGGCGGCAACTGGCATTGATGCCATGGTTCATGCCATCGAAGCTTATGCGTCTGCATCTGCCAATAACAATCCTATTTCACGCGGCATTGCAACTGAAGCACTGTCAATGATGGGGCAATCGCTGCTTACAGCTGTCCATCAGGGTGATGATCTGGCCGCACGGGCTGATATGTTATTGGGTTCCATGTTGGCGGGGCAGGCCTTTGCCAATAGTCCTGTTGCAGCGGTGCATGCACTTGCATATCCTATTGGGGGGCATTTCAAAGTACCCCACGGCCTATCTAATACCTTGGTGCTGCCGCATGTCCTTCGCTTTAATAGTGTTACGCATCCCGCGCCATATGCTGAAATAGCACCTTATGTATTTCCGGAAATGGCAGAGATGGGCATAGAGGACGCTGCCATGGCTTTCGCAGAAGGTATGGCAGATCTATCCACGCAATGCGGATTGCAGCAACGTTTGCGCGATGTCGGTATTGCTGAAAATGATATATCGATGTTGGCGCGAGATTCGATGAATCAAACACGCTTGTTGGTAAATAATCCACGTGAAGTCACCCATGATGATGCACTAGCCATTTATAAGGCGGCATGGTAGACCACCATCATGTTGAAAAGATTATTTGGAAAACAACCGCCATCTGCTGACCGACGACGACGTCTGATGGGCGGCCTTGTTGATGTTTTTGATTATTTTGAAGGCAAAACATGGGCCACCATTATTGGTGCCATCATTATGGTCGTGTTGATTGTGGTGTCGTTATTTCCGCAGCTGCTAGGGTGATCAATCTCGCTGTGCGGCATAAAGCGCCACGGCAGCTGCATTTGAAACATTTAACGATTCTGCATCATCATTAATCGGAATGCGCACTAAGATATCTGCATGTTCTTCGGTAAGCCGCCGCAGCCCTTTTCCCTCAGCTCCCATCACAATCCCTAACCTGTCATGATCAGCAAGTGATTTAAGTGGTGTTTGTCCTGCTGCGGTCATGCCTGCCACCATAAATCCGTGGTCTTGTAATTTTTCAATTCCGCGCGAAAGATTAACCACACGGATAAGCGGAATATGTTCTGCAGCGCCCGATGCCGTCCTTAACATCACGCCTGTTTCGGGCGGGCAGTGTTTATCGGTGGTGATAATGGCTTTGGCGCCAAATGCACGTGCAGATCGCATCATCGCGCCGATATTGCGGCCATCAGTGATCTGGTCCAGCACCAGCACCACCACACGCTCATCTTCAATATTATCCAACCAGTCTTCTAAGCTAGGCGGGTTTAATGGCCTCATGACGGCAACAATACCTTGATGAACAGCTTTTTCATCGGCAGGTAAATGCTTTGAAACTGCATCAGATAACGTGCCTTTATCCATGACGTCAGTATCGATGGAATGACCTGTCCCGATAAGGTCACGCACATGTTCAATCATGTCAGGAGCGATATATAATTTTAATATTTTTCGTGTTTGGCTGTTGATTGCCGCATCAACAGCATGACGACCCCAAGCAATCACGCTATCACGCGGTACGTTAATAACAGCATCTGACATAGGTCGCTCTGGGCGTCTTGCCTGCTCTGGGCGTTTTGCCTTAGGTGATGATCTTTTTGTGGATGATGTTGACGCCGTATATTGCCCCTTTGAACGGTGCTGGTGATCCCTTTTTGGGCCGTCTTGATGCTGGTGTGATGAAGAACGCTGTTTTTTTCGCATCAAAGGTTACTTTCATGTTGACAAAAGGGCGGGGAATTCTTAGTCAGACTATCCATGAACGTTGCGGTCCATGTTGTCCGGTTAATTTAGTCACCACGGGCATCATTCGCAAGGTTCTTTACATATGGTGGGGTGGCCGAGTGGTTAAAGGCAGCAGACTGTAAATCTGCCCGCGTAGCGTACGTAGGTTCGAATCCTACCCCCACCACCACGATTTTCACGAAACGGGC
>CBFIAO010000063.1:0-11155 GCA_965660595.1 Puniceispirillales bacterium (SeqCode) | reverse complement strand
CATTTGATGAAAGATAAATATGCTCCGTTTACTTGCCGTTTTACTAATATTTACATGTGCTAATGTTGGTGTTGCGCATGCGAAATGCACATGGTTCCAAAAATCATTCTCGCTGGGACCTGATTTAGGTTTTGGTGATAGGTATCGCAAAAGCCTTAGTGAAAATTTCAAAGATTATGGGGTATGTGTGGTCAAGAAATCTGAAGGCCACCCAACACGGCTTGGTAATAAATCACTCCGTTTTGAAATTAAGACAGGTGATTGTGGGTGGGGTAAAGACAATAAATGGAGCGATTGTAAAAATGATCGTGCCCGCCATGAACTAAGCGGCAACTATCAAAATGACGGTGAATATTGGTATACATGGTCGCTTTACTTACCTGAAGATTTTCAACTCGTTTTCCCCACAAAGCTTGCTATGAGCCAGTTTCATCAACAAAAAAGTCATCCGGTTTGGATGTTTCAAAATGTCAGCGGTGGCTATTATGTAGATGACCAAGTCGTGGGTATTACGGCACATATGCGGAAAATTATTAACCATCAAGACATGCTGGGTGCGTGGAATGATATTCTTATAAACGCAAACTTTACGCATGAAGAAACAGGCTTCTTTAAAGTCTGGGTGAACGGTAAACTGGTCTTTGAACATCACGGCAAAACTAAAAGAAAAGATAAGCAAATCTATCATAAGTTTGGTCTCTATCAGTCATTCCTAAGCCGTTATCGCAAGGCCAAAAATGTTGAAGATGTGCCAGGGCAGGTGGCATATTTTGATGAAATCCGCCGCGCTACCAGCTGTGCTAAATTACGCTTAGATGATCTTGGTTATGATTGTGATGCGCTGATCAAACAATAAGGAAATACTAATGCACGACCTATCTCTTGCGGCAGCATCAGCGCGTGATCATGATGACCCAATGCGTGATTTTCG
Organism: Puniceispirillales bacterium (SeqCode); assembly: GCA_965660595.1. GTDB lineage: Bacteria > Pseudomonadota > Alphaproteobacteria > Puniceispirillales > UBA1172 > JAGWAQ01. The sequence goes on along the minus strand of CBFIAO010000063.1, from coordinate 10,224 downwards.
AAGGCAATTTGATATCCCTCAAGGCATCATTTATCTTGATGGTAACTCGCTTGGGGCGTTGCCAAATCATGTTGCAGATCGGCTAAAATCTGCGGTTACTGATGACTGGGGTAAGGGTTTGATCCGCAGTTGGAATGATGCGGATTGGGTAAATTTACCAAGCCGAATTGGTGCTAAAATTGCCCCGCTTATTGGTGCCGCTCCTGAACATGTGGTGATGGCAGATTCCACGTCAGTCAATTTATTTAAGGTCATCTCTGCCGCTCTTTCTTTGCGGCCTGGGCGAAAAAAAATCATCACGGAACGCCGTAATTTCCCCACCGATAATTACATTGCCGAAGGCGTGATCAAGCAATTAGGCACAGGGCATGAGTTAATTTATATTGAAGATTCAGCTGATATCCCTGCCATGCTTGATGAAGATGTTGCGGTCATGATGTTAACCCATATTCATTACTGTACGGGGCGCATGCATGACATGGCAGTTCTTACCAAGGCTGCTCATGATGTCGGGGCATTGGCGATTTGGGACTTGGCACATTCCGCGGGGGCAGTGCCGGTTCAGCTCGACCAATGTGATGTCGATTTCGCTGTTGGATGTTCATATAAATACCTTAATGGTGGCCCCGGTGCGCCAGCGTTCGTCTATGCCGCGGCACGTCACCTCGGCGGCTTTACGCAACCATTATCAGGTTGGTTTGCCCATCAACACCCTTTTGAATTTACGCCAACCTACACGCCAGATACGACGATAAAGCAATATATGTGCGGCACACCGCCAGTGCTGTCTTCGGTTGCGTTGGATGCTGCACTTGATATATGGCGCAACGTGGACATGGCGCAACTGCGGGCAAAATCACTTGCGCTAACCGATTATTTTATGACCTTGGTGGATGCCCGTTGTGGCGACCATAAGCTAACGCTAATAACACCGCGTGATCATGCACATCGTGGATCACAAATCTCATACACTCACCCTACTGGGGGTTATGCAATTATTGCAGCCCTAATCGCAGAAGGCGTGATCGGGGATTTTCGTGCGCCTGATATTATGCGCTTTGGCTTCACCCCACTTTATACGACATTTGCGGATGTTTGGCATGCGGTGGATAAGCTTGCCGATATCCTTGAAACACAGCGATGGGATATGCCCGAATTTCATTTACGTAAACAAGTTACATAATATTTTATCTAATACATATTATGGCGTTGATTGGCGCCGCTTATGCAATTCATATGCATTTGATGCGATCAATGCCGAAATGACAATGGCACCACCAATTAATGCCATGATGCCTGGATTTTCGCCAATGACCATCCATACCAAAATAGGCGCAAGGACAGATTCAAGCAGCACCAATAGTGACACTTCAGCAGCGCTGATATAGCGTGGCCCCAACGCCAGTAAGCAAGACCCTGCAGCTATGAACATACCGTGACCAGCTAACAATTCCCATTGTCCAGCGACAATGACCAGCGGTTCTGTAAATGGCCATAACAATAATGCTGCACCAATATATGCAATTGGGATCGCAGGGATCATAGAGATGTTTTTCACGCGCCTGATGGCCGTAAGTCCTGCTGCATAGGCCATAGAAACATAGAGCGCCCACGCATCACCCTGCCATGATGCAATGGCTGACCCCTTAGACCCATAGGCGATTACCCCAAGTCCAATAAAAACAAAAAACATGGTAATCAGCATGCGTTTATCCATTGATTCATTGAGGAAAATCTTACTGAAGATCGCGGCAAAAATTGGCATTGATGAAAAGATAAACACAGCATTAGCAACACTTGTATTACTAATAGCTAATACAAAAGCGGGGGCAGTGGATGCGGTCAATATAATATAAATGACAACAGACCATCCACCACGCATCAAGGTTTTGAAGGGGTGAATGCCTTGAAACAATAAAATAAAGATCAGCACGACTACACCTGCCGTCATGCCCCGCCAGAATGATGTAACCATGGTTTCGGCGACAATCAGGCGTACGAAAAGTGAATCAGGGATAATCAGCAAAATGCCCAATGTCGTGAGCACAAGCCCTTTTAAGTGGTCATTCATGGGGCAGGCCTTATGTCATTATGTTTTGTTCACTTGTGGTGTCAGGTTTGCTTCTATGGCGCACCAGGCATTCATCTACCATGATGGTCATCGCAGCGCACAATGCTATGTCTGATCCGCCCGCAATGCCATAACCATGCACTTTAGAAATCACAGGTTTCATAACTCGCCAGGGTGACATGAAATGCTGGGTGTTACGCCTCATGAATTGATAATCCTGAAGCGGATCCCGTGGCATATCTTGAACCACTTTGTTTGTGCCTTGCCCGGCGGCATAATAGACCAAATCGTAGCCAGCACAAAATGATTTGCCTGCACCTGATAAGACCATAACATGAATGTCTGGATCAGTATCCGCCCATTTTACAGCATCGTCGATTTGTGGGGGGATATCATTGTTGATCGTATTTATTTTTTCAGGTCGGTTAAGCGTGATCGGCCCAATGCGTCCATCTTTCTCGAAGAGCACTTTCAACATGATGAGCCGATCCCCTTATATTGACCGTTTTGAAATTATTTACATAATTTAAATTTCGGTATTTTTGACATCCTGTCAAAGAAAATCAATTATTGGCCATCCACCTCAGCTCATTAGGTTTTTATTTTATTGAATGATGCCCCGCCTTTGGGCATTACTTCAGTGTCATCCCGTAACGCTAATTAGGCATATGTTGAGGCAAATAGTTTGGAACATTTGGTGCAGAACCTCTCCGCAGAACCTCTCCCCAGAACCTCTCCAATATGAGTTTGCTGGAAAAATGATAAGACCCGTTGCGCGATGAGGTTACTGATGAGGTTCCTATAGTGGCCTCAGATTAAGCATATAACACGCTATAGTTGTTAATTTTAATCTTGCCAGCGCATCAAATAATCATCAATATAATAAAAAATATTAAAATATTAAATGTTAAAGGGGAAAAAAATGTTACGTAAAATAATGGGAATATCCATAGCTGCGGCTCTTTCAGCTATGTCGTTTCAGTTTTCTGCTGTTGCTGATGATGGCGCTAAGCGAGGTGGGACACTTCTCTGGGCAGTGCAAAATACGCCACGCCACCTAAACCCAGCAGTTCAGTCTGGCATCGCTACAGGTGAGCCAGGCACACAGCTCTTTGCCGCACCACTTCGTTATGATGCAGATTGGACACCACAGCCTTATCTGGCTGAATCATGGTCAACATCTGCCGATGGGTTGCGCGTGACATTAAACTTGGTTAAAGGCGCCACGTTCCATGACGGCAAGCCAATCAAATCTTCTGATGTTGCTTTTTCTATCAAGACCGTCCAAGAAAACCACCCGTTTAAGACTATGTTTGCGCCGGTCGTGTCCGTGGATACTCCAAATGATCACACCGCGGTCATTAACCTGAGCAAACCACATCCAGCTTTATTGCTGGCGATGTCTTCACAGTTGCTGCCTATCATCCCTGAGCACGTATATGGTGATGGTCAAGACCCAAAAGCGCATCCTGCAAATTCCGAGGGTGTTGTTGGCTCTGGTCCATTTAAACTGGTTGAGTTTAAGCGTGACCAGCACATTATTCTTGAGCGTAATGATGATTTCTTCATTGATGGTCGTCCATACCTTGATAAGGTTATCATGCGCATCATTAAAGATGGCGCAGCTCGGACCATTGCGCTTGAAAACGGTGAAGTTCATTTATCTGGTTTTGAACAGAACCCACGCGACATTAATCGCCTAAAGGCTGCGTCCGGTGTTCAGGCCACAAGTGGTGGCAGCGCTTACGCGGCGATTGGTCCGATTGCATGGCTGGCCTTTAATACTGTTGCTGATGGCCCGACATCAGATAAGCGTGTACGCCAAGCTATTGCTTATGCGGTAGATCGTGATTTTATCAATAAAGCGATTATGCTTGGTACATCAACGCCAGCATTGACCGGCATCCATCCTGGGTCACCATATTTTGAGTCAAATATTGAAACTTATGATCTTGATATCGACAAGGCCAACAAAATTCTTGATGACGCTGGATATGCGCGCGGTAGTGATGGTATGCGCTTCAAGCTTACGCTTGATTATGGTTGGGCAGGTATCAAAGCGCAGGCTGAATACATCAAGCCACAGCTGAAAAAAATTGGTATTGATGTGGTCATTCGTTCATCGCCTGATTTCCCAACATGGGCAAAGCGTATCGGTGGTCATGACTTTGATATGACTTGGGATGTTGTTTTTAACTGGGGTGACCCGGTGATTGGTGTGCACCGTACGTACCAGTCCAGCAACATTAAAAAAGGTGTTATTTGGTCAAATACACAAAGCTATGCCAACGCCCGAGTTGATGAGCTGTTAGACATGGCTGGAAGTGAAACCGACCCTGCTAAGCGCAAGGCGATGTATTCTGAATTCCAGAAGATTGTCGCTGATGAAGTACCTGTTTATCACGCTTATGCATTGCCGTATCACACCATCCATTCAGATAAGTTGGGTAATGCCCCAATCGGTATCTGGGCGACGGTTTCACCGTTGGATCGTGTCTATCTCAAATAGTCTTATATGCTGGGCGTCAGCTTGTGTTGACGCCCAGTATTTATTTTGTAACGGCCTATCATGGAATTATTGAAACAAATACTAACGCGTGTAGCGTATGCCCTTTTACTGCTGTTTGCAGTAGTTGTTCTAAATTTCTTTTTAATTCATATTGCCCCTGGTGATATTGCCGACACAATTGCCGGTGATATGGGCGGTGCAACCGCCGAAGTCATGGATCAGATCAGGATTGATTATGGCCTTGATAAGCCATTTATTGTGCAACTGGGGTTATATCTATGGAATGTGCTGCATTTCAATTTTGGGTATAGTTTTTTCTTTAATACGCCCGTCACTTCGTTGATATTGGAACGCCTACCTGCCACTCTATTACTGGTATTTACTGCGCAAATCTTCGCCTTGATTATTGGTGTTATCTTAGGTGTGATCTCAGCTCGAAAGCCACATGGTTGGTTGTCACATTTCGTGACGTTATTGGCCCTGTTTGGATACTCTGCACCTGTTTTTTGGACCGGTATCATGCTGCTAATAGGGTTATCGTTGATGATCCAGCTCTTTCCTGTTGCGGGTATGGTAGATGTAACCTTGCTAGATGCTCCATTGTGGCGTCAATATCTTGATGTGGCGCATCACTTGTTTTTGCCTGCATTGACGCTGGCATCTATTTTCCTGGCTTTATATAGCCGTCTTTGCCGTGCCAGCATGCTTGAAGTATTGGGGTCTGATTATATCCGCACGGCACGGGCCAAAGGGCTGTCTGAACGTGAGGTCGTGTATAAACATGCGCTGAAGAATGCGCTTAGCCCTGTTATAATTTTAGCAGGTTTGCAGTTTTCAGCCGTCGTGTCAGGTGCAGTCTTAGTAGAAACAGTCTTTAGCTGGCCTGGTCTTGGTACCCTGGCACTTCAATCGATCCTTGCACGAGATACACCAACCATTTTAGGTATTTTATTTTTCTCTGCGCTCGTGGTTATCATTGGTAATTTGCTGACTGATCTTGCGCTGCGGTTTATTGATCCGCGTATTAAAAACAATTGAGTGTGATGATGGCATCTAAGAAAAATAATCTTCAATCTATTGCCCAAGACCGTGAAACTGCATCCATAGCTGCGGCACGTCATCCTGCTATGGAAGTTTGGACAATGTTCATCGCAAATCGTGCTGCCTTGGTGGCTATGGCTGTTCTAATCTGCATCATTTTGGCTGCTATTTTTGGTCCCATGATTTACAAGACTGACCCATTTGAAATGGTATGGGCACCTTTTACTCCGCCGGGCACTGAAGGCTTTATCCTAGGCACGGATTATCTGGGGCGTGATCTTCTGTCTGGATTGCTACATGGCGGCCGTGTGTCCATTACTATCGGGTTAGTTGCGGCATTGATGAGCGTCTTTATAGGGATTTCTTTTGGTGCATTTGCTGGCTATTACCGCGGCTATGTTGAAGAAATTCTCATGCGCATCACTGAGTTTTTCCAAGTGCTGCCGACGCTCCTATTTTCAATGGTGATAGTTGCTCTATTTGGTGCATCTTTGCAGATGATAACCATCGCCATTGGGCTTGTCAGCTGGACGGCGGTTGCACGTATTACGCGCGGTGAATTTTTGCGTATTCGTGAATTGGAATATGTCACGGCATCACGTTCGGCAGGCGCCACGGATTTAAAGCTTATTTTTCAAGTGATTTTACCTAATGCATTGCCGCCCATTATTGTCCAAGCTGCATTGATGGTTGGGTCTGCGATTTTATTTGAAGCTGGGTTGGCATTCCTTGGGCTGAGTGATCCAAATGTGGTGAGCTGGGGTCAAATTATTGGGTCCAATCGGCTTTATATCTTAGATGCCAGTTATACCGTTACCGTACCAGGACTAGCAATCTTCATCACCGTGTTGGCAATTTCGTTGATCGGTGATGGCCTAAATGATGCATTAAACCCTAAATTAAGGCGCCGGTAATGACAGCAAAACTGCTTGAAGTTAAGAACCTGCGGGTTGAGTTTAACACCAGAGGTGGTGTCGTGCCAGTGTTGGATGATTTGTCATTTAGCGTTGACCGTGGTGAGCGGATTAGCTTTGTAGGGGAGTCGGGCTGTGGCAAATCCATGACTGCATTGGCCTTAATGGGCTTGCTGCCTGCCATAGGCCGAATAGCATCAGGGGAAATTCTATTCAAAGGTGAAAACATTGCCAATGCTGATGAAGCCCGTATGCAGCATTTGCGCGGCAATGAGATCTCCATGATTTTTCAAGAACCAATGACTTCACTCAACCCTGTCTTTACTATCGGTGAACAGATTGTTGAGGTGTTACGCCGACATCGGGGCATGGATAAAGAAAGTGCATTAAAAACGGCCCTTGATTTACTTGACGCTGTCAAAATTCCAGATGCTAAAAGCCGCATCGGGCAATACCCGCATCAGATGTCGGGCGGACAACGGCAACGAGTTATTATTGCTATTGCGCTAGCATGTGAGCCAGAAATTTTGATTGCTGATGAACCAACCACCGCACTTGATGTAACGGTGCAAGCTGAGATTTTTGACCTGTTGCGAGACATCGGGGTGCGTTCAAAAGCAGCGATGATCCTGATTACTCATGACATGGGTGCCGTTAAGCAAATGGCTCAGCGCATGTTGGTAATGTATGCTGGCCGAAAGGTTGAAGAAGGTACGGTTGATCGTATCATTAAATTCGCTTCGCATCCCTATACCAAAGGTTTAATTTCATGTGTGCCTCATATCCGTGCTGGGTCAGCTCGGTTGCCGAAAACTTTACCTGAAATTGATGGTATTGTGCCCAACATTTCCAGTTTTGGAAAAGATCAGTGTCTGTTTGCCCCACGATGTGAACGTGTTTCAGCCAAATGCCTTGATCAAAAGCCTGTTGAAAAGCGTGCTAGCTCATCCACTAACCATTTGGTTTCATGCTGGCATCCATATGGGAAAAGCTCATGACGACCACATCACCACTTCTATCTGTTAGAAATCTGTCTGTTCGTTTTCCTATGAAAGGACGTGGTGCTGACGGCAAACGCAAAAGCCTATTGGCAGTAGACAATGTTAACTTTGATATTCCCGAGGGTAAAACCTTGGGCATTGTTGGTGAGTCAGGCTCTGGCAAAACAACTACCGCTCTTGCCGTGGCAAGACTGGTGGAAAAAGAACAAGGCAACATCATCCTAAATAACGAAGATTTTGGCGCGCTTACGGGTGATGCGCTGCGCATTGCACGTCAACGTGTACAGATCATTTTTCAAGACCCATATTCATCATTAAACCCGCGGTTACGAGCCGAAGATATTGTTCGTGAGCCACTTCGGCACGCAGGGCAAACCAGCCGTGCCGAACAGGATGCCATTATTGATGAGTTGTTTGAAGCGGTGGGGTTGCGGCCAGAACAAAAACGACTTTTCCCCCATCAATTTTCAGGTGGGCAACGTCAGCGCATTGGCATTGCACGTGCGCTTGCCCCGCGCCCATCAATAGTGATTTGTGATGAACCTGTTTCCGCCCTTGATGTAGCAGTACAGGCACAGATTTTAAACTTATTGAAATCACTTCAGCAGCAACTGAACCTCACCTATTTGTTTATTTCACATGACCTTGGTGTAGTGCAGCATATGTGTGATGAGATTGCGGTGATGTATATGGGCCAAGTGGTGGAGCTTGCGGACCGTAAGTCCTTTTTCAATAAGCAAAAGCATCCTTACAGTAGCGCATTATTGTCGGCTGTACCAAGCATTGACGCAGATGCAAGAAGCAGAAGACGGCAAGACATTTCGGGCCCACCACCTGACTTAACCGTCCCACAAACAGGGTGCCGTTTTGTTGGGCGTTGCCCCTTTGTTGAAGACCGTTGCCACCAATCAGTTCCAAGCTTGCAGCCTGAGCAAGCCAAGCATCAAACTGCTTGTCATTTGGTGGGTGAGTAATAATTATCTCGACTGATATGGGGTAAAGCCAATTTCAATCATTGCGGCTTTGACTGCTTCGGGCTGATCTAGCGCGATCACCACCATTTGGCTCTGCTTACTTGTGTCAGTCATTATTGCGGCTGTTGGTGGAGAGAAGTCAATATAACGTCCGGTTTGATGCCATATTTCTACCCCATTGGTGAAATTGATGATGCCTTTTCCGCGCAAGATATCGTGGCTAAAACTTTTGCAAATTCGGGTAAAATCCATACGCTCAATTGGCTGGTCTGCTACGAGCGCGATCGACGAAAAGCCATGATTAATGCTTATATCATTGCCAGAATGTTCGTGGTGATGATGGGGGTGATAATGCCCGTCATTATCATTATGCTGCAAATGTCCAGTGAACTGAGGATCAAGCACCAGCAATTTGGCTAAATCATCATCATCTGGAGATAGGTTAATGATGGGTACGCGTGGTTGATGTGCTGATAAAACACCTCGCAAATGAGTTATGGCATCAGCTGTGACTAAGTCAGTTTTGGTTATCATGAAAATGTCCGCACTAGATAGCTGATCATGCAAGGTTTCCTGAAGTCGGGGGTCGTTAAGCTGTTCACCTAATCGTGTAACATCAGCAAGTACCAACGTAAGCCCTGGGTGCAGGTCATGATCAATGCGTGCAAAATCCATGATCCGGCTAGGGTTGGATACTCCACTGGCTTCGATGAGTATATGATCAATCTGGTCACGATATTCCATGAGATTAATCATCGCTTCAACCAATCCGCCTGCAAGCGAACAGCAAATACAGCCATTGGCGAGTTGCATAACTTTGCCTTCAGTTTTGGTGATCAGGCTTTCATCAATATTAAGTGCGCCAAAATCATTAACCATCACCGCAAACCGTGTGGTCCCGCCTTGCGCTAAGATACGGTTAACAAGGTTGGTTTTTCCCGAACCTAGAAAGCCGCCAATAACTGTGAACGTAATAGGAGTTTTCTTGGTCATTAGAATTTTTTGGTCACCGCTTTATGTGCGATACCACCGACGACGGTTCCCCAAACAGAAATATCCTTTATCGCATCAGGGGCACAGTCAAGTGGGCTTTCTTCAAGCACTGCAAAATCTGCATATTTGCCTGGTTCGATACTGCCTACTAGATGGTCCATATGAAGCGTGTAAGCCGCTCCAAGCGTAATAGCATAAAGCGCATCTTGTTGAGAAATACGTTCTTCTGGACCTAATACATGGCCGCTGGCGGTGGTCCTATTCACTGCGCACCATGCCGTAAATAATGGGCCAAGCGGTGTCACTGGTGCATCTGAATGAATGGCTAACGGCACGCCATGACGTAACGCGGTGGCACAAGCATCCATACGGCGGGCGCGATCAGGTCCCATGGTGATGCTGGCATGCTGATCCCCCCAATAATAGATGTGGTTCGCAAAAAGATTAGCGCAAAGACCAATTTTTGCCATGCGGCGGAACTGGCTAGCATCTGCCATCTGACAATGTTGAAGCGTATGGCGGTGATCAGGTCGGTAATAGGCCAGTTGGGCGGCCTCAACAGCGTCAATCATTACTTCTGAGGCTTCATCCCCATTCGTATGAATGTGAAGATGCATGCCTGCTTTGTGATAGGCCATGACCAATTCAGCCAATTGTTCAGGCGGCATATTCCAGAGCCCGTTAGGGGCACCATTATGATATCCCGGCCAGTTCAATCTTC
>CBFIAO010000062.1:1452-11270 GCA_965660595.1 Puniceispirillales bacterium (SeqCode) | reverse complement strand
AACATGTGTTCCAATCACCCGGTCCAATTGATGAACCAGGCATGACAAGTCATGACTGGTGGCGTTGGGGACGGGCACTAAATGCCATGGGCATCGGTAAAGGTGATCTGGTCCAGAACACGTTTTCTTATCATTTTACGCCTGCAGGCATGATGTTTGAAACCGCTGCACGTGCGGTAGGTGCAACGGTTATTCCTGCGGGAACTGGCCAGACTGAATTGCAGGCAACCGCCATCGCAACCTTGGGCGTCACCACCTATGCCGGAACACCAGACTACCTGAAAGCCATTCTTGAAAAGGGTGCTGACATGGGGCTGGACATGAGTCGCGTCAACAAGGCAGCGGTAAGTGGCGGGCCATTATTCCCGCAATTACGTGAAGAATATGAAAGCCGCGGCATTCTATGTAGACAGTCATATGGCACGGCAGATGTTGGGCATATCGCTTATGAAACCATGGCGTTAGATGGCATGGTTTGTGATGAACATGTGATCGTTGAAATTGTAACACCTGGGACAGGCAACCCTGTGCCAGATGGTGAAATTGGTGAAGTGGTGGTCACTAATTTTAATACTGATTTCCCGATGATCCGATTTGCCACTGGTGACATGTCTGCTGTGATGCCTGGGGCCAGCCCATGTGGCCGCACCAACATGAGAATTGTTGGCTGGCGTGGACGTGCTGACCAAGCAACCAAAGTTAAGGGGATGTTTGTTCGCCCTGAACAAGTCGCAACATTGGTTGACCGCTTTGAAAGCATCAACAAAGCACGTGTGATCGTACACCATGACGGGTCGGCGGATCATATGCATGTTAAAATTGAAAGCACTGATGCTGATATTGCAGGCATGGATGATAGCATTCGTGATATTTTGAAATTGCGTGCAACCGTTGAATGGCTAAAACCAGGTGAGTTACCAAATGATGGTATTGTCATTGAGGATCAACGCGAAGTTTAATCAAAAGATGAGGTCACAAGATGGATTTTTCGCTGAGTGAAGAACAACACGCCATCTTTGATATGGCCCATGATTTTGGCCAATCCGCTATTGCACCCTATGCCGTTGACTGGGATGAGAAAGGCGAAATGCCAAAAGACATGTTGCGGGAAGCCGCGGGCTTGGGTCTTGCCAGCATTTATGTGCCGGAAGAACATGGCGGATCAGGATTAACACGTCTGGACGCCGCCTTGGTCTTTGAAGCGCTGGCAATGTCATGCCCATCTGTTTCATCATTTCTTTCAATCCACAATATGGTGGCATGGATGGTGTCCAGCTTTGGTGATGATGGGCTGCGTGATCGTTTCCAAGCAGATTTAAACAGCATGCAAAAAATTGCATCTTATTGTTTGACTGAACCTGGTTCAGGGTCTGATGCAGCGGCATTACAAACAAAGGCAAGCCGAACAAATGAAGGCTATACCCTTTCAGGCACGAAATCTTTTATCTCCGGTGGTGGATATTCTGACATTTATGTTGTGATGAGCCGTACCGGCGATGATAGCCCAAAAGGTATTTCGTCCATAATTGTCGAAGATGGTACTGACGGGCTGAGCTTTGGCGGACTTGAACGCAAAATGGGATGGCGCGGACAACCCACGGCACAAGTTATTATGGATGAATGCCATGTGCCTGCTGAAAACTTGCTGGGGGAAGAAGGCGCAGGTTTCCGCTATGCCATGATGGGCCTTGATGGCGGCAGGCTTAATATTGCAGCCGCAGCATTAGGCGGAGCGCAAGATGCATTGAATAAAGCGCTAACCTACGCCGGTGAACGTCAAGCATTTGGCAAGTCGATTGACCAATTTCAGTCGCTGCAATTCAAATTGGCCGATATGGAAACAGAATTGCAAGCTGCACGTGTTTTTCTGCATAAATCAGCCACCATGCTGGACCAGAAGCACCCAGAGGCAACCAAATATTGCGCCATGGCCAAACGCTTTGTGACTGATACCGCGTTTAACGTGGCCAACCAAGCATTGCAGATCCATGGCGGCTATGGATATCTTGCCGATTATGGCATTGAAAAGATTGTGCGTGATTTACGTGTTCACCAAATCCTTGAAGGAACAAACGAAATTATGCGCATGATCATCAGCAGGGCCATGCTGAATGAACGTGACCAGGGATAAGCATCCCTTCACACTCACCCCAGCATGAACATAGGAAAAGCTATGGTTGATCTGATTTGCCGTATCGAGAATAGCACCGGACGCATGACGTTAAACCGTCCTGATGCCCTTAATGCCCTAACCCATGAAATGTGCCTTGAAATGGAAAGCCATCTAAAGGCATGGGCAGATGATGATGCTGTCACGCAAATCCTTGTTGACGCAAGCGGTACAAAAGCGTTTTGTGCTGGCGGTGATATTCAGCATCTTTATGACCATGGCCGGGCCGGCGATTTTGCCTTTGGGCAAAAATTTTGGGCGGATGAATACCGGCTAAATGCATTGATCGCCAATTACCCCAAACCCTATATTGTTTTCATGCAGGGCTTTGTCATGGGCGGCGGTGTCGGTGTGTCATGCCATGGGTCGCATCGGATTGTTGATGAGAGCACACGTATCGCCTTACCCGAATGCGGTATCGGGCTTATCCCTGATGTGGGGTCAAGCTATTTACTGGCCATTGCGGAAGGTCATATTGGTGAATATTTAGGGCTAACTGGCGCCCGCATGGCGGCAGGTGATGCGATTTATGCTGGTTTTGCTGATGACTATATTACCGCCAAAGACTGGCCTGATGCCATGGCAGCCGTGGTGGAAGACGGAACGCCTGACGCATTAGATCGCTTCATTTCAACCGCGCCAACTGCCCCAATATTGGCCCATAAGGCATTAATTGACGATGCATTTTCGGGGAATGATGTGGCTGCAATCCTCGCGCGGCTATCCCAAGCTGACGATGAATTTGCACATAAAACAGCTGCTGTATTATCACGCCCATCTCCATTAGCCATGGCGGCATCACTATCGGTTATCCGCGCAGTTCGTCATGCACCTGATATTGAAAATGCACTGGATTGGGAATATCGTGTTACCAGCAGAAGTACAAAAGACGGTGATTTTATCGAAGGCATACGTGCTGCCATTATTGATAAAGATCGCAACCCGCAATGGCGGTACCCTGATATAAATGGGGTGCCCGAAGATGCGTTAGCCGCGATGCTGGCGCCCATTGATCGCCCCTAAGGAAAGCCCCTAAAGAAAGCCCCTAAAGAAAGGAAGATCATGACTGAAGTTTATATTACTGGCGCTAGCCGTACGCCGATGGGTGGGTTCCAAGGTAGCCTATCAGCCAAAACCGGACCTGAGCTAGGTGGTGCCGCGGTCAATGCGGCATTGCAGGATGCCAACCTCAAGGCAGAAGCCGTTGAAGAGTTACTTATGGGATGTGTCCTGCCTGCAGGTGTTGGGCAAGCCCCTGCGCGCCAAGCAGGGTTCCATGCAGGGCTAGAGAAAGATACCCCCGCCACAACTATCAACAAAGTTTGTGGGTCTGGGATGAAAACAGTGATGCTTGGCCATGATACGATCAAATCTGGTGGCCCTGGATTGGTTGTTGCAGGCGGCATGGAAAGCATGACTAACGCGCCTTATTTATCACGCGCAACCCGCGGTGGGGGCCGCCTTGGGCATCATCAATTAGATGACCATATGTTTTTTGATGGGCTGGAAGACGCTTATGATAAAGGCACATTAATGGGCAGCTTTGCCGAAGATTGCGCAGAGCATTACCAGTTTTCACGTGAGGAGCAAGATAGCTTTGCCCTTGCATCCCTAGAACGTGCATTGAATGCACAAGCTACATCAGCTTTTGACGGTGAAATTACACCTGTCACCATCACCACAAGAAAAGGCGATGTAGTTGTGGCAGCTGATGAACAACCTGGAAATGCGCGTCCTGAAAAAATTCCACTCCTAAAGCCTGCCTTCCGAAAAGACGGCACGGTAACACCAGCAAATTCATCCTCTATTTCAGATGGCGCTGCGGCATTAGTCTTGGCCAATGATGATATGATCCGTGCTCATAACATGACACCGCGTGCGGTTATCCGCGGCCATGCTGGTCATGCCCAGGAACCAGGTTGGTTTACCACCGCCCCTGTGCCAGCAACACGAAAGTTACTGGATAAGGTGGGATGGTCTGTTGATGACGTTGATTTATGGGAAGTTAACGAAGCTTTTGCCGTAGTACCCATGGCTTTTATGCGTGAATTAGGTGTGGATCATGCCAAGCTAAATATCAATGGTGGGGCTTGTGCCTTAGGCCACCCAATTGGCGCTTCTGGCAGTCGCATCATGGTCACCCTTCTTAACGCAATGGAAAAACACAACCTTAACAAAGGTGTCGCCGCCATTTGCCTTGGTGGTGGTGAAGGCGTGGCGATAGCGATAGAACGCTGATTTTACAAACCAACAGAAGAGCATAGGAATGACGCACGATGTTTGACGACGGGTTAAAACCACAGAATGGCAAGTCATTTGTAGAAGGCCCTATCGACGAAGAACTTTGGCATATTACTATTCCTGATTTATTAGAGCGCACCACCGCATCTTCACCAGATCAGACCGCCGTCGTTTTCCATGATAAGGGCATCAGATGGACCTACCGTGACCTGCACCGCATGACGTTACGTCTTGCTGCTGGGTTGCTTGCGCTCGGTGTTAAGCAAGGTGACCGTGTTGGCATTTGGTCACCAAACCGTTGGGAATGGGTGGCCATGCAATTTGCATCTGCTCAAATTGGTGCAATCTTAGTGAGCATTAATCCTGCTTACCGTAAGGCTGAACTTAAATATGCGCTGAATAAAACAGGCGTATCAGTGCTGATGTTAGCCGAAAGGTTTAAATCCAGCGATTATTTGCAGATGATGGCCGATCTTGCACCGGAATTACAACACCACACCAGCGGACCATTAACGCTGACAGATTTTCCAGCATTGAAGCATTTGGTGCGGATGGGGCTTGAAGAAAGCCCCGGCATGTTGAATACCCATGATGTACTCGACTTAGCCACAGATGCGTTGATTGATGAGGCATGGCAGGTTGGCAAAACTTTAAAGCCAGATGACCCGATCAATATCCAGTTCACGTCGGGCACAACTGGTGCGCCTAAAGGCGCGACACTGACACATAGTAATATCGTTAATAACGGCCGATTCACGGTAAGCCGAATGGGGCTTAAATCTGGTGAAATGTTATGCTTGCCTGTGCCTTTATATCATTGTTTTGGCATGGTGATGGGGTCACTTGGCTGTGTTGCAATTGGTGCAGGCATGGTGTTTCCAGCTGAAGCATTTGAGCCACTATCAACGCTTGCCGCGGTTGAGGCGGAGGCCTGCGCTGCGTTATATTCAGTGCCCACCATGTTCCTTGCCATGCTGGACCATGAAGAATTCCAACATTATGACGTCACCAGCCTGCGGACCGGCATAATGGCAGGGGCGCCCTGCCCCATGGAAGTCATGCGGCGTGTCACTGAAGAAATGCATCTTAAAGAGATCACCATCGCCTATGGCATGACTGAAACAAGCCCTGTGTCCTTTCAATCCCACCCTGATGATAGGCTGGACATACGTGTTTCTTCGGTTGGGCGTATTCACCCGCATGTCACGGTCAAGATTGTTGATGAAAACGGTAAGGTGTTGCCTACAGGCACACAAGGTGAATTATGGACCAAGGGTTATTCCGTCATGCATGGATATTGGGGGGAAGACCGCAAAACCGAAGAAAGCATCACCAAAGATGGCTGGATGCGGACAGGTGATTTAGCCACGATTGATGAACATGGGTTTGCCCGCATTACTGGACGGGTTAAAGATATGGTCATTCGCGGTGGTGAAAACATATACCCTCGTGAAGTCGAAGAATATCTGTACCAGCACCCTGCGGTGCAGCAAGCACAAGTCTTTGGCGTACCGGACCCCAAATTTGGTGAGGAGTTATGTGCCTATCTTATCCTTAATGAAGGCATGACAACCCATGAAGATGATATCCGCGCGTTCTGCAAAGACCAGATTTCATATTATAAAATTCCGCGTTATATACGCATTGTTGCGGCCATGCCCATGACGGTGACCGGCAAGCCCCAAAAATTCGTGATGCGTGAGGAAATGATTGCTGAACTAGGCCTGTAAAGACCTTCCTGCCAATTTAGCTTGACAGAAATTATGGTTTCAACTTTAATTAAACAAACGTTTAATTAATTAGCAGGCGATGATGGCACGCAAAGCTGGGACCACAAGTCAGGATACCGAAGCGCGGATTTACCAATCTGCATTGGCGTTGTTTGCGCAATATGGGTATGCGGCCGTTTCCATGCGCCATATCGCACGTGAAGTGGGCGTTAATCAAGCCGCGCTTTACCATTATACGCCAACAAAGCAAGACTTACTGACCGGGCTGTTAACACGCCATATGGTCGGCCTTATTTCTGCATGGGATGATGAAGTCAAACCACATGCCCCTGCCGCCGCGCTGGAACATTTTACCCGCTTTCATATCCGGTATCACATGCCGCGCCCTGATGAAATTTTCCTAAGTTATATGGAATTGCGATCACTTGAGGTTGAAAATTTCAACGCGATCACCAGCCTTCGTCAACAATATGAAGATAATCTGCGCGTTATTTTAACAGACGGAATGTCGCAAGGCGTGTTCACTAAGATAGACCCTGCCATCACCGCCATGGCTATCCTGTCGATGCTGACTGGCATCACCACTTGGTACAAGCAAGGCGGCAGGTTAAGCCAAGATGATATTGAAACTTATTACTGCACGTTAACCTTGCGCGCTGTCGGTGCAGATACAGCTATCCCGAGTCAAAAGATGGAGACTGAAAAATGTTCAATGCCAGCATGAATTTTAACCTAGGTGAAGACATCGATGCCATCCGTGAT
Organism: Puniceispirillales bacterium (SeqCode); assembly: GCA_965660595.1. Classification (GTDB taxonomy): domain Bacteria; phylum Pseudomonadota; class Alphaproteobacteria; order Puniceispirillales; family UBA1172; genus JAGWAQ01. The sequence continues at coordinate 4,367 of CBFIAO010000062.1, read as the reverse complement.
ACCGTCCAGCGGTTTGCGGCTGAAGAGATCGCCCCACGCGCCCATGACATTGACCAAAGCAATAGTTTTCCAAATGATTTGTGGGAAAAAATGGGGGCATTAGGCCTGCATGGCATTACGGTAAGTGAAGATGATGGTGGCGCCAATATGGGATACCTAGCCCATACTGTTGCTATTGAGGAAATTAGCCGTGCAAGTGCGTCAGTGGGGCTGAGTTATGGCGCCCATTCAAACCTATGCATTAATCAGATCGCCAGATGGGGAACACCTGAACAGAAGCAGCAATATCTGCCAAAACTGATTAGTGGCGAACATGTTGGGTCACTGGCCATGTCAGAACCTGGGGCTGGTTCTGATGTCGTGTCCATGAAATTGAAGGCAGAAAAGCGAAATGATAAATTTGTGCTGAACGGTAATAAAATGTGGATCACTAATAGCCCTGATGCCACGACATTAGTTGTTTATGCCAAGACTGATATGGATGCAGGGCCAAGGGGCATCACCGCCTTTTTAATCGAAAAAGATATGGCTGGTTTTTCCGTTGGGCAGAAGCTGGACAAGCTCGGCATGCGCGGGTCGAACACCGCGGAATTGATTTTTGAAAATTGCGAAGTGCCGTTTGAAAATATCCTGGGTGAGGAAGGTAAGGGCGTCAATGTGTTGATGTCTGGTCTTGATTATGAACGTGTTGTGCTGGCGGCTGGCCCGTTGGGAATTATGGCGGCAGCCATGGATATTGTTGTGCCATATGTCCACGAACGCGAACAATTTGGCCAGCCAATTGGTACTTTCCAATTAATGCAGGGCAAACTTGCTGATATGTACACCACAATGAATGCCTGCCGTGCTTATGTTTATGCGGTGGCAGCCGCGTGTGACCGTGGTGAAACCACGCGCAAAGATTCCGCAGGATGTATCTTATACGCCGCAGAAAAAGCGACACAAATTGCGCTTGAGGCAATCCAATGCCTTGGCGGAAACGGATATATTAATGATTATGGCACGGGCCGGTTACTGCGTGATGCAAAGCTGTATGAAATTGGTGCAGGAACATCAGAAATTCGCCGCATGCTAATTGGGCGTGAGCTGTTTAACGAGACCGCATAATGACCATTATCAAATCTACTTTCGATAGCCAGAGCAGCGTTGCGGCAGATAACCGCGCCGCGTTTCAACATCATCTGGACCGTGTTAAACGCATCGCTGAAGACGTCATGGCAGGTGGCCCTGAACGGTCCAGAGAGAGGCATGTTGCACGCGGTAAGCGCCTGCCCCGTGATCGTGTTGATGGGTTACTTGATCCGGGATCGGACTTTTTGGAAATAGGCCTATTTGCGGCACATGGACTTTATGGCGGCGACATCCCCGCTGCAGGTGTGATCGCAGGCATTGGACAGGTGTCAGGGCGTGATTGCATGATCGTGTGTAATGATGCCACGGTTAAGGGCGGCACCTATTACGCAATGACCGTGAAAAAACATCTTCGTGCCCAGGAAATTGCTGAAGAAAACCACCTGCCCTGTATCTATTTGGTGGATAGCGGGGGTGCTAACCTGCCAAACCAAGACGAGGTGTTTCCTGACCGTGACCATTTTGGGCGCATTTTTTATAACCAAGCCCGGATGAGCGCAAAGGGTATTCCGCAAATTGCCGTGGTGATGGGGTCATGTACCGCAGGCGGCGCCTATGTGCCGGCCATGAGTGACCAGACAATTATTGTTAAAGAACAAGGCACAATCTTTTTGGCTGGCCCTCCCTTAGTCAAGCAAGCCACTGGTGAAGATGTTGATGCTGAAACCTTGGGCGGCGGTGATACCCATACACGATTATCAGGGGTAGCCGATATGCTGGCTGAAGATGATGACCATGCGCTTGCGCTGGCCCGGCAAATCATCGCCAATTTAGGGCCTCATCATAAAACAGCACCTGATCGGCCATCAATACCGCCTTTATATAGTGAAAATGAACTGGCCGCGATTATCCCAAGCGATACAAAAACACCGTTTGATATCCGCGAGATTATTGCACGCATTATAGATGGATCAGATTTTGATGAATTTAAACCGCGCTATGGCACGACACTAGTAACCGGCTTTGCACGTATTGAAGGACGTCTGATTGGTATCATCGGTAATAATGGGGTCTTATTTTCTGAAAGCTCAACCAAAGGTGCACATTTCATTGAGCTATGCTGCAAGCGTAATATCCCGCTGTTGTTCCTGCAGAACATCACCGGTTTTATGGTTGGGTCTAAATATGAAGCGGGCGGCATCGCGAAGGACGGCGCTAAATTAGTCGCGGCGGTATCCGCAGCAAATGTGCCGAAAGTAACCGTGATTGTTGGTGGGTCCTATGGGGCCGGTAACTATGGCATGTGTGGCCGTGCTTATGGGCCAAGATTTCTATGGATGTGGCCAAATGCCAAAATTGCAGTGATGGGCGGTGAACAAGCCGCTGGTGTGCTGGCCATGGTGAAACGTGCTGGCATTGAAGCCAAGGGCGGTGATTGGAGTGATGAAGAGGAAGCAACTTTCAAGCAACCGGTACTGGACCAGTTTGAACAACAAAGTGACCCACTCTATGCATCAGCACGGCTATGGGATGATGGGATTATTAACCCCAAAGACACCCGCCATGTAATTGCATTATCACTATCTGCGGCCGCAAATGCACCCATTGAGGAGACGGTCTTTCCCGTCTTTAGAATGTAGGAATATTGATATGCTGAACACACGTTTAACAAAACAACTGGATATCAAACATCCCATTATCCAAGCACCAATGGCCTTGGCGGCAGGTGGCAAACTAGCCGCGGCCGTGGCAGAGGCTGGCGGGCTTGGGCTCATAGGCGGCGGATACGGTAATAAGGACTGGCTGGACCAAGAATTTCGTGCTGCCGGCAATGCGCGTGTTGG
>CBFIAO010000062.1:0-1442 GCA_965660595.1 Puniceispirillales bacterium (SeqCode) | reverse complement strand
GGTTTATCACATGGTCCATGGCTGAAGATGAGGCACTTCTCGACCAAGCGTTGGCACATAACCCAAAGGCGCTGATGCTGTCTTTTGGAGATATTGCCCCTTATGCAAAAAAAATTAAACACCAGAACATTACGCTTATTGCGCAAGTGCAAACACTTCAAGATGCTGTTGCTGCCATTGATAATGGCGCTGATGTCATCATCGCCCAAGGTGCAGAAGGTGGCGGTCACGGGTTACGGCGCGGCACAATATCTATCGTGCCAGAGGTTGCCGATTTAATTGCCAAGTCATCACCTCAAACATTGCTATGTGCGGCTGGCGGTATTGCAGATGGGCGCGGGCTTGCAGCAGCGCTATCATTAGGCGCGGATGGGGTATTGATGGGGTCACGTTTATGGGCAGCATCAGAAGCGTCTGTGCATCCCAATATGCATGATGCCGCCATTAAAGCCACAGGGGATGAAACAATCAGATCATCCGTGATGGATATGGCGCGCCAACGTGACTGGCCAGAAGGGTATACCGCACGGGTGCTAAAAAATGCCTTCACCCATTATTGGCATGGCCGTGAAGATGAATTGGAAGAAGAATTAGACCGTGTGGTGCCTGAATATCAAGACGCGTGGAATGAAGGTGATACAGAATATGCAAATGTCTTTGTGGGCGAAGCAACTGGACTTATCCATGACATAACGCCTGCGGCCAGCATTATCGACACGATCGTAAGTGATGCCGAACACATTATCAAAAACCAACAGGGGATGTTGGCATGATCACAAAAATTCTGATCGCAAATAGAGGCGAAATTGCTTGCCGCATTATCAAAACAGCGCGGCGTATGGGCATTAAATCCGTTGCGGTTGCGTCAACCCCTGATGCACATGCACGCCATACAACGCTTGCCGACCACGTGGTCATGATCGGCGGCGACAGTGCAATGACAAGCTATCTTGACCAAGACAAAATCATTCAAGCAGCAAAAGATACTGGCGCAGATGCGATCCATCCAGGCTATGGCTTTTTGTCTGAAAACCCTGAATTTGTGGACGCGGTGGACGCGGCTGGATTAATCTTCATTGGCCCAACATCTGATGCTATTCGTGCCATGGGCCTAAAAGATAAAGCCAAGCAGTTAATGGCACAAGCTGGGGTGCCTGTTGTGCCCGGGTATGATGGTGCAAACCAAGATGAAAAGGCCCTTCAACAGGCTGCTGATGATATTGGTTATCCGGTGATGATCAAAGCCAGGGCTGGTGGTGGCGGCAAAGGTATGCGCCGTGTGGATGGGGCTGATGATTTTATCGATGGGTTAAAAGCAACCAAACGTGAAGCGGCGGCAAGTTTTGGTGATGATCATGTGTTGATTGAAAAATGCATTTCATCTCCGCGCCATATTGAAGTGCAGGTCTTTGCTGACACATTCGGGAATACTGTGAATCTGT
>CBFIAO010000061.1:0-11292 GCA_965660595.1 Puniceispirillales bacterium (SeqCode) | reverse complement strand
ATTTGTCAGCAGCAATAATCCTTCACTATCCAGATCAAGCCGCCCCACACTGATGATGCGCGGTAGATGTGGCGGCAGTGCATCAAAAATGGTCTCACGATCTTTTTCATCACGGTTAGACACAACCAACCCACGTGGTTTGTAATACCGCCATAGACGCGGCACTTCTTCTTTCATTAAGGGGTGGCCATCAACGGTGACAACATCTTCGGGCATGACGTTATATGCTGGTGTTTCAAGGGTAGTGCCATTTATTTCAACGCGGCCTTGGCCAATCCACAGTTCAGCATCGCGGCGAGAGCATAGGCCTGCACGCGCCATTTTCTTTGCGATGCGTTCAGGGCCAACATCACCGTCAAAAAATTTAGCCAGTTGAGCAGTGCGTTCTGTACGTGCAAGCTTACTTTGCTGGTCACGCTTGGCGCTGCTTTTACGGTCTGTCTTTGGCGCTTGGTTCTTTTTTGGTCGAGGCGGCGTTGTCATGGATATCACTTTGTAAAATCAACATGCTTAACCTGATAAGCATGGGCGTGACCTGACCATAGCCCAAATATGCAAATTATGCGATAATCAAGATATGAAAAAAAACTTCCTTACATCACCAATGCCTTATGCATTATCGCTGGCTGAAGCTGCGGCCAATTCAGGTGAAGTGCCTGTCGCCGCTATCATTACAGATCGTGAAGGTACGATCATTGCCGAAGCCGTAAACCGTGTTGAGCGTGATGGTGATCCTACAGCACATTCGGAAATATTAGCGATCAAAGCTGCATGTACAACCTTAGGTCAAACTAGGCTTGATGATTGTGACCTATGGGTTACGCTTGAGCCATGCCCCATGTGTGCGGGCGCGATCGCACATGCCCGTATTCGCCGTTTATATTATGGTGCTGAAGACCAGAAATCTGGTGGTGTTAGCCATGGGCCACGTGTGTTTAGCCACCCGACCTGTCATCATAAACCAGAAGTTCTTTCTGGGCTGATGGCTGAAGAAGCAAGCGCGATGTTAACGCGGTTTTTTAAGCAAAAACGATAACTTGTGTTAAGTCGTTATCGCAATATCACGACGTGAAAAACAACCGGGCCATGAAATTTTATCGACCGCAGCATAAGCTTTGGATCTTGCGTCATCACGGTCTTGGCCAAGTGCGGTGACGGCTAATACGCGCCCACCAGTTGCCGTTACAGCACCATCTTTTTCGGTGGTGCCAGCATGGAAGACAGTAACATCCTTGACGTCATTAAGGCCTGTGATAATGCCGCCCTTTTCGTAATCACCTGGGTATCCGCCATTGGCCATGATCACGGTTATTGCAATTTGATCATCAAAGCTGAGCGCTTGATTGGTGAGCGTACCGTTGGCGGCGTCCTGCATTAGTGTCAGCAGATCAGTGTTCAGTCGCGGCAAGATAACTTCGGCTTCTGGATCACCAAAGCGGCAATTAAACTCAATTACTTGAGGACCATCAGATGTCAGCATCAAGCCTGCATATAGGAAACCTTGATAAGGATGGCCTTCTGCGGCCATGCCAGTGATCACTGGCGCCACAATCTGATCCCAAGATTGTTGCAACAGATCAGGCGTTAATGCAGGTGCCGGTGACACCGCGCCCATACCGCCTGTATTCGGACCTTTATCACCATCATAGGCACGTTTATGGTCCTGCGCAGAACCGATCATGACCGCGGTGGTGCCATCCGTAAGGGCAAATAATGATGCTTCTGTGCCCTCGATACGATCTTCGATCACCAGCCGTGCACCAGACGACCCGAACTGGCCATCATCAAGAATCATTTTAATAGCAGCAATGGTGTCATCTTCGTGATCTGCAACAATAACGCCTTTGCCTGCCGCCAGCCCATCAGCCTTGACGACACATCCCCCGCCATTAAAGCGATTTTTAACATAAGCTATGGCGGCATCAGCATCATCAAAAGGTGCATAACCCGGTTGTGGAATGTGATGGCGGGCACAGAAATCACGTGCGAATTCTTTTGACCCTTCTAGGGTTGCGGCCATTTTGGAAGGCCCAAAGCACAGGATGCCTTCCGCGCGAAGGCTGTCGGCGAGGCCGTCAACTAATGGGGCTTCTGGTCCAATGACGACAAGCGTGATGTCATGTGTGTTGCAGCATGCGATAACTGCTTGATGATCACTAACATCACACGCAATGCAAGTCGCAACAGATGCGATGCCTGGATTGCCTGGTGTAGCAAAAAGATGGGTAAGTTGTTGTGACCGCGCAATTGACATGGCCAATGCATGTTCACGGCCACCGCCACCAATAAGCAATACATTCATCAGAAAAAATCCTCATTTTTGCAGATGGCGTGATCACGTGAATTGATCTTGCCGATTAAGATGCTTATTCTGATTACCATGCAAGATGATTTTTCTCCACCAGAAACCCCTTTAGATGGCGGCGGCAATAACCCAATATTTACATTGGGTGAACTATCGCAATCATTGAAGAAAACAGTTGAGTCTGTTTATGACCATGTCCGTGTTCGTGCAGAGGTATCACGTCCTGTTCGTGCAGGGTCAGGGCATGTTTATTTCACCTTAAAAGATGACACGGCAACCCTTGATGCGGTGTGTTGGAAAACGGTTGCAGGCAGTTTACAGGTGCAACCTGAAGAAGGGCTTGAGGTCATTGCATCAGGGAAGTTAACCACCTATCCCGGGCGATCAAAATACCAAATCGTTATTAAGTCTCTTGAACTTGCAGGTGAGGGTGCGCTGCTCAAGCAGCTTGAAGAACGTAAACAACGGTTAGCGGCTGAAGGGTTGTTTGACGCATCGACAAAAAAACAAATTCCGGCAATGCCGTTGACCATTGGTGTGGTCACCAGCCCAACCGGCGCCGTCATCAAAGATATTCTTCATCGCTTAAAAGAACGGTTTCCAGTGCATGTATTGGTCTGGCCAGTTTTAGTTCAGGGGGATGCTGCGGCGGCAGAAATTACAGCGGCCATAAATGGGTTTGATGCACTTATTGATATGGCTGAACCACCAGTGCCAGTGCCTGACCTTGTTATTGTCGCGCGTGGCGGCGGCTCGCTCGAAGATTTGATGGCCTTTAATGATGAAGCGGTTGTCCGGGCGACATCAGCATTACGGCTGCCTGTTATTTCAGCGGTAGGTCATGAAACTGACCATACATTGATTGATCTTGCGGCAGATCTCAGGGCGCCAACACCAACGGCAGCAGCTGAATTGGCGACACCAGTTAAGGCTGAGCTTGCAACACGCGTGTCAGATATGGATAGCCGTATGATCCGTAATGTGGTGCAGCGTATAGAACGGTCAGGCCAGCAATTGCGTGATATGGGGCGTGCACTTGGTGACCCTGATATGGCGTTATCAGCAAAAGCACAGCGCCTTGATTTACAGCTGGCATCACTAGACCGCCAAATGGATATGCGTCTGTCCCGTTCTGCAGATCGGCTCAGAAGTTGGGCTGATCGATTGCCATTGCCGTCAGAACAATTGGCGCAGGCCGCATCACGTCTGGCATTACTTGATAACCGTGTTGGTGATGCCATTGGGCATGTCCTGACGATTGCCCAGCGAAAATTAACCCGATCGTCTGATTTGATGAAAGACCCGGGCCAACAAGTGATGGCTGGTGAAAACCGCTTGGCCTTAGCAGTGCAGCGGATGGACACGATGCTGAACAATCAACTCACCTCGACCACCGCAAGACTTGATGGTGCAGGGCGGCTGCTCGAAGCATCATCTTTCCAACGGGTGCTTGATCGCGGTTTTGCGCTGGTGACAGGGCCGGATGGGCAGGTGATGCGCAATGCTGATGCGTATAAAGATGGTGAACACGTTAAGATACGCTTAAAAGATGGTCTTCGTTCAGCGACGTTAGGCGAAGCTGATCTGCCGCGATCACCGCCAAAAAAACCATCCCGACTAGCGGTAAAGCCAGCCAGCACAGATCAGGGTGACTTGTTTTAAGAGTGTGAATTAGGGGCGTATATTTCGCCTTTACTTTCTGGCCAACGGCGATGTGGCCATAACCATTGTTCAGGATGCTCACGAATCCAGCCTTCGATAACGGTGTTTATATAACGGCCTGTTTTAGCAACATAGTCCGGATCTTTTTTATCAAACTGGCTTAAATCAAGCGGTGTGATTTCAACATTAAAATGACAACCTTTGGTGCGGATAACGCGGATCATCAATATAGGCAGGTCATATTTTTGAACGAATTTAAGATGTGCAACAGCGGTTGACGCCTTATGTCCAAAAAAGTCCAGCATTTCACCTTCACGAAGTTTTTGGTCCACTAACATCGCAAAGATTTCTTTATTTTTTACGGATGCCGCAAGCCCGCGTGCACCTTCGATGCCTTTTTCATAAATATTATTAAAAATCGCCACGCGCCGTTTTAAGATCGGTTCAACTAACGCGTTATTAATCCTGCGATAAACACCGTTAACAGGCAGATTGGCATTAATGGCAGGCGTTACCGCAAGTTCCCAATTGCCAATATGCGCACCTAATAAAAACCCACCTTTTTCATCAAGCAACTTGAGGTGTTCTTCACCAATGATGTTGATGCGTGTTGACCGCATAAGTCGGCGGACATGAACATATTCACCAACCACACGCCCAAGATGAACCCACATTCGATTTGCAATATGGCGGCGTTCGGCGTCCGTTAATTCTGGCATGGCAAAGCCAATATTAAATATTGCCCGTCGATGAAAAGGTGATAATGGCGCAAGTATACCAACAACAGCACCCATGATCGCTGAGCTGATCTGGGGTGGCATTATCCATACGAGACTGGTCACGGTATAAAAAAGTACCGCTTCAATCGGCCAAATGAAGATTTTGCGCATTAGACGCAGCAGGTCTTTAATCATGGTCACTTATACCTTGGCTGGCCGCAGCATGTCCATAATTGACGGCGTGATATGGCTAACAAGGCCAATCGATGTCACTGATTTTGATTGGTCTTGATCAAGGCGCATCATATCTTTTTCAGTGGTGACCAGCACTGCCCCCATGGCATTAGCCTCTGTTTTTAATGTGTTGATATCTTCAAGTGAATAATGGTGGTGATCAGGAAATGCCTTTTGTCCGGCCAGCTTCACCCCTTCATTGCGCAACATATCAAAGAACCCGCTTGGCGCGCCAATGCCTGCAAATGCATAGACTTTTTTATCTTTTATCTTCTTCAGGTCATGCGGATTAAGATGCCGCATCGCTGTCATAATGCTGATGCCTGGGTTAATTGCAGCAGCATGATTAGCCACGTCATGCATGTCATCACCTGTGATAATCACCCCATCACAAGACTTGAGGCGTCCCCAGCCTTCACGCATTGGGCCTGCGGGCATAATCATGCCATTACCCGTGCCAAGCTGGCCATTGAACACAGCGATTGATTGATGAGGGATAATAGTTGGGTTTTGCAAGCCATCATCCATGATGATCACATCACATTTGTTTATATGCGTTTCAATCCATGAAGCGCCTTTGCCGCGATGTTGTGCGACCACCACCGGTGCAAATTGAGCGAGCCATTTTGCTTCATCGCCAATGTCAGTAGATGTATCAGTTGTGCTAACGAGATGAGGTCCTTTGACATTCCCGCCATAACCACGGGTCAAGATGGTGGGATGACGATTTGCGGCTATCACGGCTTCAGCAAGCGCCGCCACAACTGGCGTTTTTCCGGTGCCGCCAGCTGTCAAATTACCGATGACGATTGTGGGTATGCTGGGGTGATATGGTGATGTTGTGAATTTACGTAAGCCAGCACCAAGGCGCCAAATCAACGTCAGTGGCCATAGCGTTACTGCCGTCAATGTTGCTATCACGCGCATGCCAGCTTGCTGTGGGTACCAAAAAAATGGTGTCCGGTTCATGACCTATCACCTTGAATGGCCTGCGTATTGGCAGTATTTGATGTCGCTGAAATGACGTGGTGTGCAGTTTCTGTCGCGGCATTCGCCAATTTGTCATACGCCATTGCCGCCCCTTTATTCAGATTAATGCGGCGCGTAGATGATGTTGCCAGTAACGTGATCATGTCACCAAGCGCGCTAGGGCTATCAACGAAGATACAGCCTTTCTTTTCTTTAAGCAGATTGAAAATAGTAACGTTTTTAAACACATTTGGTCCAGATATCACGCCCTTGCCCAGTGCTGCCATTTCCATTGGGTTATGCCCGCCTAAAGGTGCAAATCCGCCACCTAAAACAATGATATCAGCAGCGCTAACCATGCTGCCCATTTCACCCATAGCATCGGCAAGCCAAATCTTAGTATGCATATCAGGCATGTCGCCTTTGCTGCGTTGTGCAGCTGTCATGCCAGTATCATGTATCATTTTCATGATAGCGCTGCCGCGCTGAACATGCCTTGGAACTATGATGCCCATAAACGCACTTGATTGATTGATCGCCTCCATTGCTTCCAGAAAGAACTGCTCCTCCCCCTCATGACTTGAAGCTAATACCACCACTGTCCGGCCATCTGCACCTGCTGCGATTTCACTGACCAGATGTTCATCGACGTTAAGTTGCGGTGCTGCCGCTTTCATCGACCCGCCAACAAAGATATGATTATCATCCACTAATTGGCTGAACCGATTTGCTTGGTCTTCATCGATCGTAACAACTTTATGTAATGATGAGAAAATTTGCGGTGCTAATGAACGTGCAATACCTGTCCAACGTTTAAGTGATGTGTCGGATATTTGGGCAGATGCCATCATCACTGGAATACCCATCTTATGGCTAAGCGTGATCATATTAGGCCAAATATCACTTTCCATCATCACCGCGACATCAGGTGTCCAATGTGACAGGAAACGGTGCACCCAGCTTGCCGCATCATGGGGGTGGTATTGGGTGATGATGTTGTTGCTTAAGCCAAGGTCATCAATACGGTCGCGTAACATTTTTTGTGATGTGGTGGTCGCGCTAGTGATGAGGATATGAGCATCTGGCTGTGCTTTTAAAATGGCCATGGCAAGCACAAGTGATGATACGCTCTCACCTACCGACACGCCATGAAGCCAGTAAAGTTTACCAGATGGGCGTTTGATCGTGCTATGGCCATAGCGTTCAGCTAAACGTGTGCTGTCTTCTTTGCCTTTATAACTTCGCCACAAAAGCATTGCCGGCACAATCAATGCAACAATTCGCCAGATAAGGCGATAACAAAAAAGAGAGAAGCGGCCCCTAGTCATCGTTTGCCTTTATGTGGTCCATAGCGTTGTTTTTCATGGTCAATACTATGGCCATAGGTCATGTCAGCTTCTGCTGTTACGGTGTTGATGGCGTCTTCTAGTTTAAGGCACAATTTTTCTAGCGTTGTTGCATCAATATTTTTGGGAATATGGATTGGTGCGCCGCAAATCGTTACACCTTTGCCGAATAGTTTTGGCAGGGCCATGCTGTCCCAAGAATTTACCTTTTTCATATTTGTTGAAGACCATGCCATTGGCACCAAAGGAACGCCACTTGATTTCGCCAATGATATCGCCCCCATGGCTGCTTTTCGTGCAGGGCCTCTTGGGCCATCAGGCGTAATACAAATGCTTTTACCAGATGCCAGATGCCGCCGCATTTCACGATATCCGCTTAATGAATTCTTACTTCCAGATCCCCAAATACTCCCAATACCGAAATCAGCTGCCATCCTTGAGATGATCCGACCATCACGTGAATGCGATACCAAGACTGATATTTTTGTGGTTTTAACCATTTCCGGCAATCCTAATAAACGCCCGTGCCACATCACAAAAATAGCAGGTTGGCCTGATGTTGCGTATTCCAATCCCCCATGGTCAATTCTGCGCCAACGGGTTGTGCCCAGAAGAACCGCGATCAATTTGCTGGCCACAAATGCAATCACTTTCTCTCCGGAAGGACTTTTTAGCCAAGATTTGAATATGTTGTTGGCACTCAATTTAAATATATTCCTTGGGGCAAACGTCTTTCTTGAGAACAGCGCTTGGGTAAAGTTTTTAACATGATATTGCTAACAGATTATAGCGTTGAACATTTAATATGAGTTTATATGATTTGGTAATCCGGCGCTTTAAAAAAAATCTGGGATAAAGCTGGCGGTGGCCTTCACAAATTATGATTACACCCCCCTTGATGATTGCCATTGCGTATGTTTGGTCAAGAGGATATTACATCTGAATGAAACAGAACGACGCGCGCAAAATTCTGGTAATACAGCCCATGGTCGGTATTGGGGATATGGTCTGGCATAAGCCATGGCTAGATACGATCATTAAGACACATGACATTACGTTAATGGCAAAGCCATCATCACAAGCAGCGGCCGTATTATGTGATCATCCTGACCTTGATATTATTCCCTTGCACCGCGCCGAACGCGGCAAAAAAAGCCATCATGATGGCTGGCTTGGGTTTTTCCGAATGGTTGCCGCTATGCGTGCGGTCAAGGCAGACGAAGTTTGGATATTGCATAAAAGCTGGCGTTATGCAGTGGCAGCGTTTTTCGCAGGGATTAAGCGCCGTGCTGGCTATGGTTTTGGGAAGCAGCGTTTTGCTTTAAATATTAAAGCTCCGTTGGATCAACAGCTTAAAAAAGCGCATCCACGGGATACGGCATCTGCATTTTGTGCGCAATTTGGTATTAACCCCAAAGATAAACATCCGCGAATTACGCCAGATAATGCCATGCGCGAAACTGCAAAGGCCTGCACCCCGTCATTACCATATATTGTTATGGGGGTAGGTGCCGCGGATGAAATCCGGCGTTGGTCACCATCTCGGTTTGCAGGGCTGATCGCAAAATTACATGCAGCATACCCTCATATTGGTATTGTGTTATGTGGTAGCCCAGCAGAGGCAAGTATTGGTGATGCGATTGTTGATGCGTTACCTGATGGGGTGGCACCGCCTCATTTGATGTTTGATCAATCTGTCAGCACCGTGATTGCGGTGCATGAACGTGCTGAACTTTATATCGGCAATGATACAAGCTTGATCAATATTGCCGCGGCGGTTAACACGAAGGCAATTCGGATATTTGCAAGCAATTTGCCGGTGCTTGATTCACCGCTTATTGAAACACATTTACCAGAAGATCCAGAACGAATGGATGAATTTGGTGCGATTAATGATATTACAGATGACCGTATTTTTCGTGCAGCAGTGGCATATATCAAACAGTTTTAATGACCAGGTTACATCATGGTGTTAGCGTCATCACGATGGCAAATTATTGTGGTGTTCTATAAAAAAGCGTAAACATTAGTAATGAGCGAACAATCAACATCAGGGGCTCCTCTGCCGCTTAAACTCACCACGATGATGGTGCTTAAGCGCCTGTGGCGGGAATGGATAGCGCGTTATAAAGGCGCATTATTGCTTGCATTTGCATTGATGGTAGTTGTGTCTGCGGCATCATCTGCATATCCAGCATTAATTCGGTATATTTTTAATGAAATGAGTATTGGCTCTACTGCGCTAATCTGGCAAATGCCGCCATTGATTATTGTGATTGCCTCGATCAAAGGTATCTCTCTTTATTTTCAGATTAGGCAAGTATCGTGGTTGTCGCTTCGTGTTACTACCGATATTCAAAAAGCGATGACGCGCCATCTGATTAATGCTGATTTAAAAATGGTGACCGCGGCCCCTGCCGGGGAATATGTCTCACGTTTAATGAATGATGTGTTGCTGGTCCGTGAAGCAATTATACGTCTGTCCAACAATCTTATCCGAGATTCCCTGATGATTGTGATTATCGTTGGCATGATGATCTGGTTTGACTGGCTGCTGACATTAATTGTGTTGGTTGTCTACCCTATCGCCATGAAGCCAATTTTTAATATTGGCCGTAATCAGCGTAAACAATCAGCTGATTTGCAGGAACAGATGGCAGACATGACATCACTCCTGTCAGAAACATTGCATGGCAGCCGAATGACCCGCGCTTATACGCTTGAAGACCATGAAACTGCACGCACGGCAAAGGCATTTGACGGGCTGTTTGGCCGTATCTTGCGCCTGATCCTTGGCCGGGCACGTATTGACCCTATCCTTGAAGTCTTGGGCGGTATTGCGGTGGCTGGCGTCATTGCGATTGCAGCTTGGCGTGTTGCGGATGCACAAATGCAAGTTGGGGATGTTATTGCATTTATCACCGCATTATTGATGTTGGTGCAACCTGTGCGCGGCCTTGGCACGCTTAATACCGTAGTGCAAGAAAGCGTCGCCGCGTTGAATCGTATCTTTGCGTTGCTTGATACAGACCGTGAAATTATAGACCCAGCATCACCGATATCACTTACGGCCCCAAAGGGGCATCTTGCGTTTGAGCACGTATCATTTGGTTATGGCGATAAGCTTGCCATAGATGACGTGAGCTTTAACGCAACACCTGGGCAAGTGGTGGCGTTGGTTGGCCCAAGTGGGGCAGGCAAAACATCTATCATCAATTTAATCCCACGGCTTTTTGATGTTACATCTGGCCGCATCACCTTAGATAACATTGATTTGCGTGACGTTGCGCTTAGTGATTTGCGCAGCAATATGGCATTGGTTAGTCAGGATTCAGTGCTGTTTAATGACACAATCGCTAATAATATTCGACTTGGCCGGCTTGATGCGTCTGAAGATGACGTTAAAGCTGCTGCGAATGCCGCCGCCGCACATGACTTTATTATGGCGCAGCCAGACGGTTATGACACGGTTGTGGGTGAAGGTGGCGGGCGTCTTTCTGGTGGGCAACGGCAACGGATTTCTATTGCGCGGGCGATCCTGCGAGATGCGCCTGTCCTGTTGTTGGATGAAGCCACGTCAGCGCTTGATGCATCATCGGAACAACAAATTCAAACGGCATTGGATAGCTTGGCAAAAGGCCGCACCACTATTGTCGTCGCCCATCGACTTTCCACGGTTCAAAATGCAGATATGTTGATCGTCATGGATCAGGGGAAAATTGTTGAACAAGGCCGTCATCAAGACCTGATGAAAAAAGACGGACTTTACGCACGCTTATGTGCATTGCAACATTTCAAGGCATAGCTATTCACGGTTTAAAAGATCATCGACCAATCTGTTGGCCCAACCACGTGAGGTGAATTTACTTTTGATGACGGCTGGATCTAATTCTGTTTCCGCCCATTCAAGAAAAGTAAGGCCACGTGCTTCGGCAGGGCGATATGCTTCAATAAATGCATCTAGTAAACCTGTTTTAGCTTGTTTTACATGCAGATATTTTAACGATAACATTTTCAGTGCTTCATCCGTCGACGCATGTTCAACCAATAATAAGTA
>CBFIAO010000060.1:0-11588 GCA_965660595.1 Puniceispirillales bacterium (SeqCode) | reverse complement strand
CCACGTGCATTTCGCATGCGCAACACCAACATTAGCACATGTAAATATTAGCAAAACGGCAAGTAAACGGAGCATATTTATCTTTCATCAAATGTGGCATCAAATCGGTCATTAGATACTTGATCATATCATGCGGTGTTGGCCCAATATAGCTGCCCAAAATTTTCATTTAGCATAATATGCAAGATGAGGTAGGTCCAATAAACACAGCAGGTTTTTATTACCAATATAATAAATTACAAGAATTGCTAAGTATTTTGAAATATTATTACAATTTTTATTAATTTTTATGCTAATTATTACCTTTGAAGAAAAACTACCCAAAAGTATGAAAACTTAAGCGCCGCTGCATTGGCCAGCGCGGTAATAACACAATGAGGCCGGGGAATATAAATTGCGTGATCTGAAATTTGAAAATTCAGATTTGGAAAGCTGATTTAGTTAAGCACGATTTCATGCTGGTACGATTTCATGCTGGCACGATTTCATACTGGCACAATTTCATACTGCCTTAATTCATATTGCATCATACAAATTAGCGTGAATTTATGAGACCGGTATCGTAGTTGGCCGCAGGATATTTTTATCCACATTATGAATATCACGATGCCCACATAGCGCCATGGTCACGTCGAGTTCTTTCTTCATGATCTCAAGCGATTTGGTCACACCTTCTTCACCTTCAGCGCCGAGGCCATAGATATATGACCGGCCCAGCATGGTGCCACGTGCACCCAATGCCCATGCCTTGAGGATATCTTGACCAGAACGGACGCCGCCATCCATCCACACTTCGACCTGATCCCCCACCGCAGCGGCGATTTCTGGCACCATGGAGATGGAGCTGGGCGCACCATCAAGTTGGCGACCACCATGATTGGAGACGACGATAGCCTCTGCCCCTGTCTTGGCCGCCATTTCTGCATCTTCAACATCCAAAATACCTTTGAGGATGATCTTACCACCCCACCAATCTTGAATCCGCTTAACGTCATCCCAGTCAAGTCGAGGGTCGAACTGTTCAGCCGTCCATGCCCCAAGTGACGACATGTCAGAAATACCATCAACATGACCAACGATATTTCGGAATTGACGACGTTTGGTGCCAAGCATTCCCATGCACCAGCGCGGATGTTGCGCCATATCAATAATGTTTTTGATGGTGAGCTTAGGCGGGGTTGATAGCCCATTTTTAATATCTTTATGGCGTTGGCCCAAAATTTGCAGGTCCAAGGTCAGCACCAAGGCAGAACAGCCCGCGTCACGCGCCCGATGCACCAAACGTTTGGAGAAATCATGGTCACGCATAAAATAAAGCTGGAACCAGAACGGCGCAGACGTATGTTCGGCGACATCTTCGATTGAACACACAGACATGGTAGATAGCGTGTACGGAACACCAAATTTTTCCGCAGCACGTGCGGCTTTAATCTCACCATCTGCACATTGCATACCGGTCAAGCCCACTGGTGCCAAGGCCGCTGGCATGGCCACATCTTGACCTAACATTTTCGTGCCAACATTGCGGTTGGTCATATCCACCGCAACACGCTGGCGAAATTGAATTTGTTCAAAATCGCTGGTATTGGCACGAAATGTACCTTCGGTATATGAGCCAGTTTCCACATAATCGTAAAACATTTGCGGCACACGCTGCTGGTATTTTACGCGTAGATCTTCAATCGTGGTGATGGTCATCATTAATCCTCAACGGTACTGATAAATCTGTTCTACCCAAGATCAGGTGTATCTTCAAGTGGCGTATCTTCTGGTGCGGCAATCAGGCGACCTTCATCTGTGAGGTTGTAAATACCGCGCCCAATGCGGCAGAACCAGCCATAATGATTATCGGACATCATGCGGGTGGCGTTAGGGACATCTGCCCATGCGGCCACATCAGCACCGCGGCTGGGGCCATGTGCCGCCAAAACCGCCGCACAGCGCATCGCCCCCTGACGGTAGGCCGTCATGATGGGTTGCCGCGTAGAGCCGCCTTTGTTTGGGTCACCTTGCCTTGCGTTAAATTCACGCATCAGTCGCGCACGTTTTACCGCCGATTTACGCGGAGTATATGGCGAGGGGTCATTATAAATCTTGGCGCTGGCACGGGCGATATCAACCGCGATTAGGCCAAGACCAAGCCGTTTGCAAAGGCTTATATTACCCTTAAACACCTTCCATCCTGATTTCGCCTTCCATTTCGGCACCGCGATATAGACAGAATCCGTCATCGCTTGGCGGGCAATAGCCTGATGCAATACGGTTAGGGTAAACCCTGTTTTAAGTTCAATAATAACCGGGTCCGGATTATCAGCACGATAGGCCACCACATCAGCCGCGCCAATTTCAGCCTTCACCGTAAAGCCCAAGCTTTCAAAAAGCGTTTTTACAGATGGGTATAGGTCAGTTTCCAGCAACAATAACGTCCAGATGCATCATGTGTTACAATGATAGAGCATACGCCCAATAGTATTGGGCAAGATCTGCGCCGCCAAGGTTTGAGTTGAGCCGGCCGGGTCATAATCGGGCGCGACTTCAACCAAGTCCATGCCAATAATGTCACCTTGTTTGGTAAGCTCATCCATCAATTCCAAAATTTCATAATAAAGGTAGCCGCCATGGCTGGGGGTGACGCCATGACGTTCATCCACAAAGTCAAGATGTGCATCAACCTGCACCAAATGAAATGGTGCTTGGTCTGAAAACGCATTGATGCAAGGAATATTTTCCCAATCAGCGTGATACGGATATTTGCCAAAACTGCACAACCCAACAAAAGGTAAGTTTAGGCGACTTGCGTCGTAACCGTGAGCAGCATCAGGAGACGAGCTGGGTGAAGAATTGGTTGATAAGCCATCTTTGGACATGTTGGAAACCTTTTATAAAGATGATGATCTACCTTAATAAGATGGCCAGAAAATCACATGAAGACAACATTGAAAGTAATGGCCGTGCCAAAAAATAACGGCATGTTGTTGGCATTGCCTGATAATTGACTTCATCTAAAGGCGACTTAAATGAGAACTATTACCAATAATCATGTTCTTAGATGAGGGCTTAAACCATGCTTAAGGCTGTTTTTCATTTTTCAATGATGTCTGCGATGATGGCGGTATTGGCCGGATGTCAGACAACATCACCTGTGGCAAGTAATGAAGTGGAAACGCCAACAGTAGTGACTGAACCAACCCCAACAGCAATAACAACAGCACCACCAACCAAGGCGGCAACAACGCCAACAATCCATAAGGACGATGATCCGTTCGTGTTCAACAGAATGTAAGCCCGAACATATTATTGGCGTGTGATGTTAGTGGTTGGGTTTAACGAATAACACCCATTCTTTTTAGCGTTGCCAGAAGGTCATCAGCCTGAGCTGCATCATAACCAAGCGCCGTGACCAACCCAGTTGAGGTGATAAAATTTTGCGTAAGCACATGGTTTAGCGCTTTCGCCATGTCAGCAGATAGTTCCATAAATTTTTTACCATCTGTCAGGTGTGGTTTGTTATTTTTCAGCGCAATCTTAACAGCTTTTGACACCTGATAGCGGATGTCTTCACCTAAAAGTGGGGTGATGTCGATGTCATCTTCATGCATCGGCCATGCGGCAAGACGTTGCTGGAAGGATTTCATAACAGCTTTATCCTTGCCGTAACTTTTGACAGTTTCAGCAAATTTATCAAAAAGCTTGGCGATATCTTGACCCGACATATCAGGCGCCATGTCACCGCGGATCCAGTCTTCCATCATCATTTTGGTCCAGATCGGTTCAAACAGATCAACAGGTTTCATGCGGGTAACGCCAAAGGCAATATGGATAGCGCCATTTCCAGAGGCCAAGGCATCATGAAATTTACCGCGCGGCAGGTAAAGAAGCGAGCCGGGCTTGAGTGTGACCGGTTCTTGCAATGCCCCGCAAAGTTTACGCCGTTCATCCACCGATTTTAGAAAAATATCATTACCGATTGGGTTAGTTTCACGGTTTTCGTAGATATTCCATACCTTTTCGCCTGCCGTATGCAGGGCAAAAACGTCATGCGTGTCATAGTGAGGGCCAAACGCCTTTTTGCCGCCCATGGAAAAATAAAGATTGGCCTGAACACGCCCCCCCATAAAGGTTTTAAGCTGATGGGCAAACCGGCGTAATTTCGGGTGCGCGTTAACAACGTCATTAAGCACCATTGAGCAGCCTTGGCGGATAAGGGTATTGAGCTTTTCCATGTTAAGGCGTGGGCCGTCACCCGGGGCGATGGGCGGGTCAAAATATTCAGCCTGAGGAACACGCAACGTGTCATTCATCACGAGTAATGAGGCAGGCGCCCACATGCGGCGGTTATTCAGCATATCCGATAAATCATCATGATTAAAAAGATCTGCGGGGTCCGTCACCATTTCAGGGATATGAAGATATTGCGAGCCGAAATGGTCTGTTAAAAATGCATCACTAAAAATAGTATTCATCAGAAACCTCGCCTTTATGCAATAAAACCAACGGTGTTATATAGAGATCACAATATGCAAACATCATGATCAAGATGTCTTTGACGTTGCGTTACGCTATATCCATGTTAAAACAAAGCATGTCACAAGATATGCAAAAATTACAAGAGTTAACGGCGCATTTGCAAGCGGAAATTGCCGCGATGCATGATGAGTTATACGCCCAGCAACAAGAGATCATGCGCCTGACGGTTGAAGTGCGTCATCTGAATGAAAAGATGAAATCATTGCAGCATAATGACGGTATTTTAAACCCTGCCGACGATACGCCGCCACCACATTACTAAGGCATATTATTAAGGCACATTACTAAGGCCTATTATGAAGTCAACATATTGAGCACCCTATGAACCGCCCTTCCCCGCGAACATATCGCCGTAAATCAGCAGCCCACAAAAAAGCCCGGAGACCAAGCCGCTTTGACCGTACCCCGCTGGAGGTAACGATCGAGATGATTGGCCATCAAGGTGACGGGATAGCGCATCATGACGGCCGCATGGTGTTTGTCCCTGGCAGTTTGGTGGGGGAAGATATTAAGGCTGTTCCAACAGGGGTGACGGCCGCCGGTATCACCACAGAGATTGAAGATATCATCACGCCGTCAACGGTGCGTAAAGATGCAGATTGCCATGTGGCCGACCAATGTGGCGGCTGTACCTTCCAGCATATGAGCCATGATGCCTATCATGCATGGAAAGACGATATGGTGCGCAGCGCGCTGGCGCCATTGCACCTAGATGACACAATATGGCAAGAGAGTTTTTACGCGGAATATGGCAACAGACGCCGCGCTAGGTTGGCCTATCGGCATATTGCGGCAGGCGTTGTCTGCGGATTTCGAGCACGGAAAAGCCACCAGATCATCGCGCCAAAGGGATGTGTGATTTTGCACCCTGAATTGATCGCCGCAAGACGCGTGCTGCATAAAGAAATATTACCAAAGCTGGGCATGGGAAGCCAAGGTGAGGTTGTTATCACCATGGTTGACCAAGGTTTCGATATCGCGATTTACCCTGATAAAACACCAAGCCATGACGAGGTAAGCAGCTTGATTGATGCGGCGGCGGCTTGTGGCTTGGTGCGGTTGGCATTGGCGGAAAAAGATGGCCGCGTCATCCCGATCTTTACCAAAGAGACGCCTAGTTTGGATTGGAAGCTAGATGGGCATATTGATGGTAAGGACTTTACGTTATTACCTGCGCCCGGGGCGTTTCTGCAAGCAGATGCCCAGGCAGAAGCCGTCATGCAAGGTGATGTCATGGCAGGCATTGGCGGTGCTGGCCGTGTGCTGGACCTATTTTGCGGCAGCGGCACGTTAAGCCTGCCTTTACTGCGCCATGATAGCCCCCCGACATTAATCCATGGTTTTGATAGTGGCGGTGATGCACTGGCCGCCATGAGCGCGAGCGCCAAGGCTGCTGGATTTAACCATGAGGTGAAGACGACGCCGCGCAATTTGGCAAAAGACCCGTTAAGTGGACAGGAATTGGCAGGATTTGATGCCGCCATTGTTGACCCGCCGCGGTCAGGGGCAAGCACACAGATGCCAGCATTAGCGGATAGCGATATCAACAGTATCATGATGGTGTCATGTAACCCTGCGAGCTTTGCGCGTGATGCAGCGGTATTAATAGACGGCGGTTACCGCTGCAACAACATCCGGATGGTGGATCAATTTATGTTGACCCCTCATGTGGAATTAACCGCGCTATTCACCCGCACATAAAGAAATAACATGACCAATAACATGACCAATAACACGGCCAATAATACGGGCAATAACACGGCCAATAATACGGGCACCACATCAACAGACCACAGCACCGAAGCCCATTATAGCTGGGGGTATGATTTAAAGATTACCGGCGTGATATTGGCGGCTGGTGCCGTCAACGCCATCAATATTGCCAAATTGGCACCATCCATTGATGTCGTGCAGGCGGCGTTTTCATTAAGTCTGCCTGAAATGGGATTGCTGGTATCACTGTTCAGCGTGTTATTCGTGCTGGGCGGGATTGTGACCGGCACCACGGTCAAAGCCATTGGGGCGAAGCGGTCCATGGTTGGCGGCATGATGCTGGCCTTAGTCGGCATGATGATGACGCTTTATTTACAAAATATCGAAAGCTTATTCATAGGGCGTGTGATCGAAGGTATAGGCTTGATCACCGTGATGTTAACGTCACCTGCCCTGATCACGCAACATACAAGCACGGCAAAACGTGGGGTCTTGATGGGTTTATGGAGCGGGTTTATGCCGCTGGGTAATGCGCTGGCGTTATTTGGGGCGCCCTTGATCTTGATTGATCATTCATGGCCCGCGCTATGGGTGGTGGGGGCCGTGTTAATGGTCATCGCCATTGTGATGGCGATAGTGGTGATCCCGCAAGACCGCATCCGCCCTTTGGGAAGATTTGACCTCGCGGCCATTGCACACACCATACGCCGACGTAACATCCTTTATTTAGGGCTGTTATTTGGCTGCCATTCCATCATCTATCAGGCGATGTTGCAGTTCATGCCGTCATTCGCGAAAGATATTTTTGGCATTCCTATTTTCTGGTCATCCTTAGTAACGGTGGCGTTCTGCTTACTTAGCTTTTCAGGGAATATCATCGCTGGCCGTTTCTTGATGCGTGGATGGACACCGCAGCAGATCACCCGAACTGCCGGCAGTATCTTAGGCATATTGATGTTAGTGATGAGCATGGTTGCAAGTACGCCCGTGGTATTTGGGGCCGTGTTATGTGTCTTTGGCCTGATTACCGGAGCCGTGCCAACGGTATGTTTCTACGTCATGAGTTTTGAGCGAACAGATGATGCCCGCAATATCCCCATTTTCACCGCGTGGATGTTTCAGGTGCAAGGGTTGGGGATGTTCTTTGGCCCGGTGCTTTTTGCCAATATTGTCGATGCTCAAGGCAGCTGGCTGATTGGCATTGCCGCGTTTTCAATAGTCTGCTTTGCCAAAGTTGTGTTGTCGTTCTTTATTAAGATTACACGGTAACGATTACCATCTCGTGTTATGGGGGTGTGTTAAAGGTCGATCACCACCACGCCGTCTTTTTCCTTAGCGCGGGATTGGCAAAGGATAATGTTATCCGCACGCTGTTTTTTGGAGAGCACAAAGTCGCGGTGGTCCACCGCACCGTCCACCAAGCCGCATTTACACACACCGCAAATACCGTCAGAACATTTGACATCAATATGAACGCCATGTTCTGCCAATACATCAGTCGCGGTTTTATCGGCAGGTACATGAAGGCGTTTGCCTGATGTATTCAACACAAGCGTAAAGTCTTCATTGACGTGGTCCGGCAATTCCGGCACCGCGAAATATTCAAGATGACAAGCATCATCAGGAAAACCTGCTCGGGTGGCGGCATCCATGACGCTGGCCATATATGCATCAGGCCCGCAGGTATAGACATGGGCGCCATCAACATAACCTGAAAGGATCATATCAAGGTCAGCACGCGTGCCATCAGATGATACATGATAGCGAACGTGATCCGCCCAAGGGGCGGCGGCGATAACATCCAGATAGGCCGCATCAGCCTTATTTTTGTAGGAATAATGCAATTCAAAATCACGCCCCAGTGCATGAAGACGATGGGCAAACGCGATCATGGGGGTGACACCAATTCCGCCTGCCATCAGGAAGGTTTTTGATGCGTCTTCGTTCAATTCAAAATGATTGATCGGGGTTGAGATAAAAATCTTACGCCCTTTTTCAAAAATCCGGTGCAAGAGTGCAGAGCCGCCGCGCCCACTATCTTCACGCAACACCCCAATTTGATAGCGTGAACGGTCCGACGGGTCACCTGACATGGAATATTGACGCAAATATTCTGGCGCGACCACGATATCAAGATGTGCGCCAGCATGCCATGGCGGCAGGTCACTGCCATCAAGGCTGCGGAATTCATAGGCGGTGATCGCATCTGTCATGGGGATGACGGCGCTGACCTCAACCCGAATAACCGGGGCATCACCATCATTTTTATAGATGTGAAGATGGTCACGTTCCCCGCGTTCAAACTTGGCCTGATGTTCTTCGGCGGTAACCATGGCTTGATAGGCTTCGATCCCCTTCTCCCGGTCCATGGGATAAGGATAAGGGTATGGATGCGGCGCAAGATTAGCCGGATAAACCGCCAAGGTTTGATCTTCATATTTCAAATCAAGGTCACGTTGCAGATCACGGCGATGGACTGGTGTGCTGACCTGATGATAGCCGCCATCATCTTCGAGTTTGATGTCCCACCACCATTTTTTAACATCATTAAGCCCGCCATTACCTGCGGCATCATCAAGCCATGCCAAGGCCGGCGCAAGTTTAGGCATCGTCATGGCAGCGTAACGGAACGGTTTTTCCGCAAACAGGCCTTCGAGATTCCAAGGGCATGTTTTCATGCAGCGTCCACACATGGCACCGCCATCATTCGTAATACGGTAGGTGGCACATTTCTGGCTGTCAGATTTCCAAATTTCATAGCCGTTAAACATAAGTTTTGGGCCAGCGGTAATCGCACCTGAAGGGCATTCACGCGCACATTTATTGCAGCTTTCACAGAATGACTGGAGCCCAAAATCAATGGGGCGATCATGGGCCATGGGCATGTCAGTGGTCACCACCCCTGATTTAAGGCGCGGGCCGAGAAACGGATTGAGAATAACCTCACCAATGCGGCTTACCTCACCCAAGCCGGATAGGAGCAATAGGGGCGGCTGGAGCACTTCACCATCCAAGACGGTATGTGCTTTAGCTGAATACCCTAGATTACGGATATGACGCGCCAAGACACCGCCAAGCAACGAGAAGCGAAGATAAGCCCGCATGGATTGCGCAACCGATATCCAGTCATCACCGCTGGCGCCTTCCATCGTGTCATAACCTTGGTCAATGATCATAGAGATCGCATTATCATGCGGCGGGGTGATTTCAGCCCCTGCGGCATCATGTGAGTACCATGTCCAATCAGGGCAACGGCTGAGCCCCACGGCATCAACCCCGAGCCAATATGACGTGGCCTTGATATTGGCGGCATTTCTTTCAGCATCTGTTGGCGAAATGGGGGGCGGGGCGGATGGGCCGTCCTGTAGCAAGACAAAGGCACCAAGCATATGACGCTGGGCCATGGATGGTGCAGATTTGCGCGCATAATAACCGCCTGCCGCATTATCTTGGTTGGCTTTGCCCATGTCACCAAACTGCGCCCGGGCAAACATATCAGTACGTTTGGGGACACGAGCGACGTTGGCTTCGTCAATATAGGTGGTGGGGGCGTCTTTACGTTTTAAGGTTTCAAACGGATGTGGGCCATCTTTAAACAGACGTTTGCGGTATGGGTCACGGTTAAGGGCGCTTTTCTGACTGCCGATACCAAGCCACCATGCCGGGCCATTAGTGTGAAGGCGTGATTGTGCAGATGGCGGCGCCAATGGGCGGTCCGCCGTCAGGTCCATGGTGGTGGTGATCGCGGCAAGGCCAAAAGAGCTGCCGATATATGGTGCGGTCAAGATGCCGTCATCCATATAGGTAAGCCCAGCCATAACAGATAATGTGTTGAGGTCCATGTCTGAACTGGTGGGGGTATGGGCCAAGGCATCGAAACCTAACAGCCGAATATAATTGGCCAAGACAACAGCAGTTTCAGTGGCGCGTAACGCACCGCGATGTGCTTCTGCATCCATGATCCAATCTGCACCATCTTCACCTTTATGTGGGGCGCGGGAGTTTTCATAAAGAAAGATGATGGCATTGGTATGATGGCCTGTGTCCTGCGGCGGGGTCGCCATGGCATCTTTGAGGCCAGCCATGATCATATCAATGCCAGAGGCCAAGGTTTTGGTCTGGCGTGTTTTTAAATCATGGGCCAAGCGGTCAATATCAGGATTGCGGATTGGGTGGGCAAGATAAGCGGCATCATCAAGACGGCATACCCCCACCATGGCAGCATCAGCAAAATAACCAAATGATTTAAGATGCTGCGCGCGTTCCGTTGGGCATGTCGGAATAGTAGCACGGGTTTTGTTAACCATGCCGTCACGGATAGCGTCCATCATCGCTTGGTAATCCGTCATGGCGTTAACGATACTTTCCGGCGTATCAGGACGGCGGAAGTTAAGCGCTGGCATGGGCGTTACGCCCGTAACGTCAATATCATCACGCCGTGCCAGCCGTTCTGTGGGGTATGGCCCTTTATGGATAGGACGAGATTTGGCAGAGAAAAAGCTGGTCATGATGAACCTTGATGAGGGACAAAGGATGCAGTGAGGGATGACAGCCCGCCGATCGTGTTTTTCATCGTGTTTTTCATCGTGTTTTTCATCGTGTTTTTCATCGTGTTATTCAAGGCAATAGTGGCATCATCAGCAAAGAAGTCATCATCATATTGTGGTCGTGTTTGCATGGGATATTTATCTTGAGGGGAAAATGAGTGAAGGTAAACACAGAAAAATTAAGTTAGGTGTTGGCCCACTAGCCCTTGGCATAATCATTGAGGCATTCTTTCACAAAGTCGATCATGATCTGAGCTTTTTTGGGTTGAAGGCGGCGATGCGCAGTCAGTGCAGATATGCGCGCGGTATTTTGAAGTGTGATTGACGGGCAGACCTTGGTGAGCGCACCACCTTTTAGATAACGGCGGCAGTACAACTCCGGCAAGAGCGCCACGCCGCCGCCCTGAATTGCGATATCACGCAGGATAACCGGATCATTAACCGACATTAATGAGGTGGTGTCGATGGTTTGCGGCCCACGCGGCGTGATGACATCAAGGCGGGTGTTGTGATAACGCCGTTCACAAAATTTCAAATGTGGTAACAGGCCGGTGATGCTGTCAGGGATGGTAACTTGGTTAAGGTAAGATGGTGAGGCAACCCATATCAGCAGCGTGTCAGAGATAACATGACGGATTAAGTCAGAAGATTGCACCGGTTCCACCACAAAGGCGACATCCAAATCTTCACGCAGAATATTAACCGCATCAGAGGTGACTTGAAGCTGGAGCGTGATATCAGGGAAGCGGTCATGAAAGGCGGCAAGCTTACCGCCGATAACCTCACGACTGAAGGCCATGG
>CBFIAO010000059.1:0-11701 GCA_965660595.1 Puniceispirillales bacterium (SeqCode) | reverse complement strand
TTTAATCATACCACTTTAATCATGCCACTTTAAAATTGTGAGGATAATGTAATGGATGAAGTGTTGGCGCCCTGGATTAATTTATCGGCTTGCCCAATTGATGATCCAACCTTCCGTAACGCCACCAAAGCTGCCCTTGATAAAAATGGTGCGGTTTGCCTTGATGATTTTTTAACAGAACCAGCACTCAACGCAATGGTCGCGGCAGGCGCATCAGCACAGCATCTCGCTTTCTATACCCAAGGCACCCATAATGTGTACTTAACGCCGCAAGATGCGACGTTGCCGAAAGATCATATTTTTAATCGGCAAGTGGCGTCATCGAAAGGCTGCATCACCACAGATCAAGTGCCGCCGGAAGCGGGCCTTCACGCAATTTATCACAATCCAAGGTTTCAAGCTTTTATTGCAGAAGTTGTAGGTGAGGCTGAAATCTACCCTTATGAAGATCCGTTATCTTCTATCAATATTCACTATGCATCCGAAGGCCAGGAATTAGGCTGGCATTTTGATAACTCAAGCTTTGCTATCACGCTGTTGCTTCAAAAACCACAAAGCGGCGGCGCTTTTGAATATATGCGTGATGTCCGTGATGCCGATGCTGGCGAAATGAATTTTGATGAAGTTGCTGCTATCCTAAATGGTGACCGTGAGGTTGACCAACTTGATATTGCGCCGGGTACATTAGTACTTTTCCGTGGCCGAAACTCTATCCACCGTGTGACCCCAACCGAAGGTGATGTTACACGGATGTTGGTAGTGCTGGCTTATAATAATCGCCCTGGTGTTGCGTTGTCAGAAAACGCAAGAATGACTTTTTATGGCCGTTTAGGCGAATAGCATATTTTTAAGTATCAAGGCTTTGGAAATCAGCATAATAAAGTTATGTTACGGAAGAGTTTATTAGGAGTCAGTTATGTTAAAAGCTTTACCCATTATTGCCATCGTTGCCACTTTTGCCATGCCTCTCTCATCCAACGCGGTTGCTGACGACTTGCAGGATAAGGTGAAGCTACAGGAAGCGCTGTCGACATATCTTGATGGCCGTAGTGACGAAGGTCAGATCACACTACTTGATGAAAGTGACAAAAAACTTAAAGTTGTTTACCTTTCAGGCAGTCACCCGATGATTGTGCCGCTAAATGATGGCAAATATTTCCTATGTGCTGATGGATATGATGAAGAAGGTAATCAAGTTCAGATGGATTTCCTTGTCACACCAAAAAGCGAAGGCTTTATGGTTGTTGATGCGATGTTAAATGCACGTTCTTCTGTTAAAGCAGTGGTGGAAAGCCAGTAAATTCGGTGTTTGGTTCCGCCCGGTTTTGGCAGCAGTTTCCGTTATCAGGAAAATTGATCACACTTATGGTGGTGATCTCTACCATCATTGGTCTGCTCGGGGCTGAAGTTTATTCCCGCGAAAAAACAAAACGCCTGCAAGAAACCATTGCACTTGAGATCGTACTTGCGGCCAATAGGTTTCAAAAGGAACTGGCTGAGCAATCGAGCTTAACGCCTAAGCGTGTCCGCAGTGCTTTGGGTTTTTTATCGGTATTCCCTTATGTCAAATGTGCAGAACTTAAAGTGGTTGATAACGCGCGTGGGGCTTGGCCCATCCCGATATGTAAACCTATCCTGAAGAAGTTTGATACGCGTGCTGTGACCACGGTCATAAATGATCAGCAAACGCTTATATTCCATATTGATCGCAACTATATCAAAGATGCTATCAAGACTGAACGATTGACATTTTTGCTGATAATTTCTGTCATGTTAATCACCCTAGCTTTGGCCATGATCATCTTCATGGTGATGCAGGTAACGCGTCCATTTCGGAAAATTGCCTCAGGGCTGGGGTTTGATGATGATGGGGTGGTCACGCCAGTTGAAAAAGTTGGTGGCCGTGAATTCCAATCATTTATCACGGCTTACAATAACTTGGTTGCAGATGTTATTGTCAAAACCAAAGAAGTAACAACTTGGCGCGCACGTATACGCAATGAGTTGGACCAAGCAGATGCGGTGCAAGCATTATTGGTGCCGCAACATTTAAGCCAGCCAGGTATTGATGCTTATGCCATTCCGTTGCGTGAGCTATCAGGTGATTTTCATGAAATTTTTACCCATGAAGATGGTCGCCGTACCATGATCTTAGGTGATGTTGCTGGCAAGGGGATTTATGCAGCGATGATGCTTGCGCAAACCTTAACAGCATTTCGTGCCAGTGTTCATCATAATCATTTGACTGATGTCTTGGTTGAGTTGAACACCTTGATTGAGGACCGTTTCCCGGATGGATTGTTTGTTGCGCTGACGCTGGTGCGGATTGCATCAGATGGAATGACAGCGGAACTATTGGTCACAGGTAATCCTGATGCGGTATGGATTGGCCATGATGGCAGTGTTACTACTTATGGGTCTGTGGGGCCAGCCATTGGTGTATTGCCGCCCATGATTTATTCAGCACAAACTCCTGCTGATATTGATTTGAAGAATGGCACACTATTTATGTTCAGTGACGGTATCTCTGACTTGGTCATTGGTGCAGATGGGCAAGGTTTCAGCAATGATGAAGAACTCAAGCAGTATCTTGTTGAGCTAGAAACATCCCATGGTTCTGCCGCACTTGCAGTTCTTATGGAAAATGTATCACGCTTTGAACAGGTTGATGATGTCACCATCACGCGCATTTCGTCAGTAAACTAAAATATAATAAGTTTCTTCTTGAAGCAGTGACGTAACTTAAGGCAAGTTAGGTTGTCTTTATATAGTAGGTGTTGTTGATGTTTCGTATCGAGCTGGAAGATAATGTTCATGTTCTCAAATTAGAAGGGCGCATTAGTATTGAAAATACTCAAGAGCTTAAATCGTTGCTTACAGACCTTGATGGTACCCGTGATTTGATTATTGAATCTAATACGCTAGAATATATCGACAGCTCTGGTGTTGCGTGTTTGGTTATTGCGTATAAAAAACTTACCTCAGCTGGAAATAAGCTGTTGTTGCGCAACCCATCAGAAGCGTTAATGACCGTATTAAAAATTTTAAAATTCGAAAGCCTGTTTAAAATCATTTAATATCCAGCCCCTTGGCGCTGTGCTAAAGAAAAGGAAATATCATGAAAAAAGTTCTTCAGATTGTGATCTATAAGTCTATCAGTGATGATGACAAACTTGCTGCCTATGCAAAAATTTCAGCTCCTGCCATGCAAGCAGCAGGTGGCCGAATTTTGGCCCGCGGTATGCCCGTTGATGTCGCTGAAGAAGGTGTGGCCTCTCGCACCGTGGTGGTTGAGTGGGATAGTCTTGAAGCAGCAAAAGCTGGCTATAACAGCCCCGCTTATCAAGAAGCACTAGCCGCACTAGATGGTGGTGCCATTCGTGAGTTTCGTTACATCGAAATGGTCTAATGTTTTCTATATAATTGAAGGCAAACTGTGGGCATTTGCTTTGCCCACAACCTTATTAAAGCCGGTGAGGGAAACCTCACGGGCTTTTCTTTTGCCTATGTTAACAGCAATGTCGATTTCAAGAAAATATATGTCGAATATTTTTTATTAGACAATCCTAATAATATTGGGCACGATTATTTCAAGTGAAAAATTAATACGCAGACAAATACAACTCTTTAATAGGAGGTAAGTATGTCGATAACATGGGCAACGTTTGTGGATGCTTGGCGTCAAGGTGCTGCAACGAACGACGCTAGTCACATGGCGGCGTTGATTACAGATGATTTCACTTGGCCAACTTCTGATATGGATTACAGCGCAACCATTAACTGGTTAACCAACACTGATTTCCGTGTCACCGATGTTTGTGTCACGCTTTATGAAAATGAAGATGTCATCGTTGGCATGCATGGTGTGCATGGCGAAGGTCATAATAATATGGTGATGGGCATTGCCTATTTGCGTGATGGTAAGGTGTTTGAATATAAGCATCAGCGCAAGCCTATGGAAAAATTATAGGCCAATACGTTTGAGCTATTCTTTTAATGGAGGTTAACATGGCTAAAGGGTACCTGATGGCAAATATCAGGGTAACGGATGCAGAAAAATTTCAACAATTTTCTGGCATGGCAGCTCCGGTAATTGCTGCGTTTGGCGGCAAAGTTTTGGCCAAAGGGCCAGGTGCACACCGTCTTGAAGGTAATCTTGAAGGCACTGTCATGATGATCGAATTTGAAAGCAAAGCTCAAGCGGAAGCTTTTTATTTTAGTGAAGACTACCAAGCGGCCAAAGCTGTGCGGGATGAATGTGCTGACACGGATTTAATGATCATCGAAGGGTTTGATGATTAATCTTTTTTAAGAGGGATAAGACATGACATATATTGTTGGATTAAAATTTTTTCACTACTTGGCTCTGTTTCTTGCAGGTGGTTTGGGGGTAGGTAACGCGATTATTGCCAAGGCACATATGAAAGCAGGCATGCCGCCGGCACCGCCTGTCCAGCAATCAATGATGACGCTTGCGCGGTTAGGGCTTGCTGCAATTATTATTCTCTGGGCAACAGGCATTGCGCTGACGTTATCTATTTACGGTAGTTTTAACCTAGGCTGGGCCTTTCATACCAAATTGCTTGGGGCCACTATCTTGCTTGGGGTGATTTCGTTCTTAAATATTCATCTTGCGGCAAGTGCCAAGAACGGCACACCACCGAACCCCACCGTGATGAAAATGGCGCCAATGCTTGCACGTGGCGGACTTGTGTTGGTACTGTTTGGCATTGCCGTGGTAACTACAGGTTAATCACCAATCATCAAGATGACTTTTTAAATGCAAATATTAGCGGTAGGATAAACCTAACTACTGGTGGGGGGAGTGCATGCCGCGTAAGACAAGTGATAAGCCAACATCTTTTCAATCGATGTGGCATCACCGTCCTGATGTACCTGTAAAGGTCTCCCCGGTGTTTTCATGGCCGCTTAAACCCAGCGCCATCCTTTTATGGATGATGCGCCAATGGCTGGTCATAACTGAACGTTCTATTCTTATCTTGATCAGCATTATCTCATGGTTTTATTTTCAGCCAGCGTTAGCGGTGACGGCTGAACTCCATGTTGTTTGGATTGCTGAGCTTTACATCAGGAATATAATATTGATGTTGGCGGTGGCGGGCGGCTTGCACCTTTATTTCTATACCTACCGGGTGCAGCAAAACGAACTGCGTTATGACGCTCGTGATCTTAATGGCGTTAAATCATCCTTTACCTTCAACAGCCAAGTTGCTGATAATATGTTCTGGACACTGGCAAGTGGGGTGACGGTTTGGACTGGCTATGAAGTGGTAATGTTCTGGGCGATGGCAAATGGATATGCCCCTGTGATGGTATGGGCAGATAACCCTGTTTGGTTTGCCTTGTTGTTATTGTTAACGCCGATTTGGATATCATTTCATTTTTACTGGGTGCACCGTTGGTTGCACTGGCCGCCGCTATATCGTTTCGCTCACGCATTGCACCATCGGAACACCAATGTCGGGCCATGGTCTGGCCTTTCAATGCACCCCGTTGAACATATCATTTTCTTCTCATCAATCTTGATACATTTTATTATTCCATCAAGCCCGCTTCATATTTTATTCCATATGCAACATCAGTCGCTGACAGCCGCCACTAGCCATACCGGGTATGAAAAGTTTCTGATCAAGGATAAAAAATATCTAGCCATGGGGACGTTTCATCATCAAATGCATCATCGATATTTTGATTGCAATTATGGCAACCTCGAAATGCCATGGGACAAATGGTTTGGCTCATTCCATAACGGTACAGATTTATCGCATGAACGCTTTAAACAGCGCAAACGTGCGTTGATGAAAAAGCACGCATCATCATCAGGTACTTAAGCGAAATACCGCCAGCGATAATTGTTTAGTAAATATATAATGAAAATATACCTTGCCGCAGTTTGGTATTGTATACAGCATAGAAGATACGGTTTTATCGTAAGTCCTGTCATTTAGGGAGAAGACAATGGCGAAGAATAATTTTGTATTGCCAGAAGGTACGCATACTGTCGTCATGGGCCTTGGCGATGCCAATGGAATTATGCGCGGAAAACGCTTTCCTTCAAGTCATTGGGACACTATTTGCAAGGATGGAAATGCGCTTTCTGCATCAACATTTGCCATAGATGTGACCTGTGACGTCTGGGACACTCCTTATGTGAACTTTGATAATGGCTATCCGGATATGCATATGTTCCCGAACGCAAAACCTTTTGCCCTGCCGTGGGAGCCAGGTGTGGCCATGGTGTTTGGCCGTGCTGAAGGGATGGATTATAAGCCAGTGCCAATCGACCCCCGCAATGTGTTAATGCGCCAGCTTGAGCGCGCAAAATCCATGGGTTATGACATTCAAGTCGGCACGGAGCTTGAGTTTTTTTTACTAGATCCAGAAACAATGGAGCCCAAAGATAAAGGGATTCAGGTTTATGGTCTTGAACGTGCGGCTGAACTTGAACATGTGCTGGGCCCGATACGCACACAGATCAATCAATGCGGTATTCCGATTGAACAATCAAATCCAGAATATGCGCCTGGCCAGGTTGAAGTGAATATTCGTTATGATGAAGCACTGTTGGCGGCTGACCGTGTGGTGATGTTCCGCTCGTTGGTCAAGCAGCTTGCTCTTGTGCATGGCTATAAAGCAACCTTTATGCCAAAGCCCTTTATTGATTTATCTGGCAACGGTTTTCATGCACATTATTCACTCTGGAAAGATGGTAAGAATGCCTTTTCAGATGGCGGTAAGTTAAACAATGTGGGAAAAAACTTCATTGCAGGTTTGCAAAAGCGGATGGCTGAAACAGCTGTATGTGGTTCCTCAACGGTGAACGGTTACCGCCGCCGTCAGCCCTACACATTCTGCCCGATTAATAATGCATGGGGTATTGATAACCGGACAGCAGGTTTAAGGGTGATTGAGGGCAGTGAAAGTGCTGTGCGTGTTGAAAAGCGTGATGCAGGCGCGGATTGTAACCCTTATTTACTGCTTGCAACAGACATTGCCGCGGGCCTTGACGGTATTGACCAAGGCATGACGCCAACCAACAACTGTCAAGGCAACGCCTATGAAGAAGCTGACGCAACACCTATTCCAACAGACCTGGGTACAGCAATTGAACTGGCGCGTGGGTCAGATTGGCTTAAGGATGTGATGTCTGAAATACAGTGGGAGCTGTATCTTCAAATGTGTGAGCGTGAGCTTGAGTTCTATAATGCGCATATCAACGGTCAAGTGAGCAGTTTAGAACGTGAACGTTATTTAAGTAATTTCTAATAATGTTTTAGGCAATTATCTGTGCGGTGGTGTTTGCTTAATCTTCACCTTTAAGGATGGATAACCCGTCATTCAACGCATCAGTCATGCCGCTATTTTTCATATGGTCGCGCAGCCGTTGGTTATATCCACCCGGGGTATCCAACGCCTTTAGCAAGGCAGGTGACGTTGATTGCTCAAGGCTAGTGGTAATCAAGCTGCGCAAAAACTGCTCACCGACCTCATAGTCTATGCCATTTGCATGTAGCCACTGTGCCGCCACATTCACCATGCTTGCGGCTGGAGAAAGGATAGCTTGCGCACACAGTAACACGTTCATTTCTTCTTGTGTCGCAAGGGTGGTGATGGTGCAATTTTTACCAAATAGTTCATCAACAACTGTGCGCTCACCAATTAAAGGGATAACTGACCGTCCATGCGCAATGCTTGGGAAAGGCAGCATCAATGTAGGCGCTGCCGCAGGCGCAACAAGCGTGTTGATATCATCAAGCGGCACATCTGCAATGAATGAGATAACCTTCTGACCATCTCGGAAGGATAATGCCGGCAAGATAGCGGTAGCAACTTCGGGCATTAACCCTAAGAAAATCACATCACTCTGGTTAATAACAGTTTGGTTATCAGCAATGTTAACATTGGTATAGTGTGCCGCCAATAAAGCTGCATTTTCGGCGTTGCGTTCAGAAATGGTAATATGGTGCCCATCACCGGCAATGCCGTGAACAACCGCCGTGGCGATGGTTCCTGTCCCTAAAACGCCAATCTTCATCATGCCCTCCATATGATAGTCACGTTCTAGGAATGCGTTATATTTTAAGGATTGTAAATGGGCATCTAATGTCGGTATGTGTATGATGTTCGCATTGATGAATATACTGAACAACATCATTGGACATAAAGCTGAATGACAATACCATCACTATGTGATTTTCTGGGAGGCGCTGTTCGCCACCGCATGCTTTATGGTGGGGGGCGTAAGCAAGACCTGCCTAAAGCTGTCGGTATGAAAAACGGTAAATCACCCAGCATCATTGACGCGACAGCCGGCCAAGGCAAAGACGCATTTTTACTGGCGTCACTTGGTGCCGCCGTCACCTTGATCGAACGTTCTGACACCATGCATGGGATGCTTGCAGACGCCTTGGCAAGGGCGCGTGATGCTGGCGGCATCTATGAAGATATCTGTGACCGCATGACGCTTATCCACGGTGATTCCATCGAATTATTGCATCAACTTTCGGCGGAAGTTGTGTATATCGACCCCATGCATCCTCCCCGAAAAAAGTCAGCATTGGTGAATGGGGATATGCAAAAAATCCAAGAGATTGTTGGCGCTGACCCTGACCAAAAAGACTTGATCGAAACGGCGTTTAAAGCGGCATCAAATAGGGTGGTGCTGAAATGGCCTGCGAAAGCCGCTCGGCTTGATGGGCTCCGCCAGCCGTCACATCAAATCACTGGAAAAACCATCACCTTTGATGTGTTTATGACGGGGTAAGATAACACGCGCAAGATAACCGGAAAATGATTGCTGAATATATCGGTGTCTTTTGTTTGTACGTATCTGCCTATTCTACATTTGGGCTGGTTAATGCAAAAACCCAATGAAAAAGGCTTAAAACCAAAAGTTTTAAGCCGTTGCCATTTTAAGTATTTAACGAAATGGTGCTGGCGGAGAGACTCGAACTCCCAACCGCCCGATTACAAATCGGGTGCTCTACCAATTGAGCCACGCCAGCGTAACCATCCGATGCACGCAATATTGTAAAAAACCTGCGGTGATGCAAGCGTTTTTTTAAGTGTTCTTATGTTTTTGTTTTTTGCCGAAGCTGGCGTATCCTTAAATAAAATAGCAGAATGATGAAGAAAATGATGTTTGAGACAAAAAACCCAGATTTTGAACAAAAGATAAGGGCGAGCTTTGCGCTCCAATCCACCATGACCACCTTAGGCATGTCGCTTCACCAACTGGCGCCAGGCAGGGCAGAGATTATGTTGGAAAAGCATGACGGTATCGTGCAACAAATGGGATTTGTTCATGGCGGTGTACTCACCTCAGGTCTTGATAGTGCCTGTGGTTATGCAGCGCTTACCCTTGCCCGCGCTGGCGATGAAGTCATGACGGTTGAACTGAAAACCTCATTCTTTGCGCCGGCAGGGCATGATAAGATTTTGTTCATTGGTAAAGTGTTAAAGCCTGGCCGCCGTGCGATTTTCACCGAAGGTGAGGCATTTGGCCTTGAAGATGATGGCCAACATAAGCTACTTGCAAAAATGAGCGCCACCATGACTTATGTTGACGTGCCAAGCTAAGTTGCCAAACTTAAAGCTAGGCTAAGCAGGTCTCTTAACCCTTAACTCTTTACCCAAGGGGCCTTTTCTTTATTAAAAAAGGCGTTGATTCCGGCAGCGGTTTCATCACTTTCCCAGCAATCTGCGAGATGTTCAATTGCCATGTTGATCTGTGCGTCAAGATCAGCTGCGGTTATTGCCCGCAGCATAAGTTTGGCGCGTGCCATGGCGCCTGGCGCTGCGTGTAATGCCGCTTTTACTTCGCGTTGTAACGTTTCATCCAACGTTTGTTCTGCTGCAATAAGCGATACGAGCCCCATATCTTTTGCGCGGGTGGCGGTTATCACACTGCCTGTAATAAACACTGACCGTGCTGCCGCGCCGCCAATTTTAGCAATCACAAACGGGCCGATCGTTGCAGGGATCAACCCAAGTTTTGTTTCGGTAAGGGCAAAGCGCGCGCTGTCCACGGCGACGGCGATATCCGCAACTGCCATTAACCCTAGCCCGCCGCCAAAAGCATTGCCTTGAACACGGCAAATCAGCGGGCAGGGTAGATCGTGAAAGGCTTTAAGCATCATGGCAAGTTTGGTGGCTTCAGCAATTTTGCCGCTGCGGTCAGCATCGTGCTGTGCCTTCATCCAGCCAAGATCACCACCAGCACAAAAATTTGGTCCTGATGATTGCACCACCACCGCATGAGTGCGGTTGTCTTGGGCGATTATATTAGCTGCATCATGAAGCTCACGGATCATCTCAGCATTAAACGCGTGGTGTTTTTCAGGCCTATTCAGCGTGATAGTGGCAACGCCGCGATCGTCATGGTCCAGCAGGATGGTTTCAAACGTCTTAGGATCATCATGCATGGTCATGCCCCTTTAACGGTTTTCTGTGCAATGTTTAGTGATTTAAGAAAAGTTTCTGCCTTGTCTAGTTGCGTCAGATCAAGCCCTGTATCATACCCAACTGCGGATAGGTGGCGCGCCAGCGGCATGGTGGCAAGGTTTCCTTTTGCTCCAGGTGCATAAGGACAGCCGCCCAGCCCACCCGCGGCCGCATCAAACCGTTTCAGGTTAAATTCAAGCGCGGCATCAACATTGTCGATTGCACGGCCAGTGGTATCATGAAAATGCCCTGCCAGTACATTAGGGTCAATCTTGGCCGTCAACACGTCCAATAGCTGCCTTATATCATCAGGTGTGCCCGCACCAATCGTGTCACCAAGTGACACTTCGTAGCACCCCATATCAAGCAGGCGTTCAGCCACATCTAGCACTGCATTGGGTGCAATTTTTCCATCATAAGGACATGCGACCACACAAGATACATAGCCGCGTACCCGAATATTGGCATGTTGGGCTGCGGCCATCACTGGCGCAAACCGGTCAAGGCTTTCAGCGATTGAACAATTGATATTATGCTGGCTAAACCCTTCTGACGCTGCACCAAAAATTGCAACTTCATTGGCGTTCGCTTCTAGTGCTGCCTCAACACCGCGCAGGTTGGGGGTAAGGGCCGCATAGGTAACGCCATTGCGGCGGGTAATGCCTGTCATCACTTCTGCGGCATCAGCCATTTGTGGCACCCATTTTGGTGAAACAAAGCTAGTGACCTCAATATGCTTAAAGCCAACAAGAGAGAGTAAATCCACCAATTTTATTTTATCTTCAGCAGGGATCATTTGGTTTTCGTTTTGAAGCCCATCCCTTGGCCCAACCTCATAAATCTCAACCTGACCGCTCATGGCTCAGGCCTCGTCCTTACTAGGGGCGTCATCAGGTGTTATTGTGATCAACACAGCGCCATCGGCAATGCTATCGCCAACATTATAGGCAATCTTGTCGACCACCCCGTCACATGGCGCTGTCAACGCATGTTCCATTTTCATAGCTTCCATGCGGGCTAACACATCACCAAGATGCACGTGGTCACCTTCAGACGCTTCAAGAACGGTCACTACCCCTGTCATGGGCGCAATAATGGTGTTTCCTGTTGCGCCTTCTGATGTTGCGCTCAGCGGATCAATCCGGATGATACGGTGATTGCGTGAATTTGCGCTGACACTAATCTGCCCGTGATGGTCGATATAAGTAATCGTGCCTGCTTCGGTATCCATCATGAA
>CBFIAO010000058.1:0-11833 GCA_965660595.1 Puniceispirillales bacterium (SeqCode) | reverse complement strand
TCAAATCAACCGTAACGGCGCTCGGTTTTCGAATGAACATCATGGGTATTCTGAACAGGCTGTGAGCGTGTTGGCGCAACCTGATAAAATTGCCTTTAACATTTTTGATAAGCGTCTTTGCGCTCTTGGGCGCGGGTTTGAAGATTTTCGTGTCGCCGAAGACGTGGGCGCAATCATCACCGCCGACACAATTCCCGAACTTGCAACCTTGTTAGGCATTGACGCGGCGGCTATTGAA
Organism: Puniceispirillales bacterium (SeqCode); assembly: GCA_965660595.1. GTDB lineage: Bacteria > Pseudomonadota > Alphaproteobacteria > Puniceispirillales > UBA1172 > JAGWAQ01. The sequence goes on along the minus strand of CBFIAO010000058.1, from coordinate 11,595 downwards.
AAAACGCTGGATGAATGCACGGAAATTGCACATGCTGGCACACCCGACCACTTTGGCCGTAACTTTGATCCCGATAAACTTCTTGTGCCGCCATATGCGGCGGTAAAAGTCACCGGCGCGCTCTTCCACACGCAAGGGGGCGTGGTCATCAATGACACAGCCGCAGTCGTAACCCCAGGCGGCACGCCGATCGCCGGCCTTTATGCATGCGGCGGTGCTGCGTGCGGTGTGTCAGGCCCCGATGTTTCAGGATATTTATCAGGCAACGGTCTCCTTACCGCACTCAGCCTTGGCTATATTGCGGGCCATCATGTGATGCGGGCATAACCGGATAATCCGGTTTTGTCATGGGGCTGGCCTGCCGCCACGCCGCATCTACCGCCGTGACGTCATCAATGGTGTGCTGTTGGTCTTTGGGCTATTGGTGTTTTGATTTCTGCCCATTGTCTATCTCCTGGTCTGGGGTTAACCTTACCTTTTACCCTGTCGAGATCCGGAGCATTAATTTATGCGTAGCACCAAGATTATTCATGTACTGTCCTGCCATGCAGAAGGTGAAGTCGGTGATGTTATTATAGGCGGCGTTGCGCCCCCACCTGGTGCTACGCTATGGGATCAAACAGCACATCTTTATAAAGACGGCAAACTGCGCAATTTTATGCTTAATGAACCTCGGGGCGGTGTCTTCCGTCATGTGAATCTACTGGTGCCGCCCATCCATCCTGATGCCGATGCAGGCTTTCTTATCATGGAACCTGAACATAACCCTCTCATGTCTGGCTCGAACTGTATGTGCGTGGCGACCGTGCTGTTGGATGCTGGCATTGTGCCGATGATTGAACCAGAAACACACCTCACGCTAGAAGCCCCGGGAGGGTTGATCCATGTCCGCGCAGATTGCCGTAATGGCAAGGCCGAACGCATCCACCTTCAGAATATCCCCAGCTTTGCTGACCTCATGGCCGCATCTTTAACCGTTGATGGGCTTGGCACCATCACGGTTGATACGGCATTTGGTGGCGATAGCTTTGTGATTGTTGATGCCGCCGCTTTAGGGTTTGAACTGGTGGCTGACGAAGCCCGTCGCCTTGCCGAAACTGGCATGAAAATCCTCACTGCAGCAAATCAACAGCTTGCCTTTACCCATCCCAACCATCCGGATTGGGCGCATTTCTCTTTTTGTCTTTTTGCGGGGCCAATCAGCCGTGATGGCCATATCTTATCTGCACGTTCTGCCGTCACCATTGAACCGGGCAAGATCGACCGTTCCCCCACTGGCACGGCCGTATCCGCACGCATGGCTAACCTTTATGCCAAGGGTGAAATGGGGCGTGATGATGCCTTTCACGCCACGTCCATCATCGGTGCGGAATTTCGCGGCCATATCCATGACGTGACTGATCTTGCTGGAAAACCCGCCATCATCCCTGAAATTTCTGGCCGTGCTTGGATTACTGGCAGCCACCAACATATGCTGGACCCTGAAGACCCTTGGCCCGAAGGTTACCGCTTGAGTGATACTTGGGGCATCCCCACCACCTAACCCTGCCGCTGTGATAACCACTATGTGAGAGAATATTAATAATGTCTGACCAATATGTCGCCTTGATGGGCACCAAAGGTGGGCCCGCCATCCGCCCTGGCTCAACCATGCCAACGTCTTCACTGGTTTGTCTGAATGGCCGCAAGATTGTTGTGGATTGCGGGTTAGGCGTTGCTCGCGGCTTGATCGACCAAGGCATGCAACTCAGCGACCTATCGCTTATTATCATCACACATTTGCATTCCGACCATTATCTTGAACTGGGCCCGCTGATTCACACGGCATGGACCGCAGGTTTAAAAACAAAGGTTGATGTTTATGGCCCTGCTGGACTTGACGATTATTGGACGGCGTTTCTTGACAGCATGAAACGCGATATCGACCTCCGCATCGCTGATGAAGGCCGTCCTGACCTTACTGGCTTAGTTGATATTCATGTTATGGATGAAGGCCATGTCCTGACAAAAGACGGTATCACCTTAACCGCTATGCGTAATGAACATCCGCCGCTGGTCGACACGTTCGCCTTAAAATTCCAAACGGATACCCATAACATCGTCTTTTCTGGTGACACGGCTTACCTACCCACCTTGATTGATTTTGCAAAAGATGCTGACCTCTTGGTCCATGAAGCCATGCTGGAACATGCACTGGATGCACTGGCCAAACGTGTTGGTAATAGTGATGACCGCTTGATGAAACATTTTCTGCGGGCGCATACCACGGCTGAATATGCGGCACATATCGCCGCCAAGGCTGGCGTCAAGGCCCTCGCCTTTCACCACCTTATCCCGTCTGATGACCCAGATTATACCGCCGCAGATTGGCATCAAGCCATCGCCTCAAATTATGGCGGCGTCTTCCATCTTGGCCGCGATGGGCTTCGGATTGACCTGGCTTAGATCAGCGCCCCAACGCAATACCTTCGCGGCGTGGGTCTGCCCCGCCCATTAATCCATCTTGGGTAATGGCAATGGCATGAAGGCCCGAATTTAACCCGCGCGTTTTTACCGTAAATCCCATAGCCGCCAAATCACTGGCGATATCTTCTGCGCTTGTGTTTGCCTCAAGCTCGAACGTGCCAAATCGGTTCACCTGATGCGGCATGGCGACGGCTGCTTGCACATCCATCCCCCAATCGATATAGGCCAGTATCGCTTGCGCCACATAGCCGATGATCCTGCTACCCCCGGGGGAGCCGATCACCAATTCAGGCACGCCATCCTTCATCACAATAGTCGGTGCCATGGACGACCTTGGCCTTTTGCCTGGCTCAACGCGGTTGGCCACTGGTGCGCCATCACGTTCAGGACGGAAGGAAAAATCCGTCATTTCATTATTCAGCAAAAACCCGCCCTTGGTCATCAATCTTGACCCGAATGCATTTTCAATTGTTGTCGTCATGGAAAGCGCATTGCCATATTGATCCACGATGGAAATATGTGACGTAGACGGCAGCTCAATACTGGCATCATCTGCCCAATGCAGACTTTCCTTAAACGGCGGTACTCCTGCGGTGATATCGGCTAAGGCGCGCGGACCACCCAACAACGCCGCACGTGTTTTTATATATTGTGCGTCCAGCAATCCTGCCGTGGGCACCGCCACGAAATCCGCATCCGCCATATACCGCCCACGGTCAGCAAACGCCAATCGTGACGCATCACCGATAATCCGCCATGCTGCTGGTGACGTTGGCCCCATATCGCCAATATCATAAGGCGCGATCAGCCCAAGGATTTGCCCTACCGTCAATCCGCCAGATGATGGCGGCCCCATCCCGCACACATCATATCCCCGATACGTCATGCAGACCGCTGCACGTTCTTTCACCTGATACCCTGCTAAATCCGCACGGTCCAACAGGCCCGGGTTACCCGCCGCCAACTGCACGGTCTGGGCAATATCTTCGGCAATTGTGCCGCGATAAAACGACATCCCCTTATCGGCAGCTAGGGATACCAACGTCATGGCATAGCCGTCATTTTTCAACATATGCCCAGCCTGAACAGCCTTGCCCTCTGGGTAGAAATATGCCGCTGTTCGCTCAAACCGCGACAAGCGTTTTTCATCACGCGCCACCAACATTGCCATCCGCGGTGATACGGCAAACCCATCACGGGCAAGTGCAATGCCATCATCAAATAAACTTGGCCACGCAAGTTTGCCCCAACGTTGGTGCGCATCCACCATCAAGGCCGGCGTGCCGGGCACTCCAACGGATCGTCCGCCCACCACCGCATCATAGAATTTCAGCGGCTGACCATCATCATCTAAAAACAATGCTGGCGTTGCATGGCGTGATGCTGTCTCGCGGCCATCAAGGGTGGTGATCTGGCCTGATGCTGCGTCATACCAGACCAGAAACGCCCCGCCACCAAGGCCTGAGCTTTGCGGCTCAACCAGCCCCAATATTGCTTGCACCGCCACCATGGCATCAGCCGCGCTTCCCCCGCGGGCCAACACATCACCACCCGCACGCACGGCCAACGGATTGGCCGCCGACACCATCCACTGCTTGGCTTTAACGGGCTCACCTGCCGCTTTTGCAGCTTGCGCGGCAGCAACCTCACTTGGGGTGATCATGTTATCTTGGGCGTGGGCAATAACAGGTAAGATACCTGCCATGATTGCCGTAATAACAACCCTATAAATCAATCGCATCTGCTGAATGTTAACCATGTTTCACCCGTAATCGTTCAAAGGCATAAATCGCCCCCAGCACGATAAAGAATCCTGTCCATTCCACCGCGCTCAAATGTTGTCCTAAAAAAACCAGGGCCAGTACTGCTGCGAATAACGGCTCAACACAGGCCAATAGTGATGCACGTGTCGCCCCGATAATCCGCGCACCTTCAAAAAACATCACCCAACTTATGATGTAAAAAATACCGTTTAACCCCACCGCCATGGCGCCAGCGGTACTTTTAGGCCCAATAAATTCCGCCCCAAAAGGCAGCACCGGCATGACCGACACGGCCAGCACCATCAACATGGCCAACAGCCCGATCAGGCTGATGTAAAGATTTAACGTTGTTGCCCCCAACACCACCGCCAAATCGCCTGATGTTTCAATAAACAGCACAAAGCATATCAACCCGGCAACACTGACCATCACGCCATAGGTATTAATGTCGCCTTGGCCATCATAGATCATCACCGACAGGCCTGCCAGCACCATCATCATGCATAGCCATCTTGCGCGGGATAAGGTTTCTTTACCCTTTAATTGCGCCAGCAATGCCACCCCGATCGGAAAGCTATAAAGGATCAACAACACCAACCCAATATCGATAAAATCCACTGCATGATAGGTCGCCACCAGCAACCCTAATGCCATCACACTTGTCATGATCAATTTTGGTATATGTTGCGGCGGCACACGGAATGACGCGTTCATCAACGCCATGATCGGTATTAACAACCCCGCGCCAATCACAAACCGCGCCATCAATAAAAAGAATAATGACACACCATGATCAAGGGCCATCTTGGCGGAATTGGGCACCACCGCGAAACAAACTGATGACAGGACCACCAACATGACCCCCATCATTTGCCGCTTATTGCTTAACAAAAAATCCGCCATCACGTCACTACATTGCCTAAAGACGTAGTAACGCACGGAACCTAGACTTTGCCAATCCCGAAATTATCTGTTGCAGCTGTATTCAAAGTTCTGCATGTTTTAATCAAATTGCATTAAGAGGTTACGTCATGAACATCACTGCCGCAAAATCAGCTATCAACACCTATTTTGCATCCGAAGCAAGCGAGATGTATATCCTTATTGCAGCGGCAGCGGCATTGGTTGTGCTTGGCCTTATTTTTCTGACGGTGCTTCATGGTCGTTTTTCACAAGTTTTTGGGGTAGGGCTGTTGGTCCTCGCCTTGATTTATGGCGGCACAGGCATCAGCCTGCTTAAGCGTGACCACGCCAACCACACACAGCTGATCACCGCGCTTGATGCCCCAATAACCGCGGCAACAACCGATATGGTCAAGGCCGAAGAAACGCACATCAAAGCTGTTGTTGATAACTACCGAAATCTTCAATTAATGTTTGCTGGCTTTGCGGCTATTGGTCTGGCGCTGATCCTTTTTTGGCCAACCCAGATTGGCATGGCGATCGCTGGCCTTGCGCTATTCTTTAGCGTAAGCGGCATCTTGGTGGACCATTATTCGGAACACCGCGCCACAATATATTACAATGACCTCACCACCGCGATCAGCTCGTCATAAACTTACCTGCGAAAACTACCAACGCTCACCCAAACACGATCTGGTGCATCACACGCCCTGGCATTAACGTGAACAAACCAGTCAGGATCAAGGCAAACACATACATCAATACCATCGTCACCTTATGGGATTTGATCTTGCCAGCACGGGCAAAATAAACCCCCATGCCGCATGATATAATGGTCCACACGCTCAACAGATGGATCGGGCTATAAAGCCCCCACAGCTTGATCTCATGTATCCAAAATGAAGATATCGACACCGCCAGCATCAGCCCAACCCAAATTCGGCCCAGCATTTTATGCAGCATCCCGCCCTTTTTCATATACAGCTGGATAGCCCCCAGCACGATGGCGATCATCGCCGCAACCGCATGAAGTGGAATAGGTGACGGCTCATTAAACAGGATCATCATGGTCTTCGCCTTTACATAACTAACGGCCAAGTTAAAGCTGGTCCTGCCGCCAAATGCAAGGCCTTATCTTTATTGGCTAATCTTGGCAATATCCGTGCGGTGGAACAGATCTGGTGCGTCACTCAGATATGCCTGAGCATATTCATGGCCTGCATAAACCGCATGGGCAATCAGCCCGGGGTTATGACCATCACCAATGCGGTCAACGCTAGCAATACCTAAATCTGCAAATTCATCTTTGCGGGCCATCACGGCATCCCATAACGTGGTGTCTGGTTTGCGGCTAGTGACCGTGATCACCGCACTGGCATCCAGTTTTTGTGTCCTGCCAGAATAGGTGCACCCTATGGTTAAGGCCGTGCCATCAAAGTCTTCAAGCCCATGCAGCGGGATGATATGCACACCTAATTCAATCAGCCGTGTTTGAATCCGGCTTTGCTCCAGCGTTAAATCTGTCCATGGCGCGACCACCGCATTTGGCATCACAAAGCTCACCTGACGTCCTGACGCGGCGGCCAGTTCTGCCATCACGCTGCCCATATAATACCCATCATCATCAAAGATCACGACCGGACCATCAGCTGCGCTATCAAGGCCATGCGTCATTACATCATCAGGCGTCAGCACAGCATGGTGGTCAAGAAAATCTAACCTCATTCGGTGATGTTTACCAAAACCATCACGCCGCCATTCCGCACCAGTTGCCAGCACAATATGCTTGGCCTCACTCGTCAGCACATCATCTGCCGTCATGGTGCTTTCAAGATAAAGCTGGGCATTGGCGGCTTGTTTTAAATGCATCATCCGCCAATCACGCACCCGCCCCCAAGAGGCAAGGCCAGGCAAAGCAGCCTCACGGCTAACACGTCCACCCCACCTGTTATCTTTTTCTGCAATGCTGACATCATGACCACCTTTGCTCAACGTCATGCCAGCTTCTAACCCCGCAGGGCCGCCGCCAATAATCAGGAAAGATTCTGCACTTTTCGCAGAAGGGATAATATCAGGGTGCCACCCACGACGAAATTCTTCACCCACTGAAGGGTTCTGGGTGCACCGCATCGGCACGTTCGAATTATCACCAGTCACGCATATATTACAGCCGATACATTCACGTATGTCATCAATCCGACCAGTTTCGATTTTCGTTGGCAAGAACGGGTCTGCAATCGATGGTCGCGCCGCCCCAATCAAATCCAGATGACCTTCTTTGACCAACCGCACCATGGTATCAGGTGATGTATATCGCCCCACCCCGACCACCGGCTTGCTGGTCATCGCCTTCACGAACTTGGTATAATCTTCCTGATAACCTTCGTTGGCAAAACGTGCGGTCTGGCTGTCATTCGACCAGTTTGATAGGTTAACATCCCACAGATCAGGCACCTCCCCAAGGGCTGCAAGAATATCACGCCCTTCATGGTCATGCCGCAGCCCCATTGGCCCCATCAGCTCATCCACCGCCAGCCGCACGGCAATAGCGCAACTATCCCCCACCGCGTCTTTCGTGTCATCAATCACTTCACGAAATAGCCGCAGCCTGTTTTCAAACGTTCCGCCATATTCATCTGTTCTTTTATTATGACGCTGTAATAAAAAATGCTGAAGCAAGGTCATGTCATGGCCAGCATAGACATACACAATGTCAAATCCTGCACGTTTAGCGCGTTTAGCGGCATCCACATGCCATTTGCGAAAGGTTTTGATATCCGCCAGGTCCATGGCACGCGCCTGCACTTGGTTGCCCCAATCAACCGGTGTATCTGATGGCGCAAGCGGCGCCATGCGTGAATACATATTCGGAGAATGATGGCCATTATGCGCAAGCTGGATCGCGGCCAAAGCACCACCTTCATGCACCTGTTCTGTCATTAATTGCAGCGCAGGGATATCCTCATCACTCCACAGCCGTGCTTCATTGGCAGGGGATAAATCTGATGTCGGGTGAATTTCGGTTTCCTGGGTGGAAATAACGCCCCAGCCACCCTCAGCCTTCACCCCCCGATGACGCGCTTCAGCATTAGGGTAACGGTACCCCATGCCCGTACAATGGGGAACTTGGTAAAACCTGTTCCGCGTGCGGTGTGGGCCAATCTGAACAGGCTCAAAAAGAATGTCATAATGTTGATCACGCATGGCACGCATTCTCTATAAAGATAATCATCACAAAGAAGCATAACATCAGTATTAGTTTTGGATAAACACTTGGTTTTTATCCTGTGCCGCGATAGAACAGTTAATCAGTCTTATTTGGGCCAACATTAATTTGCCCCAAAACTTATTGGGAATATGCAGTGTTGAAATATAAAAATATGTTGCAGGCTGTTGTTGGCATCACTGTCATCATCACCGCAGTAATCTTCGGTGCAAACCGCCTTGATCACAGCATATTATTCTCCATCCTAAACGATATTAACCTGCTTCATCTTTCCTTGGCGTCAATGGTCATTATTGGCGTCATGGCACTCTCAACCGAACGCTTTGCCTTTATCAATAAAAAATTCGGCGGCAATGATGAATGGCTGTTTCTTCATCGTGTTAACATGCTGTCACTATTATATAGCCAGATCGCCCTGCCGCTGATTGCACAGATTATTGGCCGCGTCACCCATGGCACGTCTCAGCAACGTGTTTATTACGCACCGTTGACCGTGCTGGAAAAATCAATTGCCTTTACTATCATGCTTGTCTTTGGCGGGGCGGCGGCATTTCTTCTGCTCAATGAAAACATCATTCCTGAAGGACTCTTCACCGCCTTAACCATCATGGGCGGTGCGATCATACTTGCTATCGGCACCAGCATTTACACTATCTTCGACAAAGACGAACGCCGCGCGTTATTGGCCACAATGCGCAAAATCACCCAGATTGGGATTTTTCACATCCTTGGCCTGTCCGTATTGATACAACTTGGCATCCTAGTCACTTACACTTTACTTGCCCTGCAATTTGTTCCTGATGCCAGCCTTACTATATTGATAGGCGGCTTTGCTGTTGTTGTGTTGGTGACGTCTATTCCTATTGGCTTTGGGGGGTGGGGTGTTCGTGAAGCTGCCGCTGCTGCTGTGTTTCTGGCGCTCGGCATGCCACCTGAAATTGGGGTGGTGGTCGGCCTTCTTTATGGCGTGTTGCACCTTATCATCTTAACGCTTTCAGTGCTGCTGCTGCGTGGCCGCACCAATACTGTCGCTGTCAAAGCTCCTCGCGCACATCCTTTTGAAGGTGTTGATTTTTGGCCGATTTCATTTTTCTTAATGATGGTCTTATTGCCTTTTCAAATTCGTCTACCGATGTCAAATGGACTGATCACCCTCAATAGTGTTGACCTGTTGGCGCTGGTCATCATGATCAACTTCACCGTTATCCAGTTGCTTCAAGGCCAGTTGAAAACCATCTGGGCGGATAGGTTAATGTGGCCTGGTATTATCGGCATTATCCTGCTGATTATGTATGGCTGGCTGGTCGGCTGGTTGCGATTTGGTGCTAGCGAATGGGCAACTGTCAATCGGTTATTTGGCCTTATCCCTGTGCTTTCCTACCTTATCGCTGGGGCGGCAATGCGGCGCTTACTCTCCCGTCAAATGTTACAAAAAATATGTATCGTGCTTGCGTTCAGCATCGTTATCAGCCTCTGCGTTAAAACAGTGGTTTATAATATTTTTGGGATAGAAGGCTCTATCTTCTTCAACTGGCAACATTATATTCATGGATTTATTGCTGACCGAAACGCCTTTAGCTTCATGGGCGCATTAGCGGCGATATTTCTTGCGTTTAATATGCGCCATATCCCTGCAGATCATCAGATAAACAAATTTGCTGTGATATTGATAACAATCATCATCATAAGCATTTTATTTACTGGCTCTCGCAGCGGCCTTGGCGCTGCCATCTTTTTGGTGCTGTGGTTGGTGTGTTGCATGCCAAAACATATCCCCACGATGATCATTACATCCTTAATCGTTACCCTAATATTTAATGGCTTAAATTCTATTACTAACTACCCAGACATTACGCTAGTGGATGGCCGCGGCTTATCAAATGTCTTGACCTTTCACGATGAACGTATCGTGTCACTAAACATAGGCTATGCGTTATTCTCTGAATATTTAATCTTTGGCGCTGGCCTTGGCGCTGGCCTCCGTGAAACCGGACTTGTGATTCATAATTTGTATTTATGGATATTGGGTGAAATGGGGCTGGTTGGCGCCCTGCTATGCGCGCCACTGGCCTTGGCATTTACGCGCACATGCTGGCGGTCTATCTATCTGCCTGGCATAAGATTGCGCGATAACACTAATATTCATGGCTTTCTTTTATTCATCATTATTTGTGGCGGCTTCAGTCTCCTGCAAGACGTCGCCTATCAACGTATACTTTGGCTGCTCGTCGGTTATATGATGGCCCAACCATTATTAGAAAAAGACCATTATTAGAAAAAGACAAACCAGCCGCCTAGTTTTTTGCATTACCCTCGGCACTTTATTAAGATAATATGTAAAAAATAATCAGGCGAATTACTTCATGTTCACGTCCATTTCAAAAGGTGTAAATCAGCTGCATCGGGTTGCCCTAAATCAGGCTGTCCACAAGCTAAATGCCAAATGGGCATCTTCAGAAGACGCCCCACAAGTTATCATCTTGGTGGGCACTAAAAATATTATCCTTAATTTTTTTATGGCCGTGTTCAGCCCATATACAATCGTGCTTTACTTTACTGGCCTTGGGCGCCTTTACACTGATTTTGGTATTGTTGGCAGGCTAGGCTTTACGCTCATGGTGGCGTTATCTAGCATACGAAGGAATCGTCATTTCATTGTTGAAAATAGTCATGATTACCGCGTGATTGCACGTTGCACCCGCCGCCCTATTTCTGAAATTAACGGCAGCGGCTTTAACAAGGCACTTTATAAAACACCGCGCAGCAAAACCCCGAAACCTGCGGGCAAAACTATTGGACACATGAGCCGTTTTGGCAACAGTAAATGCACTGATGAAGTCATCAAACTGATCAAAAGACTGCCGCCAGAATATCGCATCATCATCGCTGGAAAAGACATTTCTGGCTCTTATTATTCTGATACGTTTTATCAAATGGCCCAGCATCATCCTCAAGTGGAAATGGTTGGCTTTCTAGAAACACCCGGAGAAGTCAGTGCGTTTTTTAGAAAAATTGATGTTTTTCTTTACCCTTCTGTGCGTGAGGGCCTGCCCATCACATTATTGGAAGCCATCTACCATCACGTGCCTTTCCTAACGACTAATGTTGCCGGGTGTATTGATATTTCAAACCGCTTTGGTTTTCCCGCCTGTGCGCCCGAAGATTTTGGCACACAAGACAACCACCTAAATATTGAAAGATGGGGCAAATGGTCATCACATTGGGATGATATTCTAG
>CBFIAO010000057.1:0-12482 GCA_965660595.1 Puniceispirillales bacterium (SeqCode) | reverse complement strand
AAATACGATCGCCAGCATCCCCTAGGCCTGGGAGAATATAACAATCTTCGTTCAATTCACGGTCAAGCGCAGCGGTGATAATTGGGACGTCAGGGTGAGCATCATGAAGGGCTGAAATGCCTTCTGGTGCCGAGACAAGGGCGGTAAACATGATGTCTTTAACGCCGTGTGATTTTAGCTGGTCCACCGCCATAATAGCGGAACCGCCTGTTGCAAGCATAGGGTCAATCAAGATCACTTGGCGTGCCGAAATATTGAGTGGAAGTTTTTCATAATAAGCGCGTGCTTGATGAGTAACGGCATCACGTTCCATGCCAAGATGGCCCACAGCAGCTTCGGGGAGAATGTTAAGCAGGGCGTCTGTTAAGCCATTGCCCGCACGAAGAATAGAGACGAGTGCTGGTGTATGATCAGGCAGTATTCTTCCATCAGTTTCTTCTAATGGAGTTATCACGTTGGTGGGGATGGTGGTGATATGGCGGAAGACATCAGCCGACATCAGTGCTGCAATTTCATGCAAGGTCTGTCGGAAATGATGCGGCGGTGTAGCCACATCACGCAGGATGGTCATTTTGGTGTCGATGAGTGGATGATCAAGAACAGTGAGTTGCGGCATGATGGGTCCTTGCTATTGCGGCGTGGATTTTATGATAATTGGCATTTGCTTAGGTTTCAATATTTTGTCATGTTGTCATATTTTGAAATAAAATTACTTATAATGTTGAAAAATATGAAATTTAATTACCTTGTTCAGAAAACTATCCTTTTTGGTCTTGTCTTAGCCTTAAGTGCCTGTGCATCAGGCAGAATTTATGAGTCTAGAAATTTTGATGCGGAGGCACGTGTGTTTGAAAATACTGATGGGACTAAAAACAATAAAAGCTTTACTGAATTGCTGGGGCTTTTTGCAAGTTATTTCACCCGCCCTGATGACCCTGATGAAAAAACAGGCTTTCCGGTGATCACAAGTGATGCGGATATGCTTGCAACCCTTAAAGATGAAATTATCTGGGCCGGGCATTCTACGTTGATAGTGAACCATGGCGGGGTCAATATTATGACGGACCCTATTTTTTCTAACCGTGCCTCACCTGTTCAGTTTTCTGGACCAAAGCGGGTGACGCCGTTGCCATTTCATGTGCGCGACCTGCCGCCGATTGATGCGGTGGTGATTTCACATTCCCATTATGACCATCTGGATAAGGGCGCGATTATTGATTTAAGCCGCTATCAGCCTGATATTCAGTATTACGTGCCGTTGGGGTTAAAGCCAATGTTGGAAAGCTGGGGCGCCAAGCATGTGACGGAAATGGATTGGTGGGATGAGGCAAATGTAAACGGCCTTAAAATCACCGCGACGCCTGTTAAACATTGGTCATCACGCACACCATTTGACCGTAATAAGACCCTTTGGTCAGGCTGGATGATCACCTGGCCTGATTTCAGTTTTTATTTCGCAGGTGATACCGGTTATTCAGATGATTTCAAGGTGACGCGAGCACGGTTAGGTGCGCCTGATTTAGCGGCCATCCCTATCGGTGCGTATGACCCACGCGACTTTATGGAAGCATCCCATATCAACCCAGAAGAAGCGGTGCAGGTGTTGATTGACCTTGAGGCAAAAAAGGCAGTGCCGATCCATTGGGGAACATTTAAATTGACGTTAGAGCCCATGGCAGAGCCGCCGGTTAAGTTGCAGAAAGCATTGGATGCGGCACGGTCAGATGGGCAGTTGGCAGGGCAAGAATTTGTCATCCTTAAACATGGTGAGCGAACAGGGATTAAGTGAGCGTTAGGTGACATCAGCTGCGGCGATGGTGGCGCGGACCGCAGCTTGCCAACGGGCATAGGCATGGTCACGGGCAGCGTTGTCCATTTCAGGCGTGAACTGACGTTCATGTTGCCATGACGTGATCATGGCGGTTTCATCTGGATAAATGCCAGCAGCAGACCCGGCAAGCCAAGCTGCGCCAAGGGCGGTTGTTTCAAGGAATTTGGGGCGGTCGACGTTAACCTCAGCGATATCAGCAATAAGTTGGCATGTTATGTCAGATGCAACCATACCGCCATCTACCCGAAGACGCGGGGTTAGCGGGGCATGGCCTGCGGCGTGCCAATCTGCGAGCATGGCATCAAGTAAATCTTTGGTTTGAAAGCCAACAGATTTAAGCGCAGCACGTGCAATATCAGCAGGGCCAGTATCACGCGTTAGCCCATAGATCGCACCGCGGCATTCAGGATGCCAATAGGGTGCGCCAAGCCCAGTAAAGGCTGGCACCATGATAATATCTTCATCATGTGCGGCTTGGGCAAGTTGGCTTGCATCAGACGCAGCCCGGATCATGTTCAGCCCATCACGTAACCATTGCACCACAGCGCCAGCAACAAAAATTGAACCTTCAAGGGCGTAATGCGGCACATCATCAAATTGATAGGCAATGGTGGTGAGCAATTTATGTCGGCTTGGGATCGCTTCGGTACCAGTATTCAGGAGGGCAAAGCATCCGGTGCCATAGGTGGATTTCATCATGCCCGGGGTAAAGCAAGCCTGACCAATGGCGGCGGCTTGCTGGTCACCTGCAACGCCAAGAATAGGAATGGCACCATCAAAAAATTTAGGATCAGTAGTGCCAAAGTCATCTTTGCTGTTTTTAACATCCGGCAAGATAGAACGCGGGATACGAAAGAGCGTGAGCAGGTCATCATCCCAGTCGCCATCATGAATATTATAGAGCATGGTCCGGCTGGCATTAGTGGCATCAGTGGCGTGGATCTTGCCGCCAGTAAGCACCCATATAAGCCATGTATCCACCGTGCCAAAAGCAAGCTTGCCAGCCGCCGCTTTGGCGCGTGCGCCATCCACGGTATCCAAGAGATAGGCGGCTTTACTGGCGGAGAAATAAGGGTCAAGCAATAGCCCTGTTTTTGCCGTGATCATATCTTCATGGCCGGAAGATTTAAGCTGGTTACAAAATTCAGCTGTGCGGCGATCTTGCCATACTAAAGCACGGCTGATGGGAAGGCCTGTCTCGCGGTCCCATATAACCGTTGTTTCACGTTGGTTTGTGATCCCTATCCCGGCGATATCTTGCGCGGTGATGCCAGCAGATTTTAAGGCAGCACGTGCAGTCGCAATCGTGGTGTTGATGAGGTCATTCGGGTCATGTTCAACCAAGCCAGATGCAGGAAAATGCTGTGTGAATTCCTGCTGGCTGGTGGCGATAGGTTTAAGGGTTGCATCAAAAATAATCGCACGGCTGGACGTGGTGCCTTGATCAAGTGCAAGTGTATACCCAGCGGGCGTATATCCAGTTTGCGGTGTCAATATCCACCCCTTATTTCAGGTGGCCATCATAGGCACGGACGAAGTCTTCTTGTTCAGCGGTTTGCACACAGCCCGCACGGTGATCACGCAGCGTGGTGATAGCGGTATCCGCCAACATCCCGCCGCCCATTAATATGATGGCCGCAACCTTGCCAGCGCGTCCAGTGCCGCCGCGGCAATGCACCAGTATTTTTTGCCCTGATGCGAGCCGGGTAGCGGCATCATTGATCATATCCATGAATTGTTGCATCTGATCTTGTTCAGGTGTGCCGAAATTCACCACCGGAACTTCACGCCAATCAATGCCAGCCTGTTGCATGCGCTGAGGCATATCAGCAACGCCGAGATTTTCACGTTCATCTTCGGGGGTGAGGCTAATGACAAGATTTATGCCTTGGTCAAATAGAAAGGCGAGATGCGCAGATTTGCGATCTTCGGTCGCGCCATCAACCTTGGAAAAGCCTGGGCAGGATGACACGTATAGCTGGCCTGACATCCCATCATTAATGGACGCAAGGTCAAATTGGGTGGCGTCAAGACCATCGACAGTATGTTGGATAGAAATCGGCATTATCTGATATCCTTTAACACGTATTTGTTCACACTTATTCACCCGTCAATTCATCAAAGAAATATGGGTTTGACCATGCGTTACCGCCTTTGCCATCATTAATGGTGATGCGGAAAAAATCACTTTCAAAATTGTTCAAGTCAAATTCAGCATAGGTGAGGTTCTTGCCAACACGGTGAAGTGCGGCATGGCCTTTACCGCTAACGGTGATGCTTTCAGAAGGCGTGCAGTCAATCATCAGGATGTTATCTTCGATCGCCAGCACATTAAAATTGGCGCCAGTTGATGAATAATGGCGGCCTGCTTTGAGGGCCGTGACAATAGCCGTTGCATCAAGCGTGTCGGCAGCAACATGAACCCAGCCGCCAGCCCAATCACCGCCAGTGAAATGGCTGTCATCAGTTGCGGTGAACGAAATGCGATGCCCATCCTGCAACATTTTATCCGCCGTCGCGATACCAGAGCCGCGGGCAGATGCGATCATGCAAGAATGATTGTAAATTTCAACACCATGGGCTTGGGCCAATATGGTGGCCTCTTCATCGGTCAGGCTGTGCCATTCAGGATGTGCGATGGTTACATAAGCGCCTGCCATGACCGCGCGGCGGATCATTTCTGGCGCGGTTTCATCATCATCAGGGCAGGCAAAGTCTGCCGGAAGTCCATTCGCCACAATATGGAAGAGGCCGTCATTGTCATATTTCTTGCCAAGACAATGAAGTTCCGCCGAGGTGATGGTGATAAATTCATCACGGTTAAATTGTGTGCTGTCATTGATGGTTTTTGCAGCAAACCAGCTGCTATGCCAAAGGTGATCTGACAAGCAGGTGAAGTCATAACCAGCGTCGATATATGCCTCGATCACTTCTTCGGATGTGCATAAGCCATCCGAATGTGTGGTATGCCCGTGCAGGTTACCGCGGAACAAAGGTTGCGCTTTATCAAATGGTGGTAAAAGCATGTTGAGGTTCCCTTTATCCCGTTTAAACCGTTCTTATTATTAGATGTAAATATGACAAAATTGTAAAGATGGGCAGTTTTATTTTCTGCCGTAATTTATGGCTGGTTGATTTACGCGTGCCTCATTTATGCGTGCCCAATTTATGCATGCCCGATTTAAGCATGTTGGCCTGCAACGTAACCCGAAGACCATGCCCATTGGAAATTAAAGCCGCCAAGATGACCTGTCACATCCACCACTTCACCAATGAAAAATAACCCAGGCTGGCTGCGGCATTCCATTGTTTTGGAATTAAGGTGTTTTGTATCCACGCCGCCAATGGTGACTTCGGCGGTGCGGTAACCTTCGGTGCCAGCAGGGGTGACGCGCCATGCATTAACACGGTCAGCCAACCCCGCAAGGGTGCGATCAGGCGTTTCACCAAGGGGTGACGACACATCGCCATCTGCGGCGATGGATTGCGCTAAACGTTTAGGCAGCATGGCGGCAAGACCTGACTGAATATCTTGTTTTGGGCGGTCTGATTTAAGGGTTTTAAAGGTGGTGGCGGCATCATCTTCGGGCGCGAGGTTAACCGTCACTGGCGCTGCACCATCCCAATATGATGAAATTTGCAACACAGATGGACCGCTTAGCCCGCGATGAGTGAAGAGCAACCCTTCACGAAACGTAGTGCCCCCACAACTGACGGCAGCATCAACAGATATACCTGCAAGCCCGCGGCAATGATCAAGCAGATCATCATCAAAGGTTAATGGCACCAAGGCTGCCCGGGTTGGGACAATATCAAGGTCAAACTGGCGCGCGATATCATAGCCGAAACCGGTCGCCCCGATTTTAGGGATAGATAACCCGCCGCAAGCAATGATCAGTGAAGATGACGTCACCTTTCCTGATGAGGTGATAAGCTGATAGCCATTTGAGGTTGTTTTAACGGCGTCTATATTAGTGCCAAGGGCAAGTTCAACCCCAGCATCACGGCAGTCATCAACCAGCATGGTGATGATATCTTTGGCGGAATTATCACAAAACAGCTGGCCTAATTTTTTTTCATGATAGGGGATATTGCGGCCAGCAACACGCTCGATAAAGTCATATTGCGTGAATTGCGCAAGTGCGGATTTACAGAAATGTGGGTTCTGGGAAAGAAAGTTTTCATGGGTGGTGTAGATGTTGGTGAAGTTACATCTGCCGCCGCCAGAGATGCGAATTTTTTCACCCGGGTTATGGCGGTGATCACCTAACCAGACAGAACGCCCACGTTTGCCTGCCTCAGCCGCGGCCATCATGCCCGCAGCACCTGCGCCAATAACGGCAACATCAACATGCTTTTCTATATCCTGTTCGGGCATATCCGCGCCTTTATGATTGAAGTTAGGACTTAACCGCCCCATTATTATAGCCAAGGTATATAATAGAATAGAGATATAACGGCCTGCGTGAAAAAGTGCCATAGTTATGGCAGCAGATTTATAAAAGACCGTTTATATCATGATCAGATGAAGGTGATGGAGTTCAATATGGCAGATGTCGCATTTCGCCCCTTGGGGCAGGGTGGTTCAATGGTGCATCCGGTGGGGATCGGGGCGATGTCGTTTTCTGATTTTTATGGCACGGCTACCGAAGAAGGCAGTCATGCGATTTTGAGTGCGGCCATCGACCATGGCGTTAATCATCTGGATACCGCAAATATCTATGGTGCGGGCCGGTCCGAAGAAGCGATTGGCAGCTTCCTTAAAAAGCAAGGTAGCAGGGCGCAAGATTTCTTCACCATCGCAAGTAAAGGCGGAATTGACCGCGCCAGCAAAGAAAGGCCATTTAATAATAGCCGCACACATTTGAACGCAGAGCTGGATAAAACATTGGCTAAATTAGGGGTTGAATGCATCGACCTTTATTACATCCACCGCCGTGATATTACGGTGCCGCTTGACGATACGGTGGACACATTATCCCGGATGATCGAGGCCGGTAAGATCAAGAGCTTTGGGTTTTCCGAAATTGCCCCCACCACCATCCGCCAGATCGCGGCGATGCATCCTGTGGCAGCGATCCAGTCGGAATATTCATTATCAAATCGTGGGCCAGAGCTGGGGGTGTTGCGTGCGTGCAAAGAGTTAGGCGCCGCTATGGTGGCGTTCTCACCAGTAGGGCGCGGGCTTCTGACGGATAAACCCCATGACGAAGCGAAGGTTGCAACCATGAATTTCATGAAAGTGAACCCGCGCTTTATCGAGCCGAATTTGAGCGCGAATATTGCGGCGACTGCGCCATTCAGGGCGCTGGCCCGTGAGATGGGGGTTGCGACCTCCACCTTGGCGATCGCGTGGTTAATTCATCAGGACAGCCATATCCTGCCGATCCCGGGAACACGTTCGGTGACGCATTTTAAAGAACTGATCGCAGGTGCAGCATTGCATCTAAGTGCAGATGACCTTGCCGCGATTGACCGTATCTTGCCGGAAGGTTGGGCGAATGGTGACCGATATTCCCAAGGCCAATGGAACGGTATTGAGCGTTATTGCTAAACAACTTTAGGCATCAGGTGCGATCTTGATGCCCATTTCAAGCGCGATATCCTTAAGCAAGCTGGGGCGGTCCGTGACAATGCCGTCAACGCCAAGGGCCAGCAGGCGGCGCATTTTATCAGCATCATTAATCGTCCAAACATGCACCGCTATATCAAGGCGGCGGCAATGGTTAATGAAGCGCGGGGTGATGATATCAAGGCCGTAATGCGAGGTTGGCACTTGGGCGGCAATGATATCAGGACGCCCCATCGGTAGGCCAAGCGCACCTAAATAAAGCCGCAAAACGTCAGCCTGCCCACCCGAAAAGGTGCAGGGCTGATCCAAGAGGGCGCGGACGGCATTAAGGCGGCGGGTGGAAAAAGACGCAAGGCAAATCTGGTCATGCCCGCCATGGGTATTGAGGTAGGATGCGATCGGGGTAATGCAGGCATCAGTTTTCACATCAATATTAAAAATGACGTGAGGAATAGCGGCCCGCATCATGGATAACGTGGGAATTACCCCGCCATCATTGAGGCGAAGGGCCGCAAGTTCAGCGTCAGATTTTTCAACAAAAGGACCATTGCCATTGGTGGTGCGATCAAGGGTGTCGTCATGGAAGATATAAACCGTCCCATCACGGCTGACTTGGATGTCGGTTTCGATCACATCATAGCCCATGGCCGCCGCATTGGTGAAGGCCGCGACGGAGTTTTCCATGGCTTCAAGCCCGCCACCACGATGAGCAAGGCCCGTAAAATGACCCAAATAACGGGTTTTTGGTGACATCACATGCACTCTTTCCAATAATCCTTTAGAATTTATACCGCAAAGGCTTGCGTTGGCGGAAATTTCTTTCATACTATTTTTTACATTTTTATTACGTCTATATACGTTCTGACTTTTTATATTGTTAAAGGTAATGCCAATGTCTCCCGCTTCAGCCATATATGGTCCTAAAGGCCGTGCTAATCTGCCTGGTTCTTTCTTCGAATTTGCTAGCCAAAACCAAGACAAAAATCTTCTGTTTTCTAAACGTGATGATGCGTGGGTGCCTATTACCTATGGTGAAGCTGCCATTCAAGTGCGTAAATTGGCTAATGTGTTGCTCAACCTTGGGGTAAAGGCTGGCGATAAGGTTTTTATCAGTGCGGAAAACCGTCCTGAATGGGCGATTGCTGACTTGGCCATCATGTCCATCGGTGCGGTTGTTGTGCCAGCTTTTGTGACCAATACTGAAGATGATTTTTATTACATCATGTCACATTCCGATAGTGTGGTGGGCATCACTTCTGGTGGTGCACTTGCAGATACGGTGTCACGTGCGGCGGCCCAATGCGGTGACCTGCATACCATGATTGTGATGGATGGTGAGACAAAATCCAGGGCGAGCAAGAAGCTAAAGGTTATCAACTGGGACGAAGAAATGTCCGGTGTATCGCCAAAAGCAGACTTGGATGATGTGGTCGCTGGGCTTGATAGCGATGAGACATGTTGCTTTATTTATACATCAGGCACAGGTGGTCGCCCAAAAGGGGTGATGTTGACCCATAAATCTATTCAGGCCAATATCACTGCCGCGATTGAGCTGCTTGCAGAAGGTGATGCTGCAGATGACCAACGTTTCTTGTCCTTGCTGCCGCTTTCGCATTCTTATGAACATACCGCAGGGATGCACCTGCCGTTCCAGACACGTTCTGAGGTCTGGTATTGCGAGAGTGCAGAACAGATTTCAAACAACTTGCAGGAAGTATCACCAACATTGATGACGGCGGTGCCGCGTCTTTATGAAGTGCTGCATGACCGCATCACCCGCGGTGTTAAAGCGAAGGGCGGGCTTTCCGAGAAACTGTTTAATGCGGCGGTAAATATTGGCGTTAAGCGTATGAATGGTAATCGGTTGTCTTTGGGTGAATTATTGCTGAACCCTATTTTGGACAAGCTGGTTCGTAAAAAGGTAAAAGGCCGCCTTGGTGGCCGCCTGAAATTCTTTGTTTCTGGCGGTGCTGCGTTGAACCCTGAAATTGGCGGATTCTTTATGGGGCTGGGGGTTAATTTGTTGCAGGGCTATGGCCAAACCGAAGCATCACCGCTTATTTCTGCAAACCGGCCTGGCAATATTAAAATCAGCACTGTTGGCCCAGCCGTGGCCGATGTTGAAGTGAAATTGACCGATGATGGTGAAATTATTTGCCGCGGTGATTTGTTGATGAAAGGCTATTGGAAAGACCAAGCTGCCACTGACGCCACGATTGTAGATGGCTGGCTGCATACTGGTGACTTAGGGGCGATTGATGACCAAGGTTTCATCACCATCACGGGCCGTAAGAAAGAAATTATTGTTAATTCCGGCGGTGACAATATCGCGCCAACACGTGTTGAGGGTATCCTGACCATGGAGCCTGAAATTGAACAGGCGATGATTGATGGTGATAAAAAGCCATGGATGGCGGCAGTGATTGTACCGTCACCATCATTGGTTGAAAGTGTCAAGGACGCGAAAGAGGTGCAAAAGGCGGTTGCTGATGCCGTGGAACGGTCAAACCACCGTTTGTCGAAGCTGGAGCAAGTACGTCGCTTTATTATTGCAGATGAGCCATTTACCGTGGCCAATGCGCAGTTCACCGCGACATTAAAAGTACGTCGCCATGTCGTGCGCGAAGTTTACGGTGATCGCATTGACGCGCTATACCCGAAAAAATAAGCGGACAAATTAAGTAACGCTTATTAAGTTAAAATTATTAAAGGGATCGCTCTATTAGCGGTCCCTTTTTTGTTGGCTAGAAATGTTAAATAAATTTCTGGCATTGTTGGCCCAAGCCATCCACGCCAAGCATCACGGTATCACCAGATTTAAGGAAGGTTTGCGGTTTTGCCCCCATGCCGACGCCTTCAGGCGTACCGGTTGCGATAATATCCCCAACACGCAAGGTCATGAACTGTGACATATGGCTGATGATCTGGCGGATAGAAAAGATCATGTCATCGGTACGAGAATGTTGCCGCATTTCCCCATTAACCGATAACCAAAGGCCAAGGTCTTGAGGATTTTCAACATCATCAGCTGTGACGATCCATGGGCCGATTGGGCCAAAGCCTGGGGCAGATTTGCCTTTGATCCATTGGCCGCCACGTTCAATTTGAAACGCACGTTCAGACACATCATTAATAACGCAATATCCTGCAATTGCGGACATGGCATCATCTTCGCTGATCATCGTGGTTTCACGTCCAATAATGACGCCGAGCTCAACTTCCCAATCTGTTTTTTCGGAACCTGCTGGGATGGGAATATCATCATTCGGGGCATGAAGTGATGACGTTGCCTTTGAGAACACAATAGGCTCTGACGGACGTGCCATGCCTGTTTCATCAGCGTGGCGGGCATAGTTAAGGCCAATGCAGAAGAAATTTGGCACATCAGTAAGTGGACAGCCAATGCGCATATCAGGGTCAAGGACAGGCAATGAAGACAGGTCCACCGATTGCAGTTTAGCCAAGTGTTCACATGACATCATGTCAGGTGTCAGGTCAAGCATAAGAGAAGAAAGGTCGCGGTATTGGCCGCTTTCATCAATCGCGGCAGGGAGTTCAGCACCTGTTGGGCCAAGACGTAACAGCTTCATAACGGCATCACCTTAATTGTTAAAGCAACAGCGTATCCGAGGGGGCGTAAAGATTAAAGCGTGTTTTTAGCCTTAGGCAGGAATAGTGGCGCCATCCCATGCCAATTGGTGTCCGCTATCGTGTTGGGTGGCACGGTCCAATACGTCAAGAAGGTGATGGGCAGCAATCATAGGCGTGAAAATATCATGGTTTACCTTGCCGCGAAACGGTTCAGAAAGCGGCGTTGCCACCGTGCCAGGATGAAGCCCCACCACCATGGCCGAGGGTGATTTCATAGCAAGTTCAATGGCAAAGTTACGTATCATCATATTAAGGCCAGCCTTGGCCGCACGGTAGCCGTGCCAGCCGCCAATTCGGTTATCACCAATACTGCCAACACGTGCAGAAAGAATGCCGTAAGCAGCTTTCGTATCTTTTGCCAGAAGCGGCAAGAAGTGTTGTGCCGCCATGGCAGGTGCAATGCAATTTGCACGGTAAGATGACATCAACATTTCAGCATCAAGATGACGCCATGTTTTTTCTGGTGTGAGGTTAGCGCCATGAAGGCGGCCAGTCGCACTGATAATGAGATGAAAAGGGCCATGAGGGGCAGCGGCATCAGCCGCGGCAGTGATGGAGGCAGGATCATCAAGGTCGATATATAAATGCGTTGACGTTGCGGATTGGGTGCCGATGTTGCGGGATAATCCAAGCACAGTTTGACAGCGCGGATGGGCAGAAAGCATGTCATAAATTGCCCCGCCAATACCGCCAGCAGCACCAATGACAATGGCGCGAAAACCATCAGGAAAAGATAAAAGATCAGGATACGTCATGCGCCTTGAGATAGTGGGCAAGGGGGTAAGGTCAATACGCATATAAAGCCGAATAGTGCGCCAGATAGGATATGTTACGCATCAATCAGCCAGCCAAGTGGACAGCGTGGCAATGGTATCTGCTTCATCCATTGGTTTATCCCAACGGATGCGCGCAAACCGCGGAAAGCGCATGGCGATACCAGATTTATGACGGGTGGAAGCCTGCAGACTGTCGAACGCCACCTCAACCACGAGTTCATGTTTAAGTTCACGCACAGGGCCAAATTTATTGGTGGTGTTCTTACGGACAAAAGCGTCAAGTTTTTTCAATTCTTCATCCGTAAAGCCAGAATAGGCTTTCCCCACCGGGACAAGGCGGCGGCCATCTTTGGGGTCATCTTGCCAAGCACCGAAGGTATAATCCGAGAATAGTGATGAACGTTTCCCGTGCCCACGCTGAGCATACATCAAGACGACATCAGCAGTGAGCGGGTCACGTTTCCATTTGAACCAGCGGCCTTTGATGCGGCCAGATTGATAGGGTGAACCGCGTGATTTGAGCATAACGCCTTCAATCAGGCTGGACCGAACATGTTCAGGGTCACGGCATTGGTCACGCAACTGCGCAAGTTCATCGCGGTCCGCAAAGGGCAGTTCTGCCGACATATCAATCAAGGGATGGTCAATGCGG
>CBFIAO010000056.1:0-12525 GCA_965660595.1 Puniceispirillales bacterium (SeqCode) | reverse complement strand
TTCATACGGCGCAAGTAAAGCAGGCATCGCACAACTTACACGCGCTATGGCAGAAGCTTGGTCAAAAGATGGAATAAATGCTAATGCTATTGGACCTGGATTCTTCCCAACTGAGCTTACAGCGCCTGTTTTTGGCGACCCTGAACGATCTGCACGTAATGCGGCGCAAACTTGTATTGGTCGTAATGGTGTGCTTGAAGATATGACCGGGCCGTTACTTTTTCTATGTTCTGACGCATCCTCATATATTACCGGTCAAGTGTTGATGGTAGATGGAGGGTTTACAGCAAAATGAAGGCTTTAGTCTACACAGATGAAAATCAGCTTACCTATAAAGACGTTGTAGACCCATCCCCTGCTGCAGGAGAAGTTTTAATTAAGGTTGATAGCGTGGGTATTTGTGGCTCAGATATGCATGCTTTTTTAGGTCACGATAATCGTCGGCCAGCACCTTTAATATTGGGTCATGAGGCGGCGGGTGTTACAGCTGATGGACGCCGCGTCACGGTCAATCCTTTGGTAACATGCGGTGCATGCCGTTTCTGCAAGTCTGGACAAGATAATCTTTGCCAGACGCGTCAAATCATATCGATGCCGCCACGTGAAGGTGCTTTTGCTGAATATATTGCAATACCTGAAGTAAACCTTGTTGAAGTTCCTGAACATGTCACACTGAACAAAGCAGCACTAGCAGAGCCTATCGCATGTGGTTGGCATGCTGTTCGATTAGGTGCAAAAAGTCTTCATGGTGAGCTGGTAGATGCGAAAGTTTTGGTAATTGGCGGCGGTGCTATTGGGGTTGGCGCAGCACTTAGCGCTCAAGCTCAGGGCGCGACAGACGTCACGCTAATTGAACCTAACGATTTACGCCGCAATCATTTACTTAATCATACGAATTTAAATGTTCACCATCCAGATATGCTAGATGACACATCACAATTTGATTTGGTGGTTGACGGTGTTGGTTACGAGGCCACACGTGCCATGGCTTCTGCACAAGCTTGTCCGGGCGGTGTTATTATGCATATTGGATTAGGTAGTGCAGAAGGCGGAATTGATGTTCGGCGCCTTACGCTTCAGGAAATTACATTCATCGGGACGTATACCTATACGGCTCAGGATTTCAGGGATACTGCTGCGGCCATTTTTGATGGTCGTTTAGGTGTATTGGACTGGATAGAAGAAAGACCATTACGCGATGGTCATCAGGCTTTCTTAAATATTAAAGCGGGGCAGGTTGCTGCTCCAAAAATTATACTAAAGCCATAAAAACATAAGACAGGAAATAAGGAGATTATAACAAATGTCAGAAACACCACATTTATTGGTTCACCATGTGGGTGATAATGTTGGGGTTGTTGTTGTGGAAGATCTGAAGGCAGGTACAGAAATGCTTTGTGTCGTCACAGAAGACAACAGTGATTTCAAAATGGTTGTTAACCATGATGTGCCAATTGGCCATAAGGTTGCCCTTCAGGATTTTGCAGAAGGTGATACCATCACTAAATATGCTCAAGATATCGGTCGTGTTGTTGCACCGGCAGGTAAAGGTGATCATATCCACACTCATAACTTAAAAACTAAGCGTTGGTAGGAGGCGCGGCTATGTCTAACTTATCTTTCTTTGGCTATCGTCGTGAAAACGGTCGCGTAGGCGTTCGTAATCATGTTGCCATCCTTCCAGTGGATGATATTTCTAACGCAGCTTGTGAAGCTGTTGCAAATAATATTCAAGGCACAATGGCACTTCCACATGCCTATGGTCGATTGCAATTTGGTGAAGACTTAGAACTTCACTTCCGCACAATGATTGGTACTGGAGCTAATCCTAATGTTGCGGCTTGTATTGTAATCGGTATTGAACCTGATTGGACGCAGAAAATCGTTGATGGCATTGCTAAAACGGGCAAGCCTGTTGCTGGTTTCTCTATTGAACAAAATGGTGACATTAACACAATTGCCGCAGCGTCTCGTAAAGCAAAAGAGTTTGTGCATCAGGTATCTGAATATCAGCGTGAAGAATGTGATATTGCTGACCTTTGGGTTTCCACTAAATGTGGCGAATCTGATACGACAACTGGTTTGTCATCATGCCCTACAGTTGGCAACATGTACGACAAATTGCTCCCTAAAGGGATATATGGCGTATTTGGTGAAACTTCTGAAATCACAGGTGCTGAACATCTTTGCCGTGAACGTGCAGCAAACCCAGAAGCTGGTGAGAAGTTCATGAAGATCTTCCAAGCTTACCAAGATGAAGTGATTGAGCCTTTTAAAACATCTGACCTTTCAGACTCGCAACCGACAAAAGGCAATATCCTTGGTGGCTTAACAACAATTGAAGAAAAGGCACTAGGTAACCTTGAAAAGATTGGCCGCACTTCGACTTATATTGATGCGCTTGGCCCTGCAGAAGCACCTGAAAAGGGTAAGGGGTTATACTTCATGGATACATCTTCTGCTGCTGCAGAATGTGTAACGTTGATGGCTGCAGCCGGTTACGTGGTACATACCTTCCCGACAGGGCAGGGTAATGTTGTTGGGAACCCGATTGTCCCAGTGGTGAAGATCACAGGTAATCCACGTACCGTTCGTACGATGTCTGAACATGTTGACGTTGACGTATCTGGTGTGTTGCGCAGTGAAATGACTATTGATCAGGCAGGAGATGCATTGATCGAATGTATTCGCCGTACGGCTAATGGACGTTTCACCGCCGCTGAGGCTCTTGGCCATAAAGAATTTGTTATGACTAAGCTTTACCGCAGTGCTTAACACAAATATCTAAGGATTTGATCCGAAGAAAAACTGATGTTCCTTTTTGGATCATCAGTTTTTTTATGACTAGTTCTGTTGATTTTGTAAGATTTCTGCACCAAGTTGAGCAACTTGTGCCGCCTGGCTGCCAACCAATTCTGCATTATCTGCTGACGCATTCCCATCTAAATGGCGCTTTTTAACGCCTTGCAAAATTGATGCAAATCGAAACAATTGGAACGCAATCCAGTATTCCCAATTTACTGGTTTAGATAAACCTGTTGCAGTACAAAACTGATTAATAATGGTTTCTTCTTCGGGTATATTAAGCTTATGCTTGTTTTTGCCGCCCAAACCACTGATCGGCCATTCATGTTGCATCCTAAGCATCGCGCACCAGTATGATAAGTCAATAAACACTGGCCCAAGTGTACTGAGTTCCCAATCAATAAGTGCTGCAATATTCATAGCGTCACTAACAATCATGTTGTCTAAGCGAAAATCACCATGAATAATCGTATGCGGTAACTTAAGTGCTGATTGAAATTGTCCTGGTAGGCCTTCTATTAAAATTTCCATATCAGGAAGATGTTCTGTCGCTGATGCCCGGTATTGCTTAGTCCATGTAGCAATTTGTCGATCTATATATCCATCTGGCCGCCCAAAATCTGACAATCCAATATCGGATGGGCGAAGCTGTGATAATGCGGATAAAACGTCGATCTGATTCATATAAAGTTGTTGTCGCTGTATTGCGGTCAGATCAGGTAATGAAGGGTCAAGCAATGTAATGCCATTGATTTTTTCCATGAGGAAAAATTTGACATCATATTTTTCGCGGTCGTCAGATAACGCCAACATCCTTGGAACTGGAACATCGGTATGCTCAAGCCGTGACATTACTTTATACTCGCGGTCTACGGCATGTGCTGAAGGTAGCAAATTCCCATTAGGTTGACTGCGTAAGATAAATTGACGTTCTTCTGTCGTGATAAGAAAAGTTGGATTTGATTGCCCGATGCTAATTTTATTAATGCGTTGCGGTGTGCCCCAAGTATTTTTTTGATCATCAAACCAACGTATTACACCTTCAGGTAATGCAGCGTTTGTATTTGGAGCAGATGGCATAAGCATTTCCCGTTCATTGTATGTGTCACTTAATAAAGAGGACTTATCAAAAGGTTCTTTGGACATCTAAAAAGTTTAGTCTATCCTTTATTAAAGACCAATAGTTTGAAACATTAATTCAATCTAGCCTGAGGTAAAAAAATGGATTTTTCAATCTCACCTGAACTTGCTGCTGTCGAAAAACAGATTAAAGAATTTGTACGTGATGAGCTTATTCCGCTTGAAGCAGATCAAAAAAATTATGATGGGCATGGTAATATTAACGCAGAACAACTGATGATTATGCGTCAGAAAGTTAAAAATGCGGGACTTTGGGCACCTCAAATACCAGTTGAGCAAGGCGGTTTAGGTTTTGGTCCTATTGGGATGTCAGTTCTTTATGAAGCTATGAATTATTCAATTTTTGGCCCTGTTTGCTTCAATTGTGCAGCACCTGATGACGGGAATATGTATGTGCTTAATCAAGTTGCGACACCGGCACAAAAGGAAAAATGGCTTCTTCCTATTATTAATGGTGATGTGCGATCATCTTTTGCGATGACTGAACCTGCGCCTGGTGGTGGTTCTGATCCATCCATGATAAAAACTACCGCCCAAAAGCAAGGTGATAATTGGGTTGTCAATGGCCGTAAATGGTACATAACTGGTGCTGAAGAAGCCGCTCATTTTATTTTAATGGCTAAAACTAGCGATGATCCAAGATCTGGTCTTACAGCTTTTCTCTATCACCGTGATGAACCTGGATGGCAGATTGAACGTCGAATAGGGATCATGGGGCCCGAAGAACATGGCGGTCATTGCGAACTTTCATTTGATGGTCTCGAACTTGATGATGACCGTATTTTGATGGGAGTTGGTAAGGGTTTAAAGGTCACGCAAATCCGATTGGGTCTGGCGCGGTTAACTCATTGCATGCGTTGGTTGGGGCTCGCGAAGCGGGCAGTTGCCATTGCCGCAGATTATGCCGCTCAACGTAAGGGGTTTGGCATAAAGCTTGCTGACCGCGAATCCATTCAGATGAAATTGGGGCAGGCGGCTATGGATATTGAAATTGGCCGCGTCATGGTTATGCGCGCTGCATGGCGTATCCAGCATGGCTCTAAATCCCGGCAAGATATATCTATTGCTAAAATTCATGTATCGCAGACTCTAAACCGCGTTGTGAGTGATGCTATCCAAATCTGTGGTGCCCGTGGGTATTCAACAGATACTGTCCTCGAATGGATTTATAGATATGGCCGCCAAGCATTGCTTGTTGATGGGGCTACAGAAGTGCACCAAATGGTCATCAATAGGTTCCTTATGAATAATGACGATGACTTCTGGGGATGGGGAATTGGTCAGGACTAAATGCATAAATTTAATCCTTTACCCCATAAATTGTGCGTATTTTTATTTTAGAAACTAAGCCAAATTTGTAATTATATTATATTTTTATATTGCAAAATCAATGGTTTATAACTTTGCAATTTTTTCTATGAAAATGTTGCCTTGTTAAGTCTTTATTAATTTTTATCAAGTAGATTTATCAGTGAAAGCCTTTGTGCGGTCGCTGTTTTTTTTGTGTTGCCTTCCGACATTGGTCTTCGTTGAAAGATTTTAATTTTCACCGGTCTCCATCTTTAAGGAATAGGTATCATGCCAAACGAACTGAAAACCCCCCTAAATGCTTCAACAACACACACATCATCAAAAAGACTATCTGGTGGTGGGGCGTCGTCCATTACCGCAATGGTTTGGACACTATCCGGTATGGTGCTCGCAGCTTGTGGCAGCACACAGTATGTCACACGATCAGGTGAAGGAGATGGCTCAGGCCCTACGGTTATTGTGCCTGGTGCAAGCGGCGGTCCTGTGGTGCGGGTTGTTGATGGACCAGTAAAAGGTGCGGCAGTTTATTTTGATTTGAACGGTGATGGCCAAATCACCCAAGCTGAACGTGATGCCCAAACTAATGAGCAAGGTCGCCCATTTTATGTCACTGATGAAAACGGTGAAGCGCAAATACCTGAAAAATATGAAAACGGTCGTTTTGTGGCAGTTGTGAGTGATGCCATTGATACCGCTACTGGTGAGGTATTGGATGGAGAGTATCAATCACTTGCCAATGGGGTGATTGCATCACCGCTTACTGATTTATTGGCTGCGCAAGGGGGATCTGCGCAGGCGACACTTAATGATATTTTCGGCATGGATCAAGATGGCAATCCAGAAATTACGCTGACGGATGTGCTGAATTATGAAAATTATAAGATTTTAGATCAATCACCAAGTATTCCAACGGAACCTACACCGCCTACAATCTCTGAGACTGATCCTGATTTTAGCGCGCAAATGCAAGCCTATGAAACTGCATTGCGTGCGTATCAACAGGCCGTAGCGAATACCAAGATTGAAATGATTACAAAAGCGGCATTGGCTCTTTCTGAAATTGACGGTGATGTTAATTTAGTGGGGGGTAGTGATCTAGATACACCTTCGGCACGCGTTGAGCTGCTGAAAAGCTTATTTGACGATGACCCTAGCACCGGTCAAGACATTACTAACCGCGTCACTATTCGTGAAAACCTGGGCCGTGAGATTTTAGAAGGTAAGCCCGTAGCCGCGCCAGACCCATATATTAATATTCAAGAAGATAATACCTTTAGCATTGCTGATTATATGACAGCGTCTGATGATGACCGTGCCAATCTTGAGAGCCTTTTTGGGTTTGTTGACCCAGGCCAAAATGCACCTGATGAAGTGATTTCAGCGTTCCGTGGGATTTATATCTCTGGAACAGTGGCTAATGGCCGTATTCTATTTAATGGTCAGCCATTGAGCAGTCATCAAACCGCGACAGGTGATACAGCGCCAGGTAATTTACCATCTGAGTCTGGTTTTTATTACGTGTCATTTGGGCGTTTATCAGATTTATCTATAGCGCCAGATGAGCATTACTTCGGTGAACTAGACGTTGAATATTATGTTTTTGATGGTATCGACTTTTCGCAGAAGGCTTCGCTAAGCATTAATGTTGCTTCGGTTAATGATGATCCAGTCTTCACTGGACTTTCTGGTGACCGTGACCCTGCTGATGATAGTACACAATTTGTACTGAGCGAAGATGGTCAGATTGTGCTTGCAGATGGCACTCTTGCGGGCTTGATCGAAGGTCTCAATGACGTTGAGGATGCTACAGAAACACTTTCATTCCGTGTTGGCGGTGCGGATGGTGCTTTATTTAATGTCATCCTAGTACCAGCGAGCGCAGGGGGGGGATTCCGTCTTGAACTTCGTGACCCGAGCACCGCTAAAGAAGCTGGTGATAATTATGACATTAGTATCACTGTAGTTGATAGTAATGGTGCGGAAAGTGCGCCACTAACATTTACCCTGGTCCAGGGTGGGTTTTATGTTACCCCTGCTGGTGGGCAGCGTACTTATTCAAACGGTGAGGCGCTTATTGAAGAAGAACAAGATGGCAGCGGCACCCCAACTCCAATTGGCAGTATTGGTGCAGAAGGCCTAGACGTTGCTGCATCAGGTACGCAAGGTACGCTTGGATACCGATCTGAAGTAGAATTTACTACTGATACCGAAGGTTTTTCCATTGTAGGCACGTCGTTATTCTTCACGGGCGCTGATAGTGGTGATTTCGAAAATAGTGATGCACTTAGTGTTAGTGTGACTGCTTCACATTATGAAGTTGTGGCTCAAGTTGAAGATTTCACCGGTCAAAAAGATGTTGATGCATCTGGCGATGATACGGATGGTGATGACAGAACATTCTCATACACTGCTGGCACGGTCACTCTTGATGCTGAAACACCATCTGCACTAGATGAAAATGATAATGTGTACGCACAGTTAGATGTGGAAGCAGGAACAATTTATCTGGCCGCGGTTGATAAAGACACACCTGCACGCAGCATTAGCTTTGAAGCTGTTGAAAACCTTCAGTATTCCGAAGCTGGTTTTATTATTGTTTATGGTGACGGTGTTGTCAGCCATGTGACGTCATTGCCAACTGATGATACTGAATTTTATGTGCTAGCATCTGTTGCAGCGCCTACCACAGAAACTGAAAATGTTACCATCTCGGCGGCCGTTCCTGGTGTTGCTGGTAATGACCTTGTCACATTTGAAAGTACTCATGATGCAGAATTATTAGTCACATTTGTACTGGCAGACATTACAACCGATGTTGCAACTACTGTCAGCCTAACTGGCAATACTTTAACTATTACAGTAGGTGTTACAGGCGGCGCGCATCAAAATGTTGAAGCAGTAATTACTGCGATTGAAAGTGCCATTTCAGATGGTAGCCTTAGCATTTTATCAAATGTTGCGCTGGCAGATGGCGAAGATGGCACGACAATTCCAACTATTGACAACAGTATTGATATTACAGTGCCAGCAGAAACGCCTGCCGTTATTGAAACACAAACACGTGCAGTCGCCCCGGTGGCACCAGTGCAAAATGATGGCACTGAAGTTAATACGCCAGAAAACCTGCTGACACGTGAATACACAGAGACTGTTTATACTTATGCCATCAATCTGAAGAATATTGATGATAATGGACCGATTGCTACCACGCCTGATCTTGATGACCTAGCACCTGCTGAAGCTGGATTTAGCGAATCTATTGCTGAAGTGGCCGCAACTGGCGGTACTGCGTTGAGCAGTGGTGGATCTGCGAGGTTTAGTTCAACTAGTGACGCTGAAGTGACGATCACTTTTGTCGCCACAACTTCAACTGATGATGATGTGGCCACAACCGTTGTTGAAGATATTGATGCAAATACGATAATTGTTACAATTGGCCGAACCGGTGGTGCGGCGAGCGATGTAAATAAAGTAATCCAAGAATTAAATGCTTTGATTGCTGACGGCAGTTTGGATCTATTGACTGGTGCCGTATCAACACCTTCTACCCCTGTTTTTACTGCCATTACCCCTCAAGTGCTAACAATATCGCCGTATGTACCAGCTATCGATCAGGTGGCGGCTACGGCAACCGATGATGATGCTGCGCTTATATTTACATCCAAAAAACTTGGTTCAGCACAGAATGATATTACCGTTTCATTTGTTCTCGGCGCATCTGATGAAGCAGGTGTGGAAAGTGTTGTGCTTAACGGCAAAAGCCTTGTCATAACACTTCATGCTCAAGGTGCGACACTGGCAGATATTAAGGCCGCGGTTGAAGCAGATACTGATGCAAATGACTTAGTATCAGTAACAATTGCAGATGGTAGAGAAACAGCATCAATCACTAACGCTATTGACGCAACATCGTTAAAAGGCGGGGTTTCTGCATCTGCAGAAGCGCTTGAAGATGTTTCTGATGCTACGGTTTTATACCGTGTTATCGCAGCAGATGCAGATGGCGATGGCGTAACTTATACGATCGACACAGCGTCACAAGATATGTTTGAGATTAATGATCAAGGAGAAATTAGCCTTAAAGATGGTGTTGCGCTAGATTTTGAAACAGTTACGTTCCATGACATTGTGGTAACGGTGTCATCTACATTTACTGGCGGCTCCCCACAAACAATTGAAATTCCGGTGCGCATTTCCGTAAGAAATGTTAATGAAGCTCCAGAAACGCCTATTTTCAGTGATATTATTGCGGTAACTGAAAGTGCGGTCGCTGCGGCGGCTCTAGATGAAGCTACAAACGGTATCGTCGTCGCTACTGTACTTGCCCAAGATCCTGATAGTGGTGATACATTGTCATACACGATAACTGGCGGCGCACACATCGACCTTTTTGAGGTCGATGAGAATAGTGGTGAGGTTAGGTTTATTGGTACGGCGGATGATTTCTTGGCGCCTGGTCAAGAATATGAAATCACGATTACTGCAACTGATGGCGGTGGATTAACATCCGAAAACACCTTGGAAATCATTCAAGGCGGAATTTATGCCTTCACTACTACAAATGATGACAATCCTGCCGCACGGATTTATTCGGATGGTAATGCCCTTCTTCCTGAAGCACTTGATAGCGCTACTCATTCTGATTCGGTCGATGTTACTGACTTAGGCAGCAAAGCGTTCTTTATTGCACGTTTAGCAGACCATAGTGGGTCAACAACATTTACGGTTGAAGAAGGCGGAACACACTTTGCTATCACAGATGGTAATCTTCTGTATTACATCGGTGATAATGGATTTGATTTTGAAGATGACGATGCGGATAAACCATCAGTAACTATTAAAGGTGTTGATGGTAGTGGTAATGAAAATACCTATACCTATATCATCAATCTTATTAATGTTGACGATAACGCCCCAGAATTCTCAGATATTCAAGCTGAAGGTGTCGTTGAAAAAGCTGACGCAGATACTGTTGCGGGCACGCCGATCACCTTAACACTTGCGGAAAATGCAGCACTTGATTTGGCGCGCGTGATCGGCACGGATGAAGATGGTGATGATGTCGTCTTCAGCCTTGCTCAGGGTGTGGGGGATAATGATCTCTTCACCATTGATAGTGTTACCGGTGTATTAAGCTTTAAAGAAGGTCAGAATGATTTTGAACATGGTGAAGCCACTGATGGCGCGTTCGATGTTCAGGTTACAATTACATCAGACAGCGCGCTTCAGAAAGTTGACGGTACCGGTGAAGGTGAAGTAAAAACCGAAACGGTTGAAATTAAGGTTGTATTAACTGATGTTAATGAAGCCCCAACAAGTATCACCATTTCGCGTGCCGCGCTTGTTTCTGGCGAGTCAGAAGTTGGCCAGCTGAGTACAGTTGATGTAGATGCGGATGATGCTGATCAGAGTATCTTTACTTATCAGCTGGCTGCCGCGTCAGACACGAATGATAATGCGCTCTTTGGTTTTGATGAAAACGACCCACGCAAATTAATCTTTATTGGAACTAATCCGGATGAAGATGCAGATACCCCAGGCGAAAATGGCCGTAAGGGCGTTGGGCAGTCCTATTCCGTTGAACTTACCGTAACTGATAGTGCTGGCAATACTTTCACGCAAACACTGACCATCGCGGAAGGATCAATCTTCCTAGAGGTTGATCATGATAGTGATGATACCACGCCAGCACAGCAACTTTTCTCCAATTATCTTGACCAAGACGGTAATGGATTAATTGATGAAAACTTAGATGCATCTGAAGAAGCTGATAACGTCAATTTAGGCAAACTTGTTGCGATTGACGGACTTACGTTGCGACTTGCTGCGACGGGCACTAATGACAATGCTGATTTTGTCATTAATGATGAAGGTTTCTTGATTTATAATGGTGCGGTAAGTGGAAATTTTGAAGCTGGTGATCAAAAATCAATTCTTATTGAGAAGGTTAGAACAGAAGATCAGGGCGGTGTTGATGTAGTTGTCGTCGTATCGTCAGAAATTTTTGTTGTTCGCCTTAGTGACGTCAACGATGCGCCAAGCCTGACCACTAATAATGATGATGGCGAAGGCAACAGCTATATTACGGTTGCAGAAGGCGAAACACTAACGTTGACAGCATCACTTCTTGAAGTAGCGGATGAAGATGCTGCCGATAATATTGAAGATGAAGACGGCAATTCTATCCCTAACGGGACTGAAATGGTCTTTACTGTTGTGTCAGCAACCAAAGGGGAAATTCAGCTCAATGGCGTAACCCTAAACAACGGCGATACCTTTACGTTAAGTCAATTAAGGGATGGGCTAGTCACATTTATCCATGATGGATCAGAACAGCATGTGATTGATGCTGATGGGTATGGAACTGCAACAACAGCGCCAAGTACATTTGCGGTTAGTGTTGCTGATGGTGATAGCGCCTCAAGTGAAACCCGCACGGTGACATTGGACATTACCCCGGTAAATGATGCGCCTGTACATGATAGCAATGATCCGACAACGTTAGATGAAGGATCTACCCAAACAATTGCTGAATCAGACCTAAAATTCACTGACGCTGATAATATCCGCGGTGAAGTGACTTACGTCGTGACAGAATTGCCGGCACATGGCGAATTGTTGTTGAATGACGTGGCGCTTGCGGTCGGCGGCACCTTTACCCAGCAAGATATTGCTGATGGTAATGTGAAATTTAAGCATGATGGTTCAGAAAATTTTGCTGATACGTTCAAATTCCGGGTTGAAAACCAAGATGGTAGCGGTACGACCCTGACAACGGCAGAAAATGAAACTCTTGGCGGGAATGAATTTACCCATACCTTTACCATCACTTCAGTTAATGATCGGCCAAGCATTACGCCACTTGATGATTATGCCAAAGATTATGCAGCGGCAAATAGCCCAACAATTGGTGATTTTACAATTACTGCTGATCAGCTTACTGAAGGCGGCAATGCGCTCTTGACCGTTAATGATTTAGGTGTGTTTGATCCTGATAATAGTGATGATGATGTACGTATTGTCTTCACCAGCTTGCCACAAAATAGTGGCCCGGCAGGTACCCCAGGCATTGTTATTGAACGCGATTCTAACAGTGGCATTGGCGAACCTGCTTGGGTAGCAGTTAGTGTCAACGAAAGAGTTAGCCTTGCTGATCTCAAGGCAGGTAAATTGCGGATCGTCCATGATGGCCGGCAGCCATTAGACACGGACGTGATTACATTTGAGGTGGATATCATTGATACTGACGGCGGTGCGTCAGGAAGACAA
>CBFIAO010000055.1:0-12583 GCA_965660595.1 Puniceispirillales bacterium (SeqCode) | reverse complement strand
TCTGACCAGATAGGTGGTTATGTTGATCTTGTTCTTGGCCTGACAACCATGGCAACGACATCATCTATTGGCTTATTGGGGACGTTCAGTGGGTTGATGGGCGGCGGTGCACTATTTGCCGCAATTGCCGAAGACGGTATCCTAAAAGGGCTGCTGAAAGGTAGTGTTAGTTTTGATAATAATTTGGCAGTGTTGATCGAAGCTGGTGTCGAAAATGCAGATATTATCTCAAGTGATATTATTGAAAATTTGAAAACTATTGATATTGATGCGCTCTATTCAGAAATTGAAAACTTGCAAGAACAAGGCCTGACCGCTGAGGATATCGATAACCGTATCCGTGAAGAAGATGCCCGCCGCCGCAAATTTATTGATGATGGATTGGCAGGTAAACCCACAACATCGCCATCAGAATAAAGATTTAGGGGTCTTGATGATTGGTCATGCGCGCTATCTGTATTTTTAGGAGGCATGGGTAATGACAAGATCAACACCTGGATCAGCACCTGAATCAACATCTGGGCAGATTTCAGAAAAACTGACGACATGTGATATCATGTCAGCTTCAGATCAAGTGTCTGAAATGAAAAAGAATTTTATCTGTCAAAACGATATGCTTCATGATGCATTGCTGAGCAGTCCTTGGCCTGTTCTTATGTATAGTGTTGGGGTGCTGTTCATCATGTTTTTGGTCAAACGTGCAGCTGACAT
This sequence comes from Puniceispirillales bacterium (SeqCode), assembly GCA_965660595.1. GTDB lineage: Bacteria > Pseudomonadota > Alphaproteobacteria > Puniceispirillales > UBA1172 > JAGWAQ01. Next base: position 11,872 of record CBFIAO010000055.1, on the reverse strand, counting down.
CCCACATCGTGCTGCTGCCCGCGCCGCCCAACAACAGCAAGACACAGATTCTTCTTGAACGCTACGCTACCTTTACTTGCCCTTAATGTAGGAAATCGGTATTCTCACCCGAAATTTACCTTGATATCCACTGCGCTAGGGTATTTGCCGCGCTGGGATATTCACTGCGCTGGGTTAACGTATTAATGACCATAATAACAGCACATGATGCAGACCGACTTTCGGTAGCACCAATGATGGATTGGACAGATCGGCCTTGCCGCGTTTTCCACCGTTTATTGGCGCCACGTGCCATGTTGTATACCGAAATGGTTACGGCGGATGCGATTATTCATGGTGACCGTGACCGTCTTCTTGCTGGTGACCATGTGGCAGGTGATCCTGTAACATTGCAGGTTGGCGGTAGTGATCCTGAAAAACTTGCCTTGGCGATAGAATATGCCACGCCTTATGGCTATTCAGCATATAACCTTAACGTAGGTTGCCCTTCAGATCGGGTGCAATCAGGACGATTTGGTGCGTGTTTGATGACAGCGCCAGCATTGGTTCGTGACTGCATCGCTGCAATGGGCGCGTCTGCAAATGGTCGCCCAGTGACGGTCAAATGCCGTATTGGTGTTGATGATATGGACCCTGAACAAGGCCTTGATGACTTTGTGGATACGGTGGCGACGGCTGGTGCTGAACATTTCATTATCCATGCCCGCAAAGCATGGCTTAATGGCCTCAGCCCTAAAGATAACCGAACAATACCGCCGTTGGATTATGACCGTGTGCGACGTCTTGCGGCACGGCGCCCAGATATAAATTTTTCCATTAATGGCGGCATTGCTGATATGGCATTAGCGGGCGAATTTTCAGATGAATTTCATGGCGTGATGATTGGTCGTGCTGCCTATCAAACCCCTAATATATTGGCGCAGATGGCGGCTCAAATTTACGGTCATCCAGTTGTAGACCGCATGGATGCGGCCTATGCGATGGCTGATTATGCGGATGAATGGGTGGCGAAAGGTGGCAGGCTTATAGCCGTGACACGTCATATGCTGGGCTTAATGAATGGCTTGCCAGGGGCAAAATCATGGCGCCGCAGCCTATCGGAAGATGCCCGCGGCCCTGATGCTACGGCCGATGTTATTCGGCATGCCACGTCCCGCCTTCAAGAAACTATTTATGCCAGTACGCTTGCCGCTTAATGGCATTATTTTACCTTTAATCATGAGATCATGACCATGTCAGACCAGCAATCTTCTTCGCCTATTGATGCCAACAAATCAAAGAAAGGTGGATCAAAATTCTTGCTTGAATATGGTCCGCTCATTTTGTTTTTCGTGGTGAATGCAAAATTTGGGATTTATTGGGGCACTGGCGTTTTAGTTGTGGCCACGTTGATAGCGCTCGCCATTTCATGGGTGCGTGATCGTCATATCCCTAAATTATTGGCCTTTGGCTGTGCTGCCGTTGTATTTTTTGGGGCGCTCACCCTGATTTTTGAAGATGACACGTTTATTAAGATTAAGCCGACAGTGGTCAGCTTGATTTTTGCAGGCGGTCTTTTATTGGGGCACGTGATGGGCCGAAGCCCACTTAAAGCGGTGATGGGCGACACCATGGCCATTGATTTGCCTGATGAAGGGTGGCGTAAATTGACCATGCTTTGGGTGGTGATGTTCAGCACGATTGCGCTGGCAAATGAAATTGCGTGGCGGAATCTTACAACTGATGACTGGGTGACGTTCAAAGTCTTTGGTTTAACAGGGATATCACTTGCCTTCGCGGTGGTTATCGCGATTTTCTTAAGCCGTTATGCGGCGGCAGAAACAGATAAATAATCACCCAACGAGTAGCGTCTGTCTAAAGGCAAGTAACCCAAATTCAACAAAATGCCGTCCATGGGATATTTCTTGTCGTGGCGATGCCATCTGAAACGCGCCAAGCGTCGCATTTTATTAATATAATGATTCGAATCCCTTACGGGTCTAATCCACGTTGATAGTGGCACTTGAAGGAGTTTTTCCATGGCTGATGAAGACGATATCATTCTTTCCGAACTTGATGATGATGAACTTGTTCAACAGGTCCATGATGACCTTTATGACGGTCTACAGGAAGAAATCGTAGAGGCAGTAAACATCTTCCTAGAACGTGGATGGGCGCCATACCGCATTTTGACTGAAGCATTGGTTGAAGGCATGACTATTGTCGGGATCGATTTCCGCGATGGTATTCTGTTTGTTCCCGAAGTGTTGATGGCCGCGAACGCGATGAAGTCTGGCATGACCATTCTTCGCCCACTTCTTGCCGAAACTGGTGCGCCGCAACAGGGTAAGATGGTAATCGGTACGGTTAAAGGCGATATTCACGATATTGGTAAAAACCTGGTTTCCATGATGATGGAAGGCGCAGGTTTTGAAGTGATTGATATTGGGATCAACAACCCAGTTGAAAACTACCTTGAAGCACTGGAAGAACATAAGCCAGATATCCTGGGCATGTCTGCATTGCTTACCACCACCATGCCATACATGAAGGTCGTTATTGACGCCCTTGAAGAAAAAGGCCTGCGTGATGATTACAGTGTGCTTGTCGGTGGTGCACCACTCAACGAAGCTTTCTCCGATTCTATTGGTGCTGATGCATATTGCCGTGACGCGGCGGTTGCTGTTGAAACGGCTAAATCAATGGTTGCTGAACGTAGGGCTGCACAATAGTGGCGTCGTTAACCGTGATTTACTGGCGGGATATTCCTGCCCAAGTTGTTGCTGAGGAAGGTCGAGGTCGTCGGCGGGAACAAGCTAAGGTAGAAATGCCTCGGCGTTTCGCCTTGGCCATCGATGAGGCTGCTATGCGTGACGGTGCTGACGGCACGGATGACTATTTGGCCGAATGGCGCAAATCAGAACCAGAAAGCATTGATGGTGATCTTACGGCTGCTGCCGAGGCACGTGCTGCTGATCTTGATCAGGAATATAATAAAGAAGTGCTCGCAACACTTGTGGCTAATGGCGGTACTGCTTCCTAATAATCTGTCGTAATTGAGCGAGTGTTTGGCGTGAACGGGAAAGCTGAAACTTCCCTTCATGGCCAAATATCCTAAGTAAAATTTAAAGATGTTTCGGGGCGCCGTAAATGCGGCTGTTGGAGGCTTTTATGACATCACTTATTGATGCAATCTCAAACGCTAGCAAAGACTGGTCTATCGAAGTTACACCGCCAGGTGCAACTAAGATTGAAAGTTTCGCCGCAGTGTTGGATGAAGGAACGACTGTTAACGTAACGTTCCTGCCTGGCACTGACCCAAAAGATACTGTTGATGTTGCGATGCGTCTGCGTGATGAAGGCATGAACCCCGTCCCGCATATTGCCGCTAGATCACTAAAATCTAAAGAACAGCTTGATGAAGTTGTTGCTGATATGACCAACCGTGCCAAGGTTGATGAAGTGCTTGTGATTGGCGGCGGTGTTGATAATCCTGTGGGGGATTTTGCATCATCAATGGATGTTCTTGAAACAGGTATTCTGCAGAAATATGGCATCAAAAAAGTTGGTGTATCAGGTCACCCTGAAGGTAGCCCTGATATCCCTGATGATGCATTGGCACAAGCTATTGGTTGGAAAAATGATTTCGCCAAAGCAGAAGGCCTAGATCTTTATATGGAAACTCAATTCTGTTTTGAGTCAGATGCAGTTGTTAACTGGGAAAAATCAATTCGCGCCGCAGGAAACAACTTGCCAATCCGTATTGGTATTCCGGGGCCAGCAACTATCAAAACACTGTTCCGTTTTGCCCAAATATCTGGTGTTGGCCCATCCATGCGCATGATCGCAAAGCAGGCTAAAAATGTGACCAAGCTTTTAACCGTGCAATCACCACATTTGCTGATTGCAGGTTTGTCAGAAGCAATGGCGGCTGATCCAGAAAGCCGTATCCAGCATTTCCACTATTATCCATTTGGTGGTTTTGCACGCACATCACGTTGGGCATCTGCGGTTGCCGAGGGTGAAATTGAATTGTTGCCAAAGGGCGGTTTTTCCGTGCCTGAGGACGCTTAATCCCCATATTGAATATGCTGCCGAGAGGTTATTACCATGACTATTACTAAAATTTCATCTGACAAAAAGGATATCGAAATCGGTTTCGAACGTCCGTTCTGTATTATTGGTGAACGCATTAACCCAACGGGCCGCAAATTATTAGCGGCAGAAATGGCTGAAGGTGACTATAGCCGCGTTGTTTCTGATGCCATTGCGCAGGTTGAAGCAGGCGCCACCATGTTGGACGTCAATGCAGGCATCCCAATGGCGGATGAACCGCGCATTCTTGCGGAGTGCATCCAGCTTATCCAGAACACTGTAGATGTTCCGCTCGCGATTGACAGCTCAATTGTTGAAGCGCTTGAGAGTGGTCTTTCCGTCTATAAGGGTAAGCCGCTTGTGAACTCTGTCACCGGTGAAGAAGAACGCCTTGAAGTTGTCTTGCCATTGGTGAAGAAATATGGCGCTGCGGTTGTTGCTATTTCAAATGATGAAACAGGCATTTCTGAAGATCCTAATGAACGTTATAAAGTCGCCAAGAAAATTGTCGAACGTGCCGAAGATTATGGTATTCCGCGCGAAGACGTTGTGGTTGACCCGTTGATCATGCCTGTTGGTGCGATTAACCTTGCGGGCCGTTCTGCGCTTGATCTGATCCGCCGCCTACGTGATGAATTGAAGGTGAACACCACGTGCGGTGCGTCAAACATTTCATTTGGCTTGCCAAATCGTCACGGCATGAACGCGGCCTTTCTTTCCATGGCGGTGGGTGCTGGCATGACGTCTGCTATTATGAACCCACTGCATACCGAAGAAATGTCAGCGATCATGGGTGCTGATGTGATGATGGGCACTGACCCTGAATGTCGTCGTTGGATTTCAAAATATCGCGAACCTATGGCAGAAGGTGCAGGTGCACGCGGTAACCGTGAGGGGCGTCGTCGGCGCCGTGCATAAAACATCAAAAGGAACGCCTTTTCGGCGTTCCTTTGACCATATCTTTGTGTAACTATTTTTTTCACAATAAGTTCGATCTAACGTGTTCACATCATCCTGAATTGAAGGACGCAGCAATGACCGAGAATACAAACACCAATCCTGAAAATACTGCCGCCGAAGATCAGCCGCAATCTGGTGAGAACATTCATATTGTTTTCACCCCATCTGGCCGTCAGGGTGAAGTGCCTTCGGGAACAACAGTATTGCAGGCGGCACGCAGCCTTGGTGTTGATATTGACAGTGTCTGTGGTGGCCGGGCGATGTGTGGCCGTTGTCAGGTTATTGTTGGCGAAGGTGATTTTTCAAAACACGGTATCGTTTCATCAGCAGATTCTGTCACGCCACGTTCAAAAGTTGAAGATCGATATGCTGATAAGCGTGGCCTAGCAGATGGCCGCCGTTTATCGTGCCAAGCGGTGCTTTGCTCAAATGTTGTGATTGATGTGCCTGCCGAATCACAAGTTCATGACCAAGTTATTCGCAAAGCTGCTGATGACCGCGTTATTGAAATGGATGCACCGACACGCCTTTGTTTTATTGAGGTACGTGAACCTGACATGCATGAACCATCAGGCGACTTGCGCCGTGTGGCCGAAGCCTTAACAGATCAATGGCCAGATCGTGTTAGCGGTGATGTTACAGCAGACCTTCACGTGATGATGAGTTTGCAGAAAGCCCTCCGTAAAGGGAAATGGCAAATCACGGTTGCGTTACGGAATGGCAACCGGATCATTGGCGTCTGGCCTGGCCTGAAAGAACAGGTGCTTGGTGCGGCTATTGATATTGGTTCCACCACAATGTCAGCTCATCTGTGTGATATGAATTCAGGTGCGGTGCTCGCATCTTCCGGCGCGATGAACCCGCAAATTCGGTTTGGCGAAGACTTAATGAGCCGTGTGTCCTATGGTTTTCTTAATGAAGGTGGCGCCCAAGAGATGACAGATTCTGTCCGCCAGGGTCTGCAATCACTGCTTGAGGGTGCAGCCAAGCAAGCGGAACTTCCAGTAGAAGATGTCGTTGAAGTAGTGTTGGTGGGCAACCCGGTAATGCATCACCTTGTGCTTGGTATTGATCCGATTGAACTTGGCGGGGCCCCATTTGCATTGGCGATGGATGAAAGTTTTGAGACGCGTGCCGCTGAACTTGACCTGAACTTACATCCGGGTGCACGTGTCTATGTTTTGCCATGTATTGCAGGCCATGTTGGCGCTGATGCGGCTGCCGTGGCACTTGCTGAAAGCCCAGACCAATCTGAAGAAATGTCATTGCTTGTTGATGTAGGGACAAACGCTGAAATTATTTGTGGTAATTCCAAACGTCTTTTGGCGGCGTCTTCCCCAACTGGACCTGCTTTTGAAGGTGCGCAAATCTCTAGTGGCCAGCGTGCTGCCGCAGGGGCCATTGAACGTATTCGCGTTAATCCTGAAACACTTGAACCACGCTTCCGTGTTATTGGGTCAGAAAAATGGTCCGACGAAGATGGTTTTGCCGAAGATATTGAAACCACTGGCATTACTGGTATTTGCGGCTCTGGCATTATTGAGGTGCTGGGTGAGATGTATTTGGCTGGCATTATCACCGAAGATGGTGAAATTGATGGTAAGAAAGCTGCTGTTTCACCACGTATCGAAGAAGATGGCCGGACCTTCAGCTATCGCATCTCTGACAATGTGACCGTTACCCAAAATGATGTTCGCGCTATTCAATTGGCTAAGGCTGCGCTTTATGCTGGCTTCCGTTTGCTGATGGATAAAATGGATATTAACCGTGTTGATAATGTTGTACTTGCCGGTGCGTTCGGTACACATATTGAACCTAAATACGCAATGATCCTTGGGATGATCCCAGATTGCCTATTTGATAAGGTTAAATCAGCCGGTAATTCAGCAGGCGCCGGGGCACGCATGTGTTTGCTTAACCAAGGCCAACGCCGCCGTGTCGAAGAAATTGTGCGGAACATTGAAAAGATCGAAACAGCGATCGAGCCGTCTTTCCAAGACCACTTTGTAAAGGCAATGGCTATCCCGCATAAAACAGATCCTTATGAACGTCTGTCCGAAGCGGTGCAGTTGCCTGAACGTACCCTTGGTGTTGGTGAACCATCACTTGATGACCCATCAAGTGCACGCCGCCGTGGCCGTCGCCGCCGGGCATAAATTCATCATATATTTCTGAAAGCAATAGGTATGTGCAGGCTTATTTATCGTCCTGCCATACGCCTTGTTCTTTGAGCATATCTGCGACTTCTTTTGGCATATATGTCTCATCATGTTTGGCCAGGATAATGTCGGCGGTAAAGTCACTGCCTTGCCAATATCCCTCGGCGATAATGCCTTGGCCTTCACGGAATAAATCAGGTAACACGCCATCATAATTAATGCGCACATCATTGCTGCCATCGGTGACGTTAAAACGGATGATGTTATTATCTTTGGCAATACTGCCTTTAACAACTAAGCCGCCAACACGGATACGTTGATCAGGGCTGATGTTGTTGGTGATAATGTCACTTGGCCCAAAGAAATACACCACATTATCTTCAAGCGCAGTCAGGATTAAACCTACGGCCAGTCCAAGGACAGCAACCATGGCGCCCAGGCCTAGGCCGCGCCGTGCTTTTGGGGTGAGACCTGCCATTATCTGGATTTACCTTCAGCCGCATTAAGGCGATATTTGATGGCGCGTGCCCGAATGATAGAACGCAAGGATACAGCGATAATTGCTGCGGCCGTGATACCCCAGGCAGGCCAGACAAAGCTTGCATAACCGCCCATATGAAAAAACTCAGCCATGGATTACCGCCCTTCTTTTGCAGCAAGTGCCAAAAGGCGGCGTTCGCCTAACATGGTTTTCATCCGCATTAATGTAATCCCGATAAACCAAAACTTGGCCGCAAGTGCCATCAGCACAAGTGGGATTAACATGGTGCTGTCAATCAATGGTCCGCCCACACGAAAGACACTTGCGCCTTGATGTAGGGTATTCCACCAATCAACCGAAAACTTAATGATGGGGATGTTGATAACGCCGATTAACAGCAGCACCGCCCCGGATTTACTGCCGCGGTCTTCACGATCAAAGCTATCGACCAAAATCATGTAACCAATATACAAAAACAACAAAATCAGCATAGAGGTAAGGCGTGCATCCCAGACCCACCACGTGCCCCACATAGGGCGACCCCAAAGTGAACCTGTCACTAACGTGATAAAGGCAAAAACAGCTCCGGGCAGGGCCATGGATCGTGCGGCAATATCGGCTAACGGATGTTTCCATACAAGGGTGAAGACCGCCATTAATGCCATCACGGTATAGCCAAACAATGCCATCCATGCCGCCGGCACATGTATATACATAATGCGCACGGTTTCACCTTGTTGATAATCAGCAGGTGAGGCAAAAAATGCAAAATAAAGCCCGCTAGTTAAGGTCAAGGTAAAGCCAATCCATACCAATGGCGCAGCAATGGCGGCAATACGCTGAAAACGCGCAGGATTGGCAAGGTAATCAAACATAATCGCGTTTATACACCAGTTGTTTTAGGACGTTAAGTTGCATCATGTCGCGCCTCTATGCGTTTTATTCTGCCGCTTGCTTTAGGCTGATCGCAGTCAATAGCGGCGCCACGGCAAGGAAGATCAAACAGACGCCGGCCAATAATTGCATGGCATCATGATATGGCGCATTTTCCATCGCGGCGGCGGTTGCTGCCGTGCCAAAAATCAAAATAGGCATGGCCAGTGGCAGCACCAGTACCGACATAAGCATCCCGCTGCGCCGTGCGCCAAGCACAAGAGCTGCGGCCAACATACCAATCAGCAATAGACTGAAACTTCCCAGCGCCAGTGCCATCATCATTACGCCAATCCCATCCAGCGTTAACCCAAGCATCATGCCAAGGAATGGGGCGAAAATTGTCATGGGCAGGCCGATCATCAACCATGCCGCAAGTGCCTTTACAAGAATGATCAATGGTAACGGGCAGGGTATCATCAACAGATGGTCCAACGCCCCATCCGCGGCATCACGTGCGAAAATGCGCTCCATTTGCGGCAGGGTCGCGATCAAGACACCGATCCATAATATTGCCGGGCCTATCGCTGATAACGCGCTAGGGTCAGGACCGATGGCCAGCGGAACCAACGCGATAATAATGGCAAAAAACATCAAGCCAGCCATGACATCACCAATGCCGCGCCAGCCTAATAATATATCACGCCGCATCACGGCCATCAGGCACCGCATCATTGGTCTGCCTCCGCAAGATCCATGACCTTAATATGCGCAAGTTCCATCACCTGATGGGTGGCGATCACGGCAGTGCCGCCGGCATTTGTAAACTTGTTCAATAGCTCAGTCAGGGCATGGCCTGATGCAGTATCCAAAGCTGTTAACGGTTCATCCAGCAGCCATATCATCCCAGGATGTTGATCATTGTTATCTGCACTTGAATTAACCGCAAGTGATAACCGCGCAAGCCCACACCGTTTACGTTGGCCTTCGGACATCATGTAGAGCGGGGTGTCTGCGTGACCATCCATGCCAAAAGTGGCTAACGCATCTTTGATAGCTGTGTGGGTGGTGCCAGTATCTTGGCGCGTGTCAGCCCAGAATTTTAAGTTCTCACTGGCGGTTAAATGGCTGGCGCCACCATCGCGATGCCCGATATAAATTAATGACGACATCACCGTCATGCGGTCTTGGTCCATGCTGATGCCATTGATCGTGATATTGCCAGCAGTAGGGGTTAGCAAGCCTGCCATGGCACGTAATAGGGTTGTCTTTCCGCTGCCATTGGCCCCGCGAATAACCAGTGCTGAGCCGACCTCAACGTCAATGTTAAGGTGTTGGATAACATCACGCACACCGCGCTGAAGGTGCAGCCCCTCAATTTTAATTAAGGGCTTAATTAAGGGCGCGCGGTCAGGCATGGCGTTGTGTTGGGCATCTTTGGTCATTATGGTTTGCCAAATAAACAATACTTTATATGGTTTACGCTAAAATCCTGTCCTTAGCCAAGGTTGAAATTTTTATGAGCCTCATGTAATATTACATTTGCATTGACTGGGCTTGGGGCGCACCCCAAACAGCCACTGTATCCCCCGACTTAAAGGCGTTACTGCTAAATGCTTTGCGCGTTATTCGGGGAATATACACTGGTAAACAAATGACAGAAATGCTAATGATCCAGCACAAAATGACCTCACCCGACATCTTTAGATGATGTGCTGGTGTTGATGCATTTTAAGATCATAGCGGAATGATGAACATGTAATGGGGGCAACCATGAGCTTATACGCAGCCTATCTTGAAGAAATTGAAACCCGCAAAGCCGATGGCTTAAATCCAAAGCCTATTGATGATGCTGCATTGCTTAGTGAAGTGATCGCGCATATTCGGGATGATGCAAGCCCAGCGCGCTCAGATTGTGTGCAATATTTTATTTATAATACGCTGCCTGGCACCACCAGTGCAGCAGGCGCGAAGGCGCAGTTCCTTAAAGAAATTATTTTGGGTGAAGCGACAGTTGCGGAAATCACACCTGAATTTGCGTTTGAACTACTTTCACATATGAAAGGTGGCCCATCTATTGAGGTGCTGTTGGATATTGCCCTTGATGATGATGCGGGTAAGGCTGCGGCGGCAGCAGATGTGCTGAAAACACAAGTTTTCTTGTATGATGCAGATACATCACGTTTGAAGGCAGCGCATGACGCAGGCAACGCAACCGCAACCGATATTTTAAACAGCTATGCAAAGGCAGAGTTTTTTACCACCCTGCCTGATATTGATGAAAAAATCGATATTGTCACATATATCGCCGCCGAAGGTGATATCTCAACGGACTTGTTGTCACCGGGTAATCAGGCGCATTCACGTTCAGATCGCGAATTGCATGGTAAATGCATGATCAGCGAAAAGGCGCAGGCTGAAATTCAGGCGCTTAAGCTGCAGCATCCGGGCAAGCAAGTCATGTTGATCGCAGAAAAGGGCACTATGGGTGTTGGTTCATCCCGCATGTCTGGCGTTAATAATGTGGCCCTATGGACAGGAAAGCCTGCCAGCCCCTATGTGCCTTTCGTGAATATCGCGCCGATTGTTGCTGGCACGAATGGTATTTCACCGATTTTCCTGACCACGGTTGGCGTAACTGGCGGTATCGGGATTGACCTTAAAAACTGGGTCAAAAAGCTTGATGCTGATGGCAAGCCTATCCTGAATAATGATGGCAACCCAATTCTTGATCAGAAATATTCGGTTGAAACAGGCACCGTGTTGACCATCAACACAAAAACCAAGAAGCTTTACACCGAAGACGAAGGCGAAGAATTGGTTGATATTTCTGCCTCCTTCACCCCACAAAAACTTGAGTTTATTAAAGCTGGCGGGTCTTATGCCATTGTTTTTGGTAAGAAGTTGCAGAGCTTTGCCTGTGAAGCATTGGGTGTTGAATACATATCTGCGTTTGCCGCGTCAAAAGAAGTATCACATGACGGCCAAGGCCTGACCGCGGTTGAAAAAATCTTCAATAAAAATGCTCTTGGCGTGACGTCAGACAAACCATTGCATGCAGGTTCTGACGCAAGGGTAATGGTTAATATTGTTGGCTCGCAAGACACGACTGGCCTGATGACCGCGCAAGAACTCGAAGCAATGGCAGCAACCGTGATCTCACCAACGGTTGATGGGGCATATCAGTCAGGCTGTCACACGGCATCTGTTTGGGATTTCAAGGCGCAGGAAAACACGCCGCGCCTGATGAAGTTCATGAACAAATTTGGGTTGGTGACGGCACGTGACCCCGAAGATGAATACCACGCCATGACTGACGTTATTC
>CBFIAO010000054.1:0-12893 GCA_965660595.1 Puniceispirillales bacterium (SeqCode) | reverse complement strand
TCCGACAAGTGCACTTACCATTCAATTGCTTGTTGATGCAGGTATGACGTCAGGCGCAGATACTAATGTTGGTGCGACGCTGGCGAATTTGAAAAGCAATATTACCAGTTCTGGCATCACGACGTCATCTGGTACGGCTGATATTAATAACTGGGTTACTGAAGCGGCTGGATTTAATGATGGCACGACTTATAACACGGTGACCACGGCAACAGCCAATGGTTGGACGTTGGCCAATTATAAACTGGCTGAAGATCAAAGTGGTTGGACAAATTCAGCAGCGCATAAAACAGCGTATGCAGATTGTGTTGCTGATATGACAACATGCAATTACTCGCTCAATACTTGGAACACAAGCTTGAAAATTGTACCAACATGGACCGCAACGTCATATAGCTTGTTGCAGGGCGCAGCACTTTCAAAAGACGTGACAGGAAAGATTGGCAGTAAGCCGAATGGTGTTACATTCTCGAATGTTGCTTCAGGCTTCAGCGTTAATTCTTCTGACGTTGTTTCTGGTACATTGCCGACATCAGGAACGTCAACATCCATTACGTTCCGCATTGCTAATTCATCTAATACTAATAAATATGTTGATGCGACAATTTCAGTAACATTGCTGGCCAATACGGTGTCTGATTCACGTTGCCTGACACAAGGCAGTTCAGGAACAGAAGACAGGTGTCAAAATGCGTGTGGCACACTTGGTGCAGGCTGGACATGTATGCGTGAGACGTCTACATCACAAACTACGCATCCGATTACTGGATCTGCATGTGGTGGTGGTGTGAACGCTTCAACACGTTGGATCATCTGGGATAATGCTGATCCTAATGACGACAACTACCGTGTCGACCAATTCTATGGATATAACGATACTTGGAACAATCTTGTTGGTAACTGTACAGACGGCCCAGGTTACCAGAACTCTTGCGGCGGTGCGAACAGCTTCGTCTGTGCGAAATACACCCACTAGAATTAACGGTTTTACATTAACTCTTCATCTCACTACCATTTGGAGGAACATTTCATGAAGAAACATCTATTGATCGGCGCCATGTGCCTTACTGCCATGACCGGCAGTGCATCAGCAGCTGAAATCTATTGGGTTGATTGCACCGCATCAACCGTTGTCTTTCAGTTCTCAGAAGATATCGCAACATCTGCAGGCACCGTTACCGCTATTCAGATCGGCCAGAGTCTGGACACGATGGATGGATATTTGACGAGCGGCAGCACTATGACGCAAACAACAAGCTCACAGATTACTGTTAATCTTTCATCTGCGGATCAATCAACATTCTCTACAGCTTTGAGTAATGGTTGTTATGTCAGCAATAACGCTGCGTTTACCAATGTGACAGCTACTACTTTTCGTGAGAAGTAATAGTAATTATCCAATATATACATAATCATGATTATGCGACATTTAGATATATCCTGAAATTGATGGATAATAGAAATGTTGAGATAACCTGAGGTTATGTAGATAGTTGAAAGAACGCTCTCCCCCTAAATGGAGGGCGTTTTTTTTATGGGCGCAAAGAGCCTAATGAAGGGTTGAGGCAATAAGGGATTGGGAAATAAGGGATTAAGAAATAAGAAATTAGGCAAATAGTTTTGTTTGTCATCAGATGATTGATGGCGTAAGTTATGAGGAACTCTTGGGGTGTCTTACGCATTAGCGTTTGACTGAGAACACACCCATATCACCTGAACCAGGTTATGCTGGCGGAGGAAAGAGACACGAAAATAAGAATCTTATTTTCCTATTTCCCACCGACGGTATCTTGATGAAGGCAAATTGGTAAAACACTTTTGCACTGGAGCATAAGATGCTGAAAACTATTACTAAAACAATGGCGGTTGCTATATCCGCCCTCACCGTTTCTATGGCTGGTCTGCCGATGGCAGCCGCAGATGAGAAGCCTGAGCTGACGATTTATACCTATGAGAGCTTTGCGAGTGACTGGGGCCCGGGTCCGGGCATTAAGGCCGCGTTCGAAGCGACATGTGACTGTACCGTGACCTTTGTCGGGCTTGATACGTCTGGCGCCATTCTGAGCCGAATTCAATTGGAAGGCAGTGCGACTAAAGCAGATATCGTGCTGGGGCTGGACACTAGCCTGACCGCAATCGCGGCAGCTACGGGACTGTTTGCTGAACATGGCCTAGATTTGGACGGCACGCTTGCCCTGCCCGCAGATTTAGGCCCATGGCAGGACAGCACCTTTGTGCCGTTTGATTGGGGCTATTTCGCTTTTAATTATGACACATCACGCCTTGCGGATGCGCCAACATCATTTGATGCGCTGCTGGATGCGGAGGATGACCTGAAGATCGTTATTCAAGATCCGCGCACCTCAACTCCCGGGCTGGGGCTTATGTTGTGGGTGAATGCGGTTTATGGTGATAAGGCAGATGAGGCGTGGGCCAAGCTGGCGCCGAAACTGGTGACCGTCACCAAAGGATGGTGGGATGCGTATTCCATGTATCTTGAAGGTGAAGCGGATATGGTGCTGTCATATTCAACGTCACCTGCATATCACCTGATCGCAGAAGGCAAAGATAATTATGCTGCTGCGTCATTTGATGAAGGCCATTATATGCAGGTGGAAGTTGCGGCAATGTTGTCATCTTCAACACAGCCTGAGCTGGCCCAACAATTTTTGGATGCGCTAACTGGTGCGGAGATGCAGTCCATCTTGCCGACAACAAACTGGATGTACCCAGCGGCAGCAGCAGGTGACGTGCCTGATGGCTTTAATGGCATGATCAAACCATCTAAGAGCTTCCTCTATAGCCCTGAAATGGTTGCACAAAATCGTGATGCCTGGACAAAGGCATGGATTGATGTCCTTAGCCAATAATCAATATATAACGTGGGGGCGCAAGTGAGCGCCCCTTTCCGTTATCACCCTGATAAATATGTGATAGGGCGTGTCATGATGTGGGCAGGCCTGATAGTGGCGGCGTTGTTGCTGTGCCTTGGGCTTGGTGCCATGCTGGTGCTTGGGTTTAGCGGGGCTGGGTGTGCTACTGGGTCTGCTATTGGGTCTGGTGGTGTCGGGGCTGGTGGTTTTTTGGGGGGTCATGTTGATCTGGCCCGCACCTTATATGCGCTTAAAAGTGCGGGGATGCAGGCGGTATTATCCGTTATTGGATCACTGATGATTGCTATCCCTGCGGCGATTGCCGTGGCGCGGCGGCCAAATTGGCCTTTTATGTCTATCTTTGTTGTGGTGATTTCCTTGGCCATGGTGTTGCCAACAACAGTGGCGGCCATGGGTATGCTGTCCGTATGGGGGCGCCAAGGCGTGATGCTGGCGTTATGCAGCGCGTTAGCTGGTGATGCTTGTCATGGGTTTAACATCTATGGCCTGCATGGCGTGGTGATGGCGCATATGATGCTGAATATCCCATTGATGATGCGTGTATTTATCCCCATGCTGCAGGCTATCCCCGAACGTCGGTTCCAATTATCAGCTTTATTGGCCCTTGGGGTTTGGGGGCGGTTTCGTCATGTCGAATACCCACAGATCAAGCCAGCAATCCCCGGGGTGATGGCGTTGGTATTTTTGCTGTGTTTCACGTCATTTGCGCTGGTGTTGATGCTGGGCGGTGGGCCGAAAGTCACTACCCTTGAAGTGGAAATTTATAGCGCGGTGCGGTTTGAATTTAACCTAGCTGCAGCAGCAGGGTTAAGCGTGATCCAGTTTGGTTGTGCCGCGGTGGTGGTGGCCGTATTGGCCAGTCACGGCCAGTTTTCGCGCCCTGCCCCTTTATCAACGCATAGCGCAGATTCATTAATCATGCGGCGTGATTTGGGCATGGCAGAACGGATGATGGACATGGCGGTGTTGACGGTAATGGCGGTGTTGGTGGCCCTGCCCATGGTGATGGTGGCCGTGCGCGGGATCGGGCCTGACGTCATCACGTTATTAAAACGGCCGCAATTTTGGGATGCGCTGGGGGCCAGCCTGACGGTGGCCAGCCTTTCCGCCATGATTGTGCTGGTCTTGGCATTGATGATGGCCCATGCACGGGCCATGTTGACCGTGGCGGGCGCAGCATTACCAACCAAGTTATTAAGCACCACTGGCAGGCGCATTTGTGTGATGATCCTAGATGGTGGCATTATGCTTTATCTGGTGATCCCATCGGTGGTGTTGGGCACAGCTGCGTTTATCATGCTGCGCGGCACTGGTGATGTTTTTGGTTATGGTATTGCCGTGGTTATATTGGCCAATGTGTTGTTATCGCTATCTTTTGCCGTGAAATTATTGGATCGCCGCATGAGCGCAATCAAGGCACGGCATGATAGATTATCCATGCTGTTCGGGATTGCTGGATGGCAACGCCTGCGGGTGTTGACGTTGCCGCCACTTAAAAAAGATTTGGGATTGGCTGTTGGGTTAACCGCAGCGCTTTCCATTGGTGATTTAGGGGTGATCGCGTTATTTGCACAGCCTGATTTTCAAACCTTACCATGGCTTTTGTATCAGCTGGCTGGACGTTATGCCGCCGGCGAAGCCGCCGGATTAGCATTGATGTTGATGGTGCTGACCGTCATGATGTTTTTAGCCGCACGCATGATGGTGCATGGCGTGATTAATCTGTTATCTGGGCATAACAACGGAGGCCAAGATGCTTGATGTGAAAGATGTACGGTTTTCATATCCTGCATCTGATGAAGTGTTTAATTTTAACCTAACCGCAGAAATTGGCGAGATTCTGGTGGTTGAAGGTGTGTCTGGTGTTGGAAAGTCCACCTTGCTGCATGTTATTGCTGGGCTGTTGACGCCAGACCAAGGCAGCATCACATGGCAAGGGCAAGATTTAACGGTGATGAGGGCAGATGAGCGCCCTCTTTCCATGATTTTTCAAACCGGAAACCTGTTTGACCATTTAACCTGCCGCCAGAACGTGGCCATCGGCATTAACCCCGGGCTGACGTTACGCCAAGACGAATGGCACCATGTGGATAGCGCGCTTGAGGTGTTGGGGATTGCCGGGTTGGCCAGCATGATGCCTGACGCTACATCTGGCGGGCAACAACAGCGCATGGCGCTGGCCCGTGCATTGGTGCGTGCAGAATGCCAAGGACGAGATGTGTTGCTGCTGGATGAACCGTTTAGCGCATTAGACCCTGATACGCGGCACGATTGTATTGATGCGGTGCTGCGATTAATGGCAACACGCCCCATGACAGCCGTCGTGGTTAGCCATGATAAAAGTGATGCAAAAGCGCTTGGCGCACGGCGTTTATCCTTGAAGCCAGCACGTTGATTGCGCATGATGATACCATCATAACATTGAGGGTGATGAGATGGTTCAAGATGGGCTAAATGGTGGTGAGATCATTGTAAAATCACTGGAAGCGCAAGGCGTGGATCGTGTGTTTTGTGTGCCGGGTGAAAGCTATTTGCCGGTGCTGGATGCGTTGCAAACATCCCCTATTCATACTGTGTTGGCACGCCAAGAAGGTGGGGCCGCCATGATGGCCGAGGCTGATGGCAAAATGACAGGACGCCCTGGGGTGGTCATCGTGACCCGCGGACCAGGAGCCAGTAATGCATCCGCCGGTATTCATATCGCCCAGCAAGATTCCACGCCCATGATCATGTTGGTTGGTCAAGTGGCACGTGACATGAAAGGACGTGATGCGTTCCAAGAGGTCGATTTTGTCAAGTTTTTCGGTGACATGGCGAAATATGTTGTTGAAGTGGATGACGTTGCGAATATGGCAGATGAAATGGCAAAAGCCTTCACCATCGCCATGGAAGGTCGCCCCGGGCCTGTGGTGATCGCCCTGCCTGAAGATATGTTATATGACCGCGTGGCGGCAGAAATTGCGCCTTATATTGAGGTTAAGCACCCTGCCCCAAGTGATGAAGATATCACCGCATTGAAAGAGATGTTGGCCGCAGCAGAGCGCCCCATGGTGATTGCAGGTGGGCCGTTATGGGATGAGGCAGATGTGACGTTATTGTCACAATTTGCGGCAAGTTATGACGTGCCGGTGGCGTGTTCATTTCGCCGTCAACGGGTGATGCGTTCAGATGATCCGTCTTATGCAGGTGATCTGGGGTTAGGGTGTAACCCGAAATTAATCACGCGGATTAAAGATGCCGATTTGTTGATTTTATTAGGTGGGCGGCTGTCGGAGATTGCGTCACAGTCATATAGCCTCTTGGATATCCCTACCCCGCAGTTGCCGCTGGTGCATATCCACAGCGATGCAGATGAGCTGGGCAAAGTTTATACGCCGCAACTGGCGATCCAGTCATCACCCCATCACGTGTTAACCGCATTGATGGCAGATAAGCCGATCACCGCATGTCAGGATGTTATGCCAGAACATACCGCCTATCGACATTGGACCGAGGTCATGCCAACACCGCCCGGTGACGTAAATATGGCAGAGATCATGCGGTTCCTGCGCCAGACCTTGCCGGAAGACGCGATCATGACCAATGGCGCCGGCAATTACGCAACTTGGCTGCATCGGTATTATCATTTCCGGCATTATCAATCACAGCTGGCCCCGACATCAGGGTCAATGGGATATGGCATTCCTGCGGCGGTTGCAGGTAAGGCACGGTTTCCTGAACGTCACGTCATTGCCTTTGCAGGTGACGGCTGTTTTCAAATGAGCATGCAAGAGCTGGCAACCGCCAAACAGATCGGCGCCAATATGATGGTGATCGTGGTGGATAATGGCATGTATGGCACGATCCGCATGCATCAAGAGGTACATTTCCCGGGACGTGTTGAGCATACAGGGCTGATCAATCCTGACTTTGTAAAGATCGGTGAAGCCATGGGTTATCATGCAGAAAAAGTAGTAAAAACAAGCGATTTTGAGCAAGCATTTACAAACTGCATTAATTCAGGAAAGCCAAGCTTGATCCATATTGTGATCGACCCTGAAGCCATTAGCCCTTCCCGCACCTTGAGCGAGATCAGGGAAGCTGCTGAGGCATCATCAGCGCGCTAAAGGATTTGATCAAGCGCGTGGATGGCCTGGTCAATTTCTGCACGTGCGGTGTAATGCACGAAGCTGAGGCGGACAACACCTTCATCAAGAGAAATACCCAACGCCTCAAGGCAGCGGACGGCGTAAAAGTCACCTGAACCAGCCATGACTTGAAGATAGGCAAGCTTCTTCGCGATGTCTGATGAGGCCAAGCGTGATGACGTAAAGGTCACGGTCGGGGCGCGGCGATTAGGGTCAGTGCCGCCAATGAGCCTGATATCATTCCGGGCGGATAGATAGCTGAGCAATGGCGCGAGGTTTTCGGATTCAGCCTCATGAAAGAGTGCTTCGACGCGCCGTGGGCGTGCGTCATCATCAGCCCCACCATGATGAGCGTCAATTGCATCAAAATAGTCAAACATGCCGTTGGCGGCAGCGACTTGTGCATGATCAGGCCCAGCAGGAACCATATATTTGGCAGGTTTCTCGTGGTTGAAGTAATGAGCTTGCGGCTTGATATGACCGCGGGCGCTATCCCTGATGACCATCGCGCCTTGATGGGGGCCAAATGTTTTATAGGTGGAGAACATATAGACATCTGCGCCGAGCGCATCAACATCAGGCAAGCCATGCGGGCAATATGATACGCCATCAACGATCAATAACGCCCCTGCAGCGTGGGTTTTATCAGCAACCAAACGTACATCATGGATATCAGCCACAATATTGGAGCAATGAGTCATGGCGACAAACCGAGTGCGGTCATCAAAAAGGTCATCTAGGTCATCAGTGTTAAGGAGGCCAGTGTCTGGGTCTATCGGCCAAACCTTGACCGTCATGCCGTGGTCAGCAAGCCGATGCCAGATGCCCGAATTGGCTTCATGTTCCTGCTGTGAGACGATAAGGCTGTCGCCCTTTTTCATGCAGCCCAGCAACCCTTGCGCCAAGACATAGGTGTTTTGAGAGGTAGAGGGGCCGTACATTACCTCATTAACTGGGACGTTGAGGTAACGGGCAAGGCGCGTATGGGCGAGGTCCATTTCATCCCCTGCTTCCATGGACGCTTTATAATAGCCGTAAGGCTGGACCTTGCGCTGTTCTAAATAGCGGGTGAAGCGATCAACTACCTGTTGGCACATATATGAGCCCCCAGCGTTTTCAAAGTTTGCGTGACCGATCAGATTTTCAGCTTTAAACGCTGGAAATTGTGCCCTGACAAATTCTAGATCAAGTTTCGCCATATCATCCCCCTATTTACATGTCGATATTAACTATGAGGCAAGGGCCCAAGGTTTGGCAAGTGTAGGGGTTGGCTAACGTGCTGAACTTGACAAAGGCTTGCCCAAGAGTTGACGGGGCAAGGTGGGGTGTCACTGAAATGTGATCACGGATTAAGCGTTTATTAAGACTTCACTGCTAGCCTTTATAGATACGTGTTTAGCAAAAGGAGCGTGTTATGCCGATGGATGTGGTGCTAATGATTTCAGGGGTTGTGTTGATGGCAATGATTTTAGTGATGTGGGTGGCGACATTCGCCGCGCTGATCTAAAATTAGCCACCAAAAAACCCTTGAAACGCAATGGTGTGGTCCATGGTTTCAAGGGTTTTAAATGGTGAGCGGTACAGGATTCGAACCTGTGACCCAGTGATTAAAAGTCACTTGCTCTACCAACTGAGCTAACCGCCCGCAAATGTGCCCATTTTTGGGGCCTCACAATGTGAGTAAGCGCAACCTATGAGAATTGATCAGACTAATCAAGCATTTTTGATAGGCTTTTCTAAGTTTTTTTTAGGTGATGCTTAAGGGTGCGGTCATGACCGAATATGAGCACCACTTATTTCTTGTTTAAGATGGCGGTGTTAACGGATTCTGGCACAAAGCTGGAGATGTCACCATCAAGACGTGCAATCTCTTTGACCATGCTTGAGGCAATGAATTGATTCCGTTCCGATGCCATTAGAAAGACGGTTTCAACCTCAGGGTCCATCCGTCTGTTCATTCCTGTCATTTGGAATTCATATTCAAAATCAGTAACCGCACGAAGCCCGCGTATAATAGCAGAAGCGCCAGATGCACGTGCAAAATCAATCAACAGGCCTTCAAAACTGGCAACGGTGATGGTGCAATTCAGGCCTGGCCGTGCCGAAATAGCCGTGATTTCGTTTTCTAATAACGCCACACGTTCGTCAATGTTGAACATCGGGGATTTTCCCGAATGTTGAGCCACTGCCACGATGAGGTGATCACAAAGGCCTGCCCCACGGGTGATGATATCAAGATGGCCATTTGTGACAGGATCAAAACTGCCCGGGTAAATGGCGGTGCGCGTCATATCAAGCCTCATCCGTTGGTGATGTGTCAGCGTCTTCAGATGTTGCCGCCGCAGGTGTTTCATCATCCGTTACGGTGACATCATTTGCGTTGGTATCATCTGAATTAACGTCATCGGTATCGATATCATCTTCATCTTCATCTTCATCTTCACGAATGAGACCAACAGAGACAACCTTTTCATCTTTACCGATGGAGAATAGCGTCACCCCTTGGGTTTTGCGGCTGGCGATACGAATAGAGTCACCTTCTTGGCCATGCACGCGAATACGAATAACGGTGCCGCCATCGGTGGCGAGCATCAGCTGTTCATCTTCGGTCACCGGGAATGATGCCACGACAGGGCCATTACGTTCAGAGGTTTCAATATTGGCAACCCCCTGCCCGCCACGCCCCGTGATGCGGTAATCAGCAGCTTTGGTGCGCTTGCCATACCCGTTTTCAGTAACAGCGAGGACAAATTGTTGTTCAGGGTCACTGAGGATCGACATGGACACAACGGCATCATTGTTCAAAAGACGAATGCCGCGCACACCAGATGAGTCACGCCCACGGAAAACACGCACATCTTCAGCCTTAAAGCGGATTGCCTTACCCATGCGTGTAGCCATGAGGATATCATCTTTTTCATCACAAGGATGGACAGAGATCAGCTTGTCATCTTCGGCAAGTTTCATGGCGATTTTACCATTACGCTTGATGTTCGTGAAATCAGACAGCATGTTGCGGCGGATATTGCCTTTAGCCGTGGCAAACATCACGTTCATTTCATCCCATGCGTCAGGATTATCAGGCATAGGCATGATGGTTTGGATGGTTTCATCCGGCGCAATCGGCAAGAGATTCACCATGGCTTTACCCAAGGCTTGCGGTGCAGATTCAGGCAGGCGGTAACATTTCAACTGGAACACAAGGCCTGATGAGGTGAAGAACAAGATCGGGGTATGGGTGTTGGCGACAAAGAGCTGGGTGACGAAATCTTCATCACGTGTCTTCATGCCAGAACGCCCTTTACCGCCGCGGCGTTGAGCACGATAAACCGATAGTGGAACACGTTTGATATAGCCGCGATGCGATACGGTCACCACCATGTCTTCTTGTGGGATCAGGTCTTCGTCATCTTGGTCACCAGCATGATCACTGATTTCAGTACGGCGCGCATCCCCAACCAATTCACGGGAGGTGGCCAATTCTTCAAGAATGACTGAGACCATACGGTCACGATCAGATAGAATTTCAAGGTAATCGGTGATTTTATCAGCCAATTCCTTGGTTTCTTCGGCCAGTTTATCACGTTCCATGCCGGTTAAGCGCTGGAGGCGTAATTCCAGAATAGCACGCGCCTGAGTTTCCGATAGACGGTAATGTCCGCCCTCAACCTCACGCCCTGGTTCAGCAATCAGGGCAATAAATGGGGCGACTTCTTCCGCCGGCCAGTCACGTGACATCAGTTCATTGCGGGCGGTTTCAGCATCAGGAGCTTTGCGGATAAGCGCGATAACTTGGTCAATACTGGTGAGCGCCACCATCAAGCCTGCCAAGATATGAGCGCGGTCACGCGCCTTGCCCAAAAGATGACGTGTTCGTTTCGTGACAACTTCCTCACGGAAGGCACAGAACGCCTTGATAACATCAAGCAGGCCCATTTGTTCAGGCTTGCCGCCATTAAGCACCAGCAAATTAACGGCAAAGCTGCTTTGGAGGCGGGTATGACGATACAGCTGGTTTAAGATCACGTCACCTTGCGCATCACGCTTAAGGTCGATCACTACGCGCATGCCAGAACGGTCAGATTCGTCACGGATGTCAGAAATGCCTTCAATTGATTTGTCGCGAACAAGTTCACCAATGCGTTCAAGCAGCTGCGCTTTGTTCACCTGATAAGGCAATTCATGAACAACAATACGTTCACGATCTTTATTAAAGGTTTCAATTTCTGCCTTGGCGCGGACAGGGATGCTGCCGCGGCCGGTTTCAAACGCAGAACGAATACCGGCACGCCCCATGATGATGCCGCCAGTCGGGAAATCTGGCCCCGGGACAATTTCCATCACGTCTTCGAGGGTGATTTGAGGGTTTTTGATATACGCCATACAAGCGTCGATCACTTCGGTGGGGTTGTGAGGCGGAATGTTTGTGGCCATCCCAACCGCAATACCGCCAGCACCATTGACCAATAGGTTCGGGTATTCCGCAGGCAGAACGGAGGGTTCTTCTTGGGTTTCATCATAGTTAGGGATGAAGTCAACCGTGCTTTTGTCAATGTCACGTAATAAACTTTCAGCGACTTTGGCCAAGCGCGATTCCGTATAACGCATCGCGGCAGGTGGATCACCGTCAACAGAACCGAAATTCCCCTGCCCGTCCACCAAGGTGACGCGCATCGAGAAATCTTGGGCCATGCGAACCATGGATTCGTAAATTGCGCTATCACCATGAGGGTGATAGTTACCCATCACATCACCAACGACACGGGCAGATTTACGGTATGCTTTGGACCAATCATAGCCGCCTTCCATCATGGCGTAGAGGATGCGGCGGTGCACAGGCTTGAGCCCATCACGCACGTCAGGCAAGGCGCGGGATACGATCACGCTCATCGCGTAGTCGAGATAGGATTTGCGCATTTCCTGCGTAATGGAAATACTGGTTTCGCCAGGCGTACCTTCACCCGAGGACGGGGTTAAATCATCTGGTGGAATTTGATCGGTCAACGCCAATCCTCCGCTACAAAATATAGTCTATATTTTATAACATTTTACAGATGTGAATACTATATATAGTTGTCATATTGTTGTCATATTGTTGCTAGACAAGAAAAAATGCCGCTAATAATATAGCGGCACTTTGAAAAAGTTTTTTTAATTTTAAAACAATGCTTTACAGCATGACATTAAAACGGAATATCATCATCCAAGTCGCCGCCGCGCATTGGCGGTGCTGATTGCGGCTGTTGCGGGGCATCACCATAGCCGCCGCCACTTGATTGGCCGCCACCATATGAGCCGCCAGATGAGCCGCCATATGAGCCGCCGCCATCATTATCATTACGGCCGCCAACCATAGTTAGCTCACCGCGGTAACGTTGGAGGACAACTTCGGTTGTGTATTTGTCTTGACCGTTCTGGTCCTGCCATTTGCGGGTTTGCAGCTGGCCTTCGATATAGACCATCGCGCCTTTACGCAAATATTGTTCAGCGATACGACCAAGGTTTTCATTGAAGATCACGACACGGTGCCATTCGGTACGTTCGCGCTGTTCACCCGAATTCCGGTCTTTCCAGCGTTCGGACGTCGCAAGGGACAATTTAACGATCTGGCCATCGCCAGATGTGCTGACAATTTCGGGGTCTTGACCCAGCCTGCCCAAGAGAGTGACTTTATTGACGCTTCCGGCCATATTCTGGTCTCCTTTTGAATTTTTTACAGCATAGGCAAGCCCGAGGTGATGGGCAATTGACTTCTGCATGAATTGAACAAATTTTATATCATGCTCTTTTGATGAAATGTGAATTAATTAAGCAGGTGGCACTGTGGTTCACGTGTCATGATCTGAGCGTTCTATTTTTGTTGAATTTAATG
>CBFIAO010000053.1:0-13422 GCA_965660595.1 Puniceispirillales bacterium (SeqCode) | reverse complement strand
AAGCTGACAGCTCTGCCTAATACCTTCGGATCAGCAGTATAGTTTTTTATCCTATACTTATTGGATAAGTTCTCGTGATCTACCCTTGAATTGCGTGTCTTTATCACCAAATAAATAAGGTTATATTGTTTGTAACGGCATAATCGTTTGTCATATCTTGTTATGGCTTAATGTCTTTGCACGCTACGCCCAGATGGAGTTATTGATGGTTGATGATAACGAAAATAATACCAATCAAGATGGCGGCATGACTGCGGTAACCCGTGATGGTGTTCGTTATCCGGTATTGCCCTTACGTGATATCGTTGTGTTTCCACATATGATTGTTCCGCTTTTTGTTGGCCGTGAAAAATCTGTCCGCGCCTTAGAAGAAGTGATGAGTGACGACAAACAGATTATGCTCGTCTCTCAGCGTGATGCAGGTCTTGAAAACCCGTCACCAGAAGATTTGTATAAGACCGGTACCCTTGGCACCGTGCTGCAACTTCTAAAACTTCCTGACGGTGCTATCAAAGTGTTGGTTGAAGGCGGCACGCGTGCAGAAATCGTCCATCTCGAAGAAAATGATGATTACCTCGAAGCTGATGTGATTTTCCCTGATGAAGATTTCGGTGAAGATGCCGATGAAACCGAAGCATTAAGTCGTGCCACGCTTCAGCAATTCGAAGATTACATTAAGCTGAATAAAAAAATCCCATCTGAAGTCATGGTCTCTCTGTCTCAGGTTGAAGACCCGAGCAAGCTTGCGGACACAATCGCCTCACATTTGGTGGTCAATATAGAAGACAAGCAAGAATTGCTTGAGCTTGTTTCTGTTCCTGAACGGCTTGAACGTATCTTTGGCATGATGAACAGTGAAATCGGCGTCATGCAGGTTGAAAAGCGCATTCGGAATCGCGTGAAGCGACAGATGGAAAAGTCACAGCGTGAATACTATTTGAACGAGCAAATCAAAGCCATCCAGAAAGAGCTGGGTGAGGGAGAAGATGGTCGTTCTGAAATTGATGAGATTGAAGACACGCTTGAAAAGACAAAAATGTCTAAAGAAGCGCGTGAAAAGGTCCAAGGTGAACTTAAAAAGCTCAAAAATATGAGCCCGATGAGCGCTGAAGCAACCGTTGTTCGGAACTATATCGACACGATGTTAAGCCTGCCATGGTCTAAGAAATCACGCATTAAAAAGGATATTAACGCCGCTCGTGCGATCCTTGATGCTGACCATTATGGTCTTGATAAGGTCAAAGACCGCATTGTGGAATATCTTGCCGTGCAGCACCGCATGAAAAAGCCAAAAGGCCCAATTCTTTGTCTCGTTGGCCCTCCAGGCGTTGGTAAAACATCACTTGGTCAATCTATTGCCAAGGCAACCGGACGCAAGTTTACGCGCATGGCGCTGGGCGGCGTTCGTGACGAAAGTGAAATTCGCGGCCACCGCCGTACGTATATCGGCTCAATGCCGGGTAAAGTTGTTCAAAACCTAAAGAAGGTTGGCTCATCTAACCCGCTTATACTGTTGGATGAGATTGACAAAATGGGCGCTGACTGGCGCGGTGATCCATCTTCGGCGCTACTCGAAGTGTTGGATCCTGAACAAAACTCAACCTTCCAAGACCATTATCTTGAAGTTGATTATGATCTGTCTGACATTATGTTCATCACCACGGCAAACACACTCAATATGCCGCAACCTTTGATGGACCGGATGGAGATTATTCGTCTTTCTGGCTATACCGAAGATGAAAAGGTCGAAATTGCAAAACGTCACCTGATCGATAAGCAGGTTAAAGATCACGGCCTTAAAGATGGTGAATTTACCCTGACTGATGAAGCATTGCGCAAGACTATTCAGGAATACACACGTGAAGCTGGCGTCCGTAATATCGAACGTGAAATTGCGCGTCTAGCCCGCAAAGTGGTGACTGAAATTGTTGCTGGCCGTGCCACATCTGTAACCATCACGCCGGAAAACCTTGCTGATTTCTTGGGTGTTCCGAAATTCCGTCATGGCGAAATTGATGGTAAGGATCAGGTTGGTGTTGTCACCGGTCTTGCATGGACCGAAGTCGGGGGCGAACTTTTGAATATCGAAGCGGTCACCGTGCCTGGTAAGGGCAGGGTAACCTCAACCGGTAAGCTTGGCGATGTCATGAAGGAATCAATTCAGGCGGCTGAATACTTCATCAAGAATCGCGCCGCCATGATCGGTATTTCTGCGGAAAAGCTGCAAAAAAATGATATTCATGTTCATGTTCCTGAAGGCGCAACGCCAAAGGATGGCCCTTCTGCTGGGGTGGCGATGGTTACGGCACTTGTGTCAACCTTAACAGGTATTCCCATTCGCGGTGATGTTGCCATGACAGGCGAAGTCACCTTACGTGGCCGTGTGCTTCCTATTGGTGGGTTAAAAGAAAAACTGTTGGCAGCGGTACGTGGCGGCATCAAAACAGCATTGATTCCAAAGGAAAATGAGAAAGATCTCGCTGATGTGCCTGATACAATCAAAGATGCACTGACCATTATTCCTGTGTCATTAGTTGATGAAGTCTTGGTCCATGCGCTGGTTGAAAACACGACGCCATTAACACAAGAAGAGGCAAAATCAACATCACCTCCAAACCATGATCATGATGGTGATGAGGTCACTACCCACTAAATGTTGTTATTTTTGGTCAAAATTTATTTTGAGAAATATCAGTGATTTTATTTGACCAATCTTAATTCATTGCCGTAATCTAATTCTTAGCAAATTCGCTATTAACCTTAAATTAATGGGGGTTCCCGTGAACAAAAACGAACTTATTGCAGATGTAGCTGAACGTTCTGGTCTTTCTAAAGTTGACGCTGGTAAAGCTGTCGACGGTATGATGTCTTCAATCGAAGCTGCCCTGAAGTCTGGTGATGATGTGCGTATTGTAGGTTTCGGTACTTTTTCTGTAAGCAGCCGTGCAGCAACAACTGGTCGTAACCCACGCACTGGTGAAGCGATTTCAATTCCTGCGTCAAAGCAGCCTAAGTTTAAGGCTGGCGCACCATTGAAAGCTGCTGTAAACGGTTAATCTACCTAATACAAAAAATTATTTATCAAAGAAGGTCGGTTTCATCTTGTCGACCTTCTTTTTTTTGTCTATACAATCACCATCTCACTAGAGATACCCTAATGGGGGCGGTTAGCTCAGCTGGGAGAGCGACTGGTTTACACCCAGTAGGTCGGGGGTTCGAACCCCTCACCGCCCACCATTACCTTTCCTGATCATGTAAAATTTTCTATGCGTTACATGGCGTTCCGCATCAGGTCATGTTGATTTTCAGATATATGACATTTTTTTTATAAGATGGGGAAAAGCTGTATTGACACAAAGGTTGATGTGTCCTATTCACAATCATCCTTATGACAGATGATATCTGTTTTGCGGGGGTGTAGCTCAGTTGGTTAGAGCGCCGGCCTGTCACGCCGGAGGTCGCGGGTTCGAGTCCCGTCACTCTCGCCACTTTATCTTCCATACACATATATTTTGTTCCATGTTGTCATCTTCCTGACCGCAATGTTTTTTGGCATCTTGTTGATCATCTCTTGGCAAGTCCTTCCTCATCGGCCAAACTAACCGCATGTCGATAAAGCCGCCCATATCTTATATTCAGCGGACACGCTCTTATTACCTTGCGCTTGGTTATGACAATCCATATGCATGGGCTGCTTTTGATGCCCCAGCGTTTATGCGCCCAACCAAACCTCTAAAAGACATGACGATTGCGCTTGTGGTGACCGCCGCCCCTTATAAAAAAGGGGCAGGGGACCAAGGCCCAGGCGCACCCTATAATGGCGGCGCTAAGTTTTTTGATGTTTGGTCAATGCCGATCACGCCATTACCTAATTTACGCATTTCGCATATTGCCATTGATCGTGACCATACTACCGCAGCGGATATGGCCAGTTTCGCCCCTATCAAGGCATTGTTGCAAACCGCGAAGGACGGCATTATTGGCGGCGTGACCAAGAATGTGTTCGGGTTTCCCACTAATCGCTCACAGCGCACCAATATAGAAAAGGATGCGCCAGCCTTAGGGGCGTTGCTAGCAGCGTCTGGATGTGATGCAGTTGTCTTTGTGCCGAATTGCCCTGTTTGTCATCAATCTGTGGCTATCGCCGCAAGGCATATTGAACAAATGGGTCTCCCAACCGTCATTATGGGCTGCGCCAAAGATATTATTGAACAGGCACGTGTCCCACGGTTTATGTTTTCTGATTTTCCCCTTGGCAATGCCGCAGGCAAACCGCATGACGTTGAAAACCAGCGACAAACCTTATCCTATGCGTTAGATATGTTGATCTCATCTTCTGCGCCTGAAACCACGTTTATCAATCCTGCGGAATGGGCTGCGGATCACGCGTGGAAAGATGATTATTCAAATCCTGATAAATTGACACCTGCGATGCGTGCTGAACGACGTGCCGCATTTGATGCGGCCAAAAATGTAGCTTCATCTGTGAAGAAAGGCGTATCATGACGGATACTGATGTCATTATTATTGGCGCTGGCGTGGCGGGCCTAAGTGCAGCGCGTGCATTAACTGAACGCGGCATTGATCACATCGTGCTAGAAGCCTCACACCGCATTGGTGGCCGTGCGTATTCAGAACAGCTTAAAACCACTTGGTTTGATCTAGGCTGCTCATATCTCCATGAAGGTGAAATAAACCCATTTGTAGATATCGCCCGTCAATCTGGCTTTCATTTGGGGGAGGGCGAACGATTTGCCATGAAAGATACTCATGTCCTTCATGATGGTCAGCCTCATGCCGCCCACCACGCAGCACTTGCACATAACACAGCTCAATTCAACGCCAGTTTAGATGCATCCTTGCCAACACCGGATAAAAGCCTTGCTGATATGCTTGATTGGGATCACCCCGTATCGGCGGTGCAGGCTCATATTATGGCTGGCCTAAACGCATCAGATGCTCAAGATCAATCTGCACGTGATTTCTTGGCCTCTGGATTTGGCATGGATTTTCCAGTACGTGAAGGATTAGGCCGCCTAGTGGCGCATTGGGGGGCATCGGTTAAAGTGCAACTTAACACTGTAGTCACAGCCATAGACTGGCAGGGCAACAATATCCGTGTTGACACGCCCAAAGGCACGCTTACCGCCCGCGCCATCATTATCACCGTATCCACTGGCATCATCAATAATGGCTATATAAAGTTTACGCCGTCATTACCTGATAAACATCTTACGGCTATTCAGGACCTACCATGCGGCGTGTTGAACAAAATTGGCGTTGAATTTGCGCATGGGGTGTTTACCCCGCAAGATGCTGCCTTAGTTGCTGGCTGGGGTGTTGGTTGGGGTGTTGGCTGGACAGGTAATGAAGAAACCGCGCCTGCAAGTGATGATATCGCCACTATTGACCTCAATCTTGATGGCCCAGCCCCTCAAGCTGTTGTCTTTGTGGGGGGCAGTCACGGTGCATATCTTGAACGCCAAGGGGACGCCGCCATGAAAGATTATGCCACGCGAAAAATCGCACAGCTTTATGGCAGCAAGGCCAGTAACGCTATTACCGCCATGACAGCTACCGCGTGGGAAAGTGAACCCATGACAAGAGGTTCATATTCTTATGCACGTGCAGGCAGCAACAATGCCCGCGCTCATCTCATCACCCCAATTGACCATAGGATATATTTTGCAGGTGAAGCGGCCAGCCTGTCACATTATGGCACGTGCCATGGTGCACATCTCTCTGGTATTGACCAAGCCCATGATTTGGCCCAACAATTGGCTCACTAATTAACGCAACCCTAATCTTACCTTTCAACCCACGGTAGCTTCCAATATGCCCACCACATCACGTGTGCCTTTTCATTCTTTAGGAATTAGCCAGATCATTGCCTTCGGGTTGATGTTTTATGTCTTCGCCCAGCTCAAAACACCGTTAGCACAAGCAGCAGGCGTAGGTGAGGTTGATGTACTTTATGCGGTATCTGGTGCGTTGTTCCTTCAAACCTTCCTTGCACCTGTTATTGGCAATATGATTGACCGCCGCGGGGCACTTTATGTCATGGCGCGTGGACTTGTTATTGGTGCAGTGGGGATGGGGGCGTTGCCTCTTTTTCCGTCCATCATCTGGATTTGGGTTTGTATGGTGCCGGTTGGTGTTGGCTTTGCCATGTCCAGCTATGAAACCGCCTTCAGTGCAGCAGTAAAAATTGATGAATCCCAATCCCGCCGCAACATCAGCTACATCACCTTCTATGGCGGTATTGCATCAAGCCTAACATGGGTGACGGTTGCGCCATTGCTTACTCATATCGGTCTAGGCGCCACGTCAGGGGTGATTAGCATCATTTTATTATTGATGGCATGGCGGGTGCATCTATTGGCGCGTCGTGGCCTTGAACAGATCACCAATGCGGCAACGGGTAAAGCTGAACGTTTCAGCTGGGGCAGCATGACATTGCGGGAACGTGCGGCCATTATTATTCTTGGGGCATCATCATCCTTGGAAAATATGTTATTTGCCAGCACATCTTTACTTTGGATAACGTGGTTTAATCTTCAATTTGATGACCTTGGGCTCGCCGTATTGCTGGCCAGCATTTATGGGCCGTTCCAGGTTGTTGGCCGTGTCTTGGAAATGACGCTAGGGCATAAGATAGATGCTCGTATAACAGGTATGATCGCGTTTGGCTTTCTCATCATATCCTTAGTTGTTGTGCAAACCCCAAGCCTTGCCTATGCCATCGCGGCCATGGCTTTATTTGGCATGGGGCATGGCATCCTCACCGTCACCTACGGTTTTGTGACCAATCTCTATTTTAAAGCAGAAGTTTATGGCCGTGCAAAAGGTTGGATCACCGTGCCGCGAGCCATTTCAAATGCGCTTGGCCCTACCATAGGCGGTGCACTTTTCCTTTCTGGACAGATGACATTTTTTGGTGTCATGATCACGTCTGGACTTGCGGCTTGGCTGTGTTTTTCAGGCTTGCTGTTCCTAAAAACACGTGGGGATAAAACATGAATTTAATACAACAGATGGATGACTTCCGGTGTGCTGTCTTGGCATTTTATCAATCAGACAACGCGCTCAAGGGGCTTGCTGGCACATCATCTGCTCATCTTGCTTGGGTGGTGGATGCCATCAAAGACCCGTTGCCGCTCAATACGTCTCATACCGCGGCGCAAGTTCCTGCGACGTCATACTGGCCTGAATTAACCGCGCAACCAGCACCGCCCTTTGATGATATTATTCGTTCAGCTCACCACGTCTTTCCTTATTTTAATTGGAAGACTAATAAAAACTATATTGGCATTTTTGAAGATCGCTTTTTTGAAAACGAATCTTTTGTTGAGATTATAGGCCCTAATGGTGTGCTGATTTGTGATGACTGCCGCATTGGGTTTTTGATTCTTGGGCGTGATATTTATTACCCCAACCATAACCACGAAGCGACCGAACTTTACCACACCATTTCTGGCACGGGGCTATGGTCACAAAATGACGGTGAAGAAATCCCCAAAGCTCCTAATACGGCGATATACCATGAAGAATGGGAAAACCACGCCATGCGAACAACAGACCCACTGTTAAATCTTTGGTCTTGGGCAGGGGCTATCGATCAAGAAGCACAAGCGACTTAACGGTTGAAGACGTCATCGACATGACGTGCAGGCTTATGGGTGCCGGTAAACTGAGTGATTAGCGCGGCATTATCGGCGGCCAAACTACCATCTTTCATGAAAAGATTGTTTTCAAATCCAATGCGTGCGTGACCACCATGTTGGGCTGCCTTTGCCATAACATCATATTCCATGGCCCCAAATGCACAGACCATCCACGAATGGGTAAAGCTCAGGTCTTGATCCAAAAACGGATCCAATTCATCAGGATGTGATGTAAAATTTGGATTATACTTTCCTAGAACATAAAGGATATCCGGTGCTTTTTCTTGCAGCACGCCATCATCATAAAGCCGCCGCAACAACACCAAGTCATCCAAGTCATATAGGATATATTGCAGGTGGATATTTAAATCTGTCGCGGCGGTTGCGGCATCCCGCATGATATCAGGACCATCTGCCGTTATTTCACGGATCGCAAGTGATGCGAAATCAGGTGCAACCGCTAATAAACAATCCAATTGTTGCTGGGGCGTATATCTTCCCACCGCTTCTGTTGTGATCTGGCATGGCATCCCGGGGCAGGCCGCTGCCATCCCGGCCAGCAGGTCTTTATACCGCCCATGGTCAAGACTGTGCTGACCATCATCATCCCTGACATGGGCATGCAGGATGGAAGCACCAGCCTGATGCGCATCAATAGCCGCCGCAATTGTTTCATTGATGGTTATCGGCAGACGAGGGTGGTCTTGTTTGGTTTTCCGCGCACCATTTGGGGCGGACATCACGAGTGTGTTGGTCATGTACATATAGTAATCTTAAAACCATGCGCCATGAAAGCAGAAATCGTCATATCAGGGCTGGTCAAGGTGATAAGAGTTGGGTATAGATAAAACACTAATTATCTAGAGTTTTGGGGGGATATAATGGATCCAACAATCGGTGCAATTCTTGTGGTCGGTTTTCCAGTTGTTCTGGTAATCGTTATTTCACTTTTCGGTAAATTTTCTGTCGACCCTGACTAAATCGACAAATATACCAAACAAAAAGCCTTGATCTTCATCAAGGCTTTTTCTTTATCTATTCAGCTGATTATTTATAAAAACTAACCCGCGCTGATAACAAAATACATGGTGATTGCAACCGCAACGATGGCGACGATGATCGTCCAATGTGTTTTGTTATAGACGTTTTCTTCCGGAACACCGGCAGGACGCGGTTTTGTGTTTTTAGATGCCATGTCATCCCCCATTCACACAGTAATCAACAATAATACCGTTAACCTAAATCATTGCCTAATGATGATCAAGATATGAATAAGCGGCATGGTAACGCAGGGGTGGATTATTAAAGAAAAAATAGCGCAAAAAACAAAAATATTTCATCTATTTGCTGTTGCGTGAAATCATTGCTGGTTGTTATATTTACCCATCGAATTCACTCGCATGAGACGCTTCTTTATGGCCCGCTCATTTCTTTTATTTTGCATCCTAATGGCGCTATGGCTGCTGATGTCTGGACATTATACACCATTGGTGACTGGCCTTGGCGTCTTAAGCGTCGCTTTTGCCACCTGGATGTCACACCGCCTTGGCGGCAGTGATCAAGAAGGCCTGCCACTTCACTTGATGCGCCGCTTACCACTTTATCTTGTCTGGCTCTGCCGTGAGATAATCACCGCCAATATCGCCACCGCTAAAACAATCTTGAAAAAAACCGATGATGCTGAGCTGTTTTACGTGCCCATAAGTCAGCGTACCGAAGCTGGTATTGCAACTTATGCCAATTCGATCACCTTAACCCCGGGGACAGTGACCGTTGATATTGATGATGGTGGGTTTTATGTTCATGCGCTTGCAGCTGACTTTGGTGATGATGTTCGCGGCGGTGATATGGACCGCCGTGTCACCGCGCTCGAAGGTAATGCACAAGAAGTAACGCCATCATGACAGAATTTGGACCTGAAATAATGATGCTCACAGCAATGTTTAGCCTTGGTGTTGCTGTCTTGATGGCACTTGTTCGAACTGCGCTCGGCTCAACGGCATTTGACCGTGTGTTATCGGTTAATGTCATCGGCACATTGGTGATCCTTGGCATTTCACTTCATGGATTTATCATGGGACGTCCTGAATTTATCGACATTTCAATCCTTTATGCCATCATTAATTTTATCGGCACCTTTGCGGTCCTCAAGCTGTTCAGCACAGGCAGCCTTGGCGATGATGATGAGGAGACAACCTCATAATGGATATCATCACGGTTTTATCAGGCATATGTTTTGCGTTGGGCAGTCTATCAATCCTCATCGGTGCTTATGGGTTAATTACCTTGAAAGATGTTTATGCCCGTATTCATGCAGCCGGTATGATTGATACCGCCGGCGTTGCCTTCTATGTCCTTGGCATGATGCTGCTAGCTGGGTTCACGCTGGTGACGGTAAAATTGGCTTTAATCGGCATTTTCTTGATCTTCACCAGCCCAATATCCGGTCATGCCGTGGCGCAAGTGGCCCGCAGATCAGGTCATCATCCTATTGGGCGTGACTTAACATCACCCAAAAAAGGCAAAACATCATGACCGGGGTAGTGATCAATATATTCTTGGTGTCCTTTATGGTGGTGATTGCCGTCTTGGTTTTACGAACACGCCGTTTATTCGCCGCTATTGTCATGGCAGGTGCTTATTCGCTGATCTCTGCTGCTATGTTTGTAAATCTGGATGCGGTTGATGTTGCCTTTACCGAAGCTGCCGTTGGGGCAGGGATATCTACTGTTTTATTGCTGGCGGCGATGGCGCGTCTTCCTGCCGAAGAAAAAGCCCCATCAACTAATTTCATTGGCCCATTGGTCATGGT
Source organism: Puniceispirillales bacterium (SeqCode) (assembly GCA_965660595.1). Classification (GTDB taxonomy): domain Bacteria; phylum Pseudomonadota; class Alphaproteobacteria; order Puniceispirillales; family UBA1172; genus JAGWAQ01. Next base: position 2,946 of record CBFIAO010000053.1, on the reverse strand, counting down.
CGTTATTGTTGGCGCCTTGTTGATGATTGCGGTGGTTAACCTGCCGCCATTTGGCGCTGCTGATACGCCTGTTCACATGCATGTTGGCCCGCGCTATCTTGCGGAAAGTTATCGTGACCTTCATATTCCAAATGCGGTGACGACGGTGCTTGCCAGTTATCGCGGCTTTGATACGCTTGGCGAAACCATTGTTATCTTTTCCGCTGGCCTTGGCGTATTGGTGTTGCTGACGGGCAAAACCCTGTCACGCAAACCTAAACGTCACTTGCCGCATCATGTCATGAAGATCACCGAAGATGATGCCGCACATAAAAAAGACACCAAAAACCAAAAGGGGAAGTCATGAAGTCTAACCCTGTTTACCGTGTGGCCACCAAGATATTGTTTGCACCGATCATCCTGTTTGGTCTTTATGTCCAATTTCATGGTGATTTTGGCCCTGGTGGCGGCTTTCAGGCAGGTGTGATTATTGCTGCTGCCTTTATTCTTTATGGGCTTGTCTTCGGCCTTGCAGCGGCCCGAAAGCTTGCACCTAAAACAGCGGTCTTTAGCGCCATGATTATTGGCGTTGCGCTTTATGCTGGCGTTGGTGTTTATACTTGGCTGCGTGGCGGCAATTACCTTGATTACAATTTCATCGACTATACCGACCCTGCCCATGGTCAACATTTAGGCATTCTGTTGGTTGAACTCGGTGTCGGTATCACGGTGACTTCAGTCATGTTGGCATTATTCTTTGCATTCGCGGGCTATACCCCCACCGCAGAAAGCGATGACGATGCCTGATATCTTAATCACCCATTGGAATTATATGATCGTCGTGATCCTGATGTGTATTGGCCTTTATATGGTCATCTCACGTCATAACTTGGTCAAAAAACTGATCGGTCTTGCGATTTTTCAAACGTCACTCTTTCTTCTTTACATCTCACTTGGGTGGGTTGAAGGCGGCACTGCGCCCATTATCATGTCATCAGGTGAAACCGTGCTATATGCCAATCCATTACCGCATGTCCTCATCTTGACGGCGATTGTGGTCGGTGTTGCCACGACCGCGCTAGGGCTCGCGCTTGTGTTAAAGATTAATGATGCTTTTGGTTCAATCGAAGAAGATGAATTGCTGACTGAAAAACGTGAAGATCGTCACGCTGATAAAGCAACCTCTTCAGATGATAGAACCGATGCCGCAACGCAAGAAAAGAGGGCATCATGATTGATATTGCATCAAACTTATCTGCGATTGTTGTGGTGTTACCCTTAATCATGTCGGTGATCGCGGCGATCATGCCGTCATCGTTCTTGGCATGGCTTGTTACCATGGTCACAATCATGGCCAGCGCTGCCGCTGCCATGGCCAATATGCTGACCAATGCCGCAGGCCGCGCCAGTTATGAACTTGGGGGATGGCCACCACCTTGGGGGATTGAATTTGTTGCCGATGGTGCATCAACCTTAATGGCCGTGGTTATATCTGGCTTAAGTGTTGCATCAACTCTTTATGCTAAACCACTGATTGAACATGAAATAAAAAAAGAAGATATCCCACGTGTTTACGGCGCATGGCTGTTGGCCATTGGCGGTTTACTTGGGTTGGTCATGACAGGTGATGCCTTTAATCTCTTTGTCTTTTTGGAAATTTCTGCCCTTTCGGCAGTGATTTTAATTGCCATGGGGGCAGGGCGTGACCGGCGGGCTTTACCAGCGGCATATAACTACCTGATCATTGGTGCGATAGGCGCGACATTCTACGTCATCGGGGTTGGGTTTTGTTATGCTGTAACTGGCACGCTCAATATGGCAGACCTTGCCATACGCTTGCCCGGGGCAACCTTAGAACCTGTATTTGTAGGGCTCGCCTTCATGGCCGCAGGCATGATGGTCAAAGCCGCGGCATTTCCTGTTCATGTATGGCTGCCTGCTGCCTATGGTTATGCGCCATCAGCGGTGGCAACGCTACTTGCTGCCGTGGCAACGAAAGCGGCAATTTATGTGCTGGCGCGTGTCTTGTTCACGGTCTTTGCTGGCCTTGAAGACATCACTGATCTAATTCTTTACTGGATCATTATCCCCATGTCGTTAATGGCGATGTTTGCAGGCACAATCTTGGCGATTTACGAACGTGACCTTCGGCTGATGCTGGCGCAATCATCCATTGCACAAATTGGCTATATCACCTTGGCGCTTGGGATAGGGACCACCGCCAGCATTGGCGCTGGCTTTATCCATATGGTTAATCATGCCATGATCAAGGGCGGCATGTTCATGGCAGTTGGGGCATTGGCCGTTGCTATTGGCCGCCGCGCAAATATTGGCAACATAGATGGCTTAGGCCGCGCTATGCCAATCACCTCTGCTGCGCTGCTGATCTGTGGGTTGTCTTTAATTGGCCTTCCACTCACGGCTGGCTTTATCTCAAAACTCTACCTCGTCTATGCCATTCTTGATGAAGGCTATGTCATGATCACAGGCCTTGTGCTGCTGTCATCAGCGCTATCCGTCATTTACTTATGGAAAATGGTTGAGGTGTTGTGGGTACGTCCCGCCCCAAAAAATGTGGTCATCACTGAAAACCCTTGGGTTTATGGCCCGCTTTGGCTATTGGCTGGTGCAAACATTGTCTTTGGTATTTATGCCGCCCCGGTCATTCATTATGCTGACCTTGCGGCCAAATCATTGTTAGGGGGCGGCTCATGATGTCAATTGATACGGCCATCACCCTTGGAATATTGACGCCATTACTTACGGCGATATTGGTGCCTATCATGGCGGTGCGCACTAATTATCGTGATGCACTTGGTCCAATTGGTGCGGTGATTTCATTTATCGCGGCAATGCATGTGGCTGCTGCGGTAAAAGATGGTGCTGTTGTCACCACAACCTTGGTCAGCTTTAGCGATACCCTGACCATCTCGTTTAACGTCACCCCGCTTGGCGCGATCTTTGGGA
>CBFIAO010000052.1:0-13681 GCA_965660595.1 Puniceispirillales bacterium (SeqCode) | reverse complement strand
GAAAACGGTTTTGAAAATGTTAAAATTGTTTGTTCAAGCGGTTTCGGTCCTGAAAAATGCCGCGTGTTTGCGTTGGCAGGTGCACCGGTTGATTTAATTGGTACTGGATCATATTTACCAAATAAGTGGGCAGAAACATATGCTACAGCCGACATCATTTCTTATGATGGTGTTAGCCGCGTAAAGACAGGCCGTGAATTTTTGGTGCCGCAACAAGATTAAACCTGACTTTGCACTAGATGCATAAAGGCATCTAAAACATTTGCTAACAGCACGTACACAGTTTTCTGCCGCGCTGGTCTTAATTGAATTCTACTCATAAAAAAGTTAGAACAAAGTTATGAAAACATTACTTTTTGCCATTGCACAATTAAACCCAAAAGTCGGTGACATCAACGGCAACACCAAGAAACTTGTTGAGGCATATCGTGCTGCTCAAGCTCAAGGTGCTGATATTGTCGTTGCACCGGAAACATACTTGTCAGGTTATCAGGTTGATGACTTGGTGCAGGTTGAAGGTTTTCTTGATGAAATGGCGCGCGCTGTCGACCATCTTTCAAGATTAACGACCGGTGATGCGCCTGCGATTATTGTTGGTGCCCCGCGGCGTGATGAAAAAGGTATTGTAAGGAATGCTGTATTTGTGCTTGATGATGGCAATATTCATGCCATCAGAGATAAAGCACGTTTGCCAGGCACTGGCGTATTTGATGACCCCAGAAATTTTGTACCGGGTGAGCTGCCTGGCCCAGTAATGCTGCGTGGTGTACTGATGGGACTGCCAGTTTGTGAAGATATGTGGCACGCTGACTTAGTGGAATGTTTGACTGAAACAGGTGCTGAATTGTTGCTATCCTGTAACGGCTCGCCCTTTGAAGAAGATAAAATTGATGATCGCATGATGGCGTCTGTTGCACGGGTCACGGAATCTGGTCTTCCCTTACTTTATGTCAATTTGGTTGGTGGTCATGATGACTTGGTGTTTGATGGGGCATCATTTGCGGTTAATCCTGGCGGTAAGATCGGTGCATATTTGCCGTCATTCACCGAAACTGTATCTCTGATCGAGGCCAAACAAACGATAGAAGGTTGGCGTTTCCAAGGTGCAGTCATTGAGCCAGATCGAGGTAACACTTCACTTTGGCGCTGCATCACCTTAGGCATAAGAGACTATGTTGAAAAAAGTGGCTTTGACCGTGTTGTGCTCGGTCTTTCAGGCGGTGTAGATTCTGCACTTGTGGCTGCGTTGGCAGTTGATGCGCTTGGTGCGGATCGTGTTGATGCTGTTATGATGCCGTCGCCATATACCAGCCAAATAAGCCTCGATGATGCTGCCGCATTAGCTGAAAATTTAGGGGTTTCATTACGAAACCTTGATATTGATCCTGCCATGCAATCTGTTGATGTGATGTTAGGGGACGTGTTTGCTGAAGCGTCCCCAGACCTTGCACGTGAAAATCTACAGTCACGCCTGCGTGGGCTTGCACTGATGAGCATTTCCAACACCACCGGACAAATGGTGCTGACCACGGGCAATAAATCCGAATATGCGACAGGGTATGCCACGCTTTATGGTGATATGTGCGGTGGTTATGCACCATTGATTGATGTGTGGAAAACCCGTGTTTTTGAGCTTTGTCATTGGCGCAATAAAAACTTGCCACAAGGTGCATTAGGGCCTGAAAAAGGGCGTGATGACAGCCCACTTATCCCTGAACGGATTATCACGCGGCCGCCATCTGCAGAATTGCGCCCAGATCAACAAGATTCAGATAGTCTGCCTGAATATGAAGTACTTGATGCGATCATGGCAGGCTTAGTGGAACAGCAATCTTCAGTTGATACATTAATAGCTGCTGGCCATGATGCAGATTTAGTGCGCCGATGCGCTGTGATGTTAAAACGTGCAGAATATAAGCGCCGCCAATGTGCGCCAGGGCCAAAATTAACGCGCCGTGCTTTTTATCGTGACCGACGCTTCCCAATTATAAATGGTTTTCCTCTTGATAAGCCGTCATCGGCTGGAGAATTCTGATGACACTCGTTCGTTTTGCCCCTAGCCCAACTGGAAATCTTCATGTTGGGAATATGCGCACCGCATTAGTTAATTACCTTTTTGCCAGAAAAGAAGGTGGTAAGTTTATGCTGCGCATTGATGATACAGATGATGAGCGTTCAACTCCCGAATTTGAAGCTTCTATTCGAGCTGACCTTAAATGGATGGGGATGACCTGGGATGTTGAAGATCGCCAATCATCTCGCCTTGATCGGTATCATTCAGCACTCGAAGGTTTGGTGGCGTCAGGCCGTGCTTATAAATGCTTTGAAACCCAAGAAGAATTGTCCCTAAAGCGTAAGTCACAGCTTGCTGCTGGCCGTCCTCCGGTATATGACCGTGCAGCACTTAAACTGTCTGATGACGAAATTGCGGCAAAAGAAGCTGCAGGCGAAAAACCACATTACCGCTTTAAGCTTGAGGATGTGACCGTTACTTGGGATGATTTGGTGCGTGGTGAAGTTTCTGTGCCAATGTCGTCGCTTTCAGACCCAGTGATTTTGCGTGCAGATGGCCGGGTGATTTATACACTTGCCTCTGTTGTTGATGATATGGACCATGGCATCACTCATATCCTCCGTGGTGAAGACCATACAACTAATTCAGCTGCTCAAATTCAACTTTTTGAAGCGTTGGGCGGTCATGCCCCTTCAATGGGTCATTTTGCATTACTTGCTGGGGCTGATGGCGAAGGTTTATCCAAACGACTTGGTTCGCTTTCCATTGCTAGTTTACGTGATGATGGGATAGAGGCCATAGCTATTGCTAGTTTATTGGCACGTATTGGCACGTCTGATCCTGTTGAGCCACGCATCCAGATGAGTGATGTTATTGACGGCTTTGACATGACACGGTTTGGCCGTGCCACACCTCGGTTTGATCCAGCCGAACTTACTATCGTTAATAGCCGTATTTTAGGTCAATTAGATTATGCTGTTGTCAGCGCTCAACTTGAGGCCATAGGTGTTGTTGGCGGTGAGGTGTTTTGGCATGCTGTGCGCGGGAACCTTAAGAATATCGCCGAAGCAAAACTATGGTTTGATGTTATTACCCAACCTATTAGTCCTATCATCGAAGATGAAGCGGTGATGGTTGCAGCAGCAGCAACCTTGCCTGAAGGTACGATCACCACTGAAACTTGGGGGGGATGGACAAAAGCCATTATGGCAGAAACAGGTCTCAAGGGACGTGGTGTTTTTATGCCATTGCGCCTTGCATTAACAGGGGCTGCATCAGGGCCGGAGCTTGCGGGCTTATTGCCGATGATGGGCCGTGAACGTATCTTGGCACGCATCAAAGGAGATGATGCTTAATGCCCGATCTACATTTCTATAATACGTTAACGCGAGCAAAAACACCTTTTGTTCCATTAGATCCTTCACATATTAGAATATATGCGTGTGGACCAACCGTCTATGATCGCATACATGTCGGTAATGCACGACCGGTTGTGTTGTTTGATGTGCTTGTGCGTCTTTTACGGCACCATTTTCCAAAAGTTACTTATGTCCGCAACATCACTGATGTTGATGATAAAATCAATGCACGCGCGCAAGAAACCGGGGTCAGTATAAGAGAGCTGACTGAAGGCACCACCAAAGCTTTTCATGATGATTGCGCCGCTTTAAAGTCAGCTGTTCCGGATATTGAACCAAGAGCCACTGATCATATCGCCGAAATGATCGCTATGATTACAAGCCTCATTGAAAAAGAGCATGCCTATGAAGCTGATGGTCATGTGCTTTTCCATGTTGCCAGCATGGATGACTATGGCCAATTATCACGCCGTAGTCCCGATGAATTACTGGCAGGAGCGCGCGTAGAAGTTGCGAGTTTTAAAAAAGATGCTGGCGATTTTGTGTTATGGAAGCCATCTGAAGGCGATCAGCCTGGATGGGATAGCCCTTGGGGTTATGGTCGTCCGGGTTGGCATATCGAATGTTCAGCGATGTCTGCTAAATATTTAGGTGAGGTTTTTGACATTCATGCAGGCGGTTTGGATTTAATCTTTCCCCATCATGAGAATGAAATTGCACAATCGCGCTGTGCTCATAACCAAGGTATGATGGCCCAAACATGGATGCATAATGGATACGTTACCGTTGATGGTGAAAAAATGTCCAAATCATTGGGTAATTTCACCACTGTTGCTGATGTGCTCAACCAATTTCCGGGTGAAGCAATGCGGTATGCATTGCTTTCAGCTCATTATCGAGCGCCGCTAGACTTTTCCATGGCTGGTGTGGCGGAAGCTAAATCTGCCTTAGATAGCCTTTATCGTGCAGCTGATGGTGCAGCTGATGGTGCAGAGCCAGATGAAGATGTGCTGGCGGCATTGGGTGATGATTTAAATACCCCAAACGCACTGGCACGGCTTCATGAATTGGCAAGGATGGCTAATAAAGGTGATAATGGTGCGCGTGATCGTGTGAAATCGTCTGCAATGTTAATGGGATTATTAGGTGATCATTCATCAAATTGGCTCAAGGGCGGTGATGCAGGTAATGATCAGGCAATAGTTGAGGCTATTGCAGCGAGAAAAGCTGCGAAAGCTAATAAAGATTATGCAGAAGCAGATCGTATTCGTGAGGAGTTATCAGCACAAGGTATCTTACTGGAAGATACGCCTGAGGGCACGAGTTGGCGGCGTAAATAGCCCCATGGCTTTAATTTATTCATAAATTAAGTTATAGACGAGGAATGAGGCATTCCTCACCATAACTTTTCATCAAGGAAAATAGAAATGACTGGCGACCGTATTTGGATCTTTGATACGACGCTTCGTGACGGGGCGCAAACACGTGGGATTGATTTTTCAGTCGCTGATAAAATTGCTATTGCCCGCGCGCTCGATGAAATGGGTATTGATTACGTCGAAGGCGGTTGGCCTGGTGCTAATCCAACTGATAATGCTTTTTTCGCTGATTTTCCAACCCTTAAAACAGCTAAATCTGTTGCATTTGGTATGACCCGTCGTGGTGGACGTTCAGCATCAAACGATCCAGGTTTGGTTGCGGTGTTGGATGCTGAAACCGATGCGACATGCCTTGTTGGCAAAACATGGGATTTCCATGTGAAAACTGCGCTTGGGGTGGCGCCAGAAGAAAACCTAGAAATGATATCATCTTCGCTCCAAGCTGTAGCTGAACGTGGCCGTATGCCAATGTTTGATTGCGAACATTTCTTTGATGGTTTTAAAAATAATCCTGAATATGCTGTTGCCTGTGCGAAGGCTGCTTTTGATGGTGGTGCGCAATGGATTGTCCTGTGTGATACAAATGGCGGGGCAATGCCAGAGGATATTACGCGCGGTGTTGAGGCTGTAAAAGCCGCGGTACCAACGGTAAATATTGGTATTCATTGTCATAATGATTGTGGGTTGGCAGTGGCTAACTCAATTGCTGCTATTCGTGCTGGTGCACGTCAGGTTCAAGGAACGATTAATGGCATTGGCGAACGTTGCGGTAATGCCAACCTCATTACATTAATCCCGACATTAATGTTAAAATATGGCTTTGAGACGGGTGTATCTACTGAAAAATTAGCTAAGTTGAAAACGTTATCTAGATTGGTTGATAATCGTCTTAATCGTGTGCCGAATCATCATGCACCATATGTAGGTGATGCGGCATTTGCTCATAAAGGTGGATTGCACGCATCTGCGGCGCAAAAAGATCCTCGGACTTATGAACATATCACGCCTGAAACTGTAGGTAATAGCCGAGAGTATGTTGTCTCAGACCAGTCAGGTAAATCAAATTTTCTTGCGCGCTTTGAAGACTTTGGCATTGAAGTTGATAAAAACGATCACCGCCTTGATGGCTTGATCGATGATGTCAAAAACAAAGAATATAATGGGTGGGCTTTTGACACTGCCGAAGCCAGTATGGAAATGCTGGTGCGTCACGCCTTAGATGATGTGCCTGAATATTTTGTCATTGGTCGCTTTCGGGTGATGGATGAACGAAGGTTCAATGCTAAAGGTAGCCTTGTTGTAGAATCCGAAGCAACCGTAACGGTTAAGGTTGGCACGCAAACGTTCCATGAAGCCGCCGTAGGAAACGGCCCAGTAAATGCGGTTGATACCGCCATCCGTAAAGCTTTGGTTAGGGCCTATCCTGAATTGGCAGGCGTTACATTGTTTGATTATAAGGTCCGTATTCTAGCTGGTAATGGTGAGACTGGCGGTACAGATGCTGTTACTCGCGTCTTAATCGAATGCCGTGATGATAATGGCCAAGCTTGGACGTCTGTAGGCGTTTCCACGAACATCATTGATGCTTCAGTGATGGCCTTGGCAGATGCCATGACATGGAAATTATTAAAAGATGGTGTCTTGGCACCATCATCGGAATAACAACATGCTTGGCAAATCTGCTGAAGTTTATGACTTAATTAATCCTGCCATCATGCCAGCAGTTGTTCTTGCTAATCCTCAAATGGGTGAGAATATTGGTGCATCTGCGCGTGCCATGAAAAATTGCGGGATGTCAAAAATGCACTTAATCAACCCACGTGACGGATGGCCAAACCCTTCAGCTGTCAGCATGGCTGCGGGTGGTGCTGATATATTAGACCATGCCACTATTCATCAAACATCAGATGAAGCGCTTGCGCCGTTCACCATGATTGCGGCGACAACAGCGCGTAAACGTGGGATGGAAAAAGAAATCCTTACCCCACGCGAAGCAGCGCAAAAACTTGTGAAGCACGCGAAAGCAGGGGGACAACCCGCGCTTTTGTTTGGTGGAGAGCGTTCAGGTCTTGATAATGAAGATGTAGCACTTGCAGATATCATTATTACGGCTCCACTTAACCCTAATTTTCCATCCTTGAACTTGGGTCAAGCTGTATTACTTACAGGATGGGAATGTCGTATGGCAGCATTGGATGGTGTTAATCTTTCTGATGAAGAAGATGAAGACATAATGCGTGCTACTTCAGAAAATAAGCAATTTTTCTTCAACACATTGGAAGAAAATCTTTCTATTGGCGGTTTTTTTGCAAATCCTGAAATGCAACCGAGTGTCATGCGTAACATTATGGCGCTATATAATCGTGCAGGGCTGACCGAACAGGACCTCAAAACTATGCATGGGATGATCAAAGCATTAAAGAGGGCAGGGGGTTAAGATCATCTCTGGGCTTGACTTATGGCCTAAATTTTCATAATTAAACACTTCAATTCTCGGGAAAGTGATTATTTGAACTCAGCAATGAGGGTCATTTAATCCGGCAAACTTTAAAAAGGGCGCACTACCGGGGCAACAACACTAAAAAATGGAGGCCAAAATGGCACCTAAATCCGACCATAAGCGTCATTCGTCTAAGCATAAAATTGATCGTCGTCTTGGTGTGAACCTTTGGGGTCGCGCAAAGTCACCTGTGAACGCTCGTGAATATGGCCCAGGTCAGCACGGCCAGCGTCGCCGCAAGCCTACCGATTACGGTGTGCAGCTTATGGCAAAGCAGAAGCTTAAGGGTTACTATGGTAACATTGGCGAAAAGCAGTTCAAAAAATATTATCAGGAAGCCGTTCGCCGTCGTGGTGATACTGGTCAAAACCTTATTGGTATTCTCGAAAGCCGCCTTGATGCGCTCGTTTACCGTATGAAATTTGCACCAACTGTATTTGCAGCCCGTCAGTTGATCAACCACGGTCACGTAAAACTGAATGGTCGCCGCTGTAACATCCCATCTGTGATGATCAAGATTGGTGACGTTATTGAGCTTAAAGACAAGTCAAAAGAAATCCCACAGGTGCTCGAAGCTGCTGCATCTGCAGAACGTGATCTTCCAGAATACGTTACTGTTGAAGAAGGTAAGTTCCGTGGATCAATGAATAACGTACCAGACTTGGGTGACGTTCCTTACCCGGTTCAAATGGAACCAAATCTCGTTATCGAATATTACTCACGTTAATCGATAGTATATATATTTATGAAAGGCTGCCTTAATGGCGGCCTTTTTTATTTGCTGAAGATGGGTGACTTTATTTTTCTGCTGATCACCAACAGACCCAACGTTATAACGGCAAAGCCAACCATATCAATATATGATACCCATTCACCTAAAAACATTGCATCTAATAACATCGCAAAAGCAGGGATGATGATGGTGACAAGCATAAGGTTTGATGCACCTGCTTCAGCGAGAATTGCGAAATATAAAAGATAAGCAACGCTAGTACATAAAATGGCGAAAGTCAGGATGGCAACAGTTGAGGTTATAGATAACGCTGCAATGGGGAAGCCTTCTACCCAGACAGATAGCACGAGCATCCACACTGTTGATGTGATAAGCATTCCTGTTGCTGTCACCTCCACCCCAAGGTCACGAACAAATAACCGCCCCCAAACTGATGCAAATGCATAACTTATTGATGATACGATAATTAGATATTGTCCAATGTTGGTTAAAGAAAGCTGTGTTAACGCATCTACACCGATAATGATTACAACTCCTAAAATTCCTAATATAACACCCAGAAATTTTGGCATAGTGATGCGCTCATCACTTAAAATTATTGCAGAGACGATAACGCCAAAAAATGCCGTGGTTGAATTAAGGATAGAGGCAAGTCCAGCGGTGATATATTGCTGTCCAAATACGATGGCAGAAAAAGGAATGGCATTGTTAAGAAGCCCCATCACGCCTAAGACGCCCCATGTTTTTAAGCTTGAGGGAAGTGTTTTCCCACGCATGCGAAGGAATATATACATCACGATGGCGGCAATACCAACACGGTGAAACACAATTTGAAACGGCGTCATTTCGCGCAATAAAATTTCAGATAAAAAGAATGTGCCGCCCCAGATAAACGCCAATGTCATTAACATGATCCATGAACGTGATGTCATCATTAATCTGGTGCTCATTCAGCGAGGATTTATATTTAGCTATCATGACACCAAACGCCTCTTCATGATAGTATTTTGATCTTATTGGCGTTTATGAAAAGTGTAGTGCAATAAAGATGGTAATCACTATTAAATCACTTCGTGCAGATGATTATGATGCATGGGCTCATCTTTATCATGGGTATGCTGACCATTATCAAGTTACGCTTACACCTGATGGAATGGCGACAACGTGGAGTTGGTTAATGGATGATGCTAATCCGGTGACGGGGATTATTGCAGCAGCAGATGATGTCATTATTGGTTTTGCACATTTTCGCGCCATGCCAAGCCCGTTGCGCGGTGCAGAGATAGGTTTTCTTGATGATCTTTTTGTTGATCCATCTGCACGCGGCAACAATGTTGGGGCACAGTTATTAGGCGAACTAAAAACTATTGCTGCTAAAAAAGGATGGCCGGTCATACGCTGGATCACACGTGATAATAATTACCGCGCAAGAAGTTTGTATGACCAGCACGCAATAAAATCTGACTGGAACACTTATGAGATGTTAACAGGCGACTAAGCGATTAGGCATCTGCTTGTGGGTTTACATCAATACCGCGAGTATTCAGAAGCTCGATCAGCTCACCTGTTTCATACATTTCACGAATGATATCACAGCCGCCGATAAACTCACCCTTCACATAAAGCTGGGGGATAGTTGGCCAGTTTGTAAATTCTTTAATGCCTTCACGTACGTTATCGTCTTCAAGCACATTCACACCGCGAAAAGTAATGCCAAGATGTGAAAGCACACCGACCACCGCAGCGGAAAACCCACATTGTGGAAATACTGGTGTACCTTTCATAAACAGAACAACGTCTGTTGATGCGATTTCGCCTTCAATTTGTGACTTTGTTTGTGCGTCCATTGGTATAATCCTTTTTATTATTCCGCGCGTGGTGATGTTTGCAGGGCTAATGCGTGAAGTTCACCCCCCATGCGACCACCAAGTGCTTCATAAACAAGTTGATGCTGTTGAATGCGTGTTTTGCCTTTAAATTCATCCGCAACAACGTGACAAGCATAGTGATCCCCATCACCACGCAAATCAGTAATGGTAACATCAGCACCAGGAAGCGCTTCTTTGATCAAACGTTCAATCTCTTGGGCTTCCATAGCCATAGCGTGTCTCCACTAGGGTTGATGAGGTAATTCTTTTACGTGTTGGCAGCCATCATGTCAGGTAGCCAATTTTCATAAACATTTTTTAATTCTTCTATTGAAATAAGCATGTCTGGCGTGAATTTCAATTCCCCAGATGCATTTGTTGTCCCAATATGTTGAATATTGACATCACTATCTTTGGCCGCAGCAGTTAGCGCAACCAAATTGCGTGTTGCCACAAGATAACGTCCTTGGTCTTCACCAAAGGCCCAACCGTGCCCTGCATCGTCAGGTATATTGATATTCGCCCCTACAGCACCAGCAACAAGCATGTCAGTAACAGCAGGAAGCAATCCACCATCTGAGATGTCATGCGCTGCTACGACCGTTTTAGCGGCGATTTGGGCACGCACAAAATTACCATGTGTTAGTTCGGTATCTAAATTAACAGGGGGCGGTGCCGCATCAGGATTTTCTGACAGCATATCAGCGTAAACAGAAACACCCAACCATCCATCATTACAATCTTGTTTTTGGCCAATCACCACTAGGTCAGCATCTTGTGGAGCGGCTATGCCAATAGCGTCAGATACATCATCAATGACGCCAATCATTCCAATCACAGGGGCCGGATTAATCGCTTGCCCCTCTGTTTCATTGTAAAGCGACACATTACCTGAAACGACAGGTGTATTTAAATGTTTGGCCGCAATACCCATGCCCGTCACGGACCCCGTGATTTGCCCCATGATATGAGGCTTTTCAGGGTTTCCGAAATTAAGGTTATTGGTCACGGCTAATGGTGTTGCACCGATAGCAGAAATATTACGATATGCTTCTGCTACGGCCTGCATGCCGCCAACTTCAGGCGCAGCTTTAACATAGCGTGGGGTGCAATCAGTTGTGATTGCCAAACCACGATCCAACCCATGCACACGGACTAGCGCGGCATCACCCGTAGAGGCAGCAATAGTATCTGCCATGACATGCCGATCATATTGCTCCCAAATCCAACGACGGCTAGCCATATGATGTGATCCCATCATTTCTACCAATGCGTTAATAATACTAATATCTGCTGCAATATCTTCTGATGCGATCACTGCTTTTGACGGTGTTGCTTCATGTGGACGATCATATTCAGGAGCATCATCAACTAATGGGTCAAGTGGGATATCTGCTGCCAGTTCACCATCTTTCATCAAGACAAGGCGTCCGGTTTCAGTAACATTCCCGATTGTGGCAAAATCCAAATCCCATTTATCAAATATTGCTTTCGCTTTTTCGGTCGCATCAGGTTTTAAAATCACCAGCATACGTTCTTGGGATTCTGACAGCATAATTTCATATGCGCTCATTCCATCTTCGCGGACTGGCACTTGATCAAGGTCAATCTCCATGCCAAGACCACCCTTGGCAGACATTTCAACGGAAGATGATGTTAGGCCAGCTGCCCCCATATCTTGTATAGCCACCACACTGTCAGATGCCATTAATTCAAGGCTGGCTTCCATTAACAATTTGCCCGCAAAAGGATCACCAACCTGCACAGTTGGCCGTTTTGATGCAGCATCATCAGTAAATTCAGCAGAGGCCATAGTCGCACCATGGATACCGTCACGCCCAGTTTTTGCACCGATATAAATCACCGGATTGCCTGCGCCTGATGCTGCCGAATAAAAAATTGCGTCGTTTCGGGCAAGGCCCACCGCCATCGCATTCACAAGAATGTTGCCATTATAGGATGGATCAAAATTTACTTCACCACCAACAGTTGGGATACCTATACAATTCCCATAGCCGCCAATGCCAGCGACAACGCCTGATGTAAGATAACGTGTAAGCGGATGGTCAGGGGATCCAAAACGAAGTGCATTCAGCAGGGCAACGGGTCGTGCGCCCATTGTAAACACATCACGCAAGATACCGCCAACGCCAGTCGCAGCACCCTGATATGGTTCAATGAATGACGGGTGATTATGGCTTTCGATCTTAAATACCGCAGCCCAACCATCACCAATATCAACAACGCCGGCATTTTCTCCTGGGCCTTGGATGACTTGATCGCCAGTTGTGGGCAATGTTTTTAGCCATTTTTTTGATGATTTATATGAACAATGTTCAGACCACATTGCTGAGAAAACACCCAATTCTGTTAAATTTGGGGTACGGCCCATGTGGTTGCATACACGATCAAATTCTTCTGGCGTAAGGCCCATGCCCATCGCGTCTTCAACGGTCATTTCAGGTAAAGGTGTTGTCATGATTGGCTTGCCTCTATCACAGCATTTAGAAGCGTACGGCCATCCGTGCCGCCTATCGCATCACTTATCATACGCTCTGGATGTGGCATCATGCCTAATACGCGGCCATTATCAGATGTTATGCCCGCAATATCTAATGCAGAACCATTAGGATTATAATCATCTTCACCATTCATCGGCGCGTAGGTAAAGGCGATTTGACCATTACCTGAGAGTTTATTCAGCGTTTCGTCATCGGCAAAATATTGCCCTTCATTGTGAGCGACAGGAACAACGAAATCATCACCTTCATTCATATGAGACATAATGGCAGATGATGTATCTTCAGCCTTTAAACGTGTGTCGCGGCATACAAATTTTAGCCCTTTATTGCGTATCAACGCGCCAGGCAGAAGGCCAGTTTCTATAAGAATTTGAAAACCGTTGCAAATACCCATCACCATGCCGCCATTAAGCGCAAAGCTATACACTTCATCCATGGCAGGTGATTTTGACGCGATAGCCCCACAACGCAAGTAATCTCCAAAAGAAAAACCGCCAGGCACCAACACAAGATCAGGATTGCCGATCTCACGATCCTTATGCCAAATAAGGGAGGGTGCTTTACCTGTTAGGTCTTGAACTGCGGTAATGATATCTCGATCACAGTTAGACCCAGGAAATGTGATGACCGAAATATTCATTTAGGCGTCATCCTCATCCATCACGGTGATTTCATAATCTTCAATCACCGTGTTTACCAATAATGTTTCACACATTTTCGCACTTTTTTGACGCGCCCTAGCAGGGTCGGTTTCATCAAGCTCAAGGGTGATTTGTTTACCTGTGCTAACGCCTGAGACATCTTGGTAACCTAGGCTGTAGAGCGAGTTTTCAATGGCGCGGCTTTGCGGGTCTAAAACACCGGGCTTTAATGTGATGTTAACGATGACCTTCATGTTGATCCTGCTCCTTAAGCTCTACTAGCTTATGCGTTTTTTAAAAGTGATAAATCGATGCCCAACCGTTGGGCAATGTCACTATATGCTTCTATAAGTCCACCTAGGTCTTCCCTGAAGCGGTCTTTGTCTTTTTTCTCACCTGTTTGGGTATCCCAAAGGCGGCAGTTATCAGGGCTGATTTCATCAGCAAGAATGATGCTGTTATTTTCTAGGCGTCCAAATTCTAATTTAAAATCAATTAAAGTGATGCCAATATGCTGAAACATACCGCCTAAAATTTTATTTATTGATAGGGCTACATCAATAATGTGATTGAGCTCATCATCAGTCGTTAGCCCAAATGTTGTCACGTGGTCTGCACTAATAATTGGGTCGTTCAGTGCATCTTCTTTAAGATAAAATTCAACCA
>CBFIAO010000051.1:0-13903 GCA_965660595.1 Puniceispirillales bacterium (SeqCode) | reverse complement strand
TTGGGTTAGGCACAGTATTGGGCCTGCCGGTTGTGCATTTTTTAATATCACCCCAATCAAATGAAAAATTGAAATCATCTGCAAAGGATGGCCATGACGAGAGAGATAACGCTAAAGTGGTAACGGTTATGGTTTTTTTGAACATGCTCAACTCCATAAATTACAAATAACCTACTTTATATGGCGGCATGGACACACTTGTTGTCAACATTGTTTCAAACTCCTCTTGTGGTAGGTTTTTGATAACATCAAGTCGAATTCAATGTTAGCGTTTAACTTTACTCACCAGCGGTGCGTAATTTGATGACGCTTAGTAAAAATATTTTTATTGTCTTTCATAGGTGTTGAAAAAATGTGTAACAACACGCAATGCACATCTATAGATGATTGTTATTTCACCTCTGTGCCGTGGAATAGGCGTCATTAGGCACGTGCAGCGCCGGATTAAGAGGGATCAAATGATATATATATTGGTGGCCTTAGCACACGAGTTACCGCGTGACTTCACCAGCCGGGATGACGTTGAGGTGGTCTATACTGGCGTTGGAAAAATTAATGCCGCGATGATAGCAAC
Organism: Puniceispirillales bacterium (SeqCode); assembly: GCA_965660595.1. Taxonomy (GTDB): domain Bacteria; phylum Pseudomonadota; class Alphaproteobacteria; order Puniceispirillales; family UBA1172; genus JAGWAQ01. Next base: position 13,329 of record CBFIAO010000051.1, on the reverse strand, counting down.
AGAAGTGGCCGCACTGCGTGATTGTGACATGATCATAAATTACGGCACGGCTGGTGCTTTAGCACAACATTTAGTCGCTAAGTTAAGTGTTGTTCGTGAGGTATGCCAACGCGATATGGATGCCCGCCCGATGGCAGCACTGGGGGTGACCCCGTTTGAGGCCACTGGTCATGAAGGGGCGTTGGCCGTTGCGCATGAAGGGGCGGTATTGGGCACAGGTGACCAATTTGTTATGTCAGCCCCTGAATTACAAAGTGACCTTGTTGACATGGAAGGTTATGCCATCGCCAAAGCAGCAATGCGAGCCGATAAACCTATCGCCATCGTAAAATACGGTAGTGATTTCGCCGATGAAAACGCAAGCACCGATTGGCAAGAGAATTGCGCCAATGGGGCCAAGTTATTTGCCGAATGGTTTGAGCGTCATTATTAAGGCTTGATGCACATCTTTAGACAATGATCACGTGGTTTTGGCCGCGTACATTCCCACATTACTTTCCGCGCCAGCCGCAAGCGTTTTAGACTGGCCTTCAAGAATGCGGTCATAAAGGGCAAGGTCAGATGGGTTAAACAGCCCACGCGGGCCAGCTATACAATCCCAGCCACCACGCGGGGTTTCGCCGCGCACTGGCATCGCCCAATCATGACCCTGTGCATGACCCTGTGCATGGTCACGCACGGCAGGGGTAACATAGCGGATGGCCATGCCAATACGCCGATCAGATGATTGGTTCTGGCCAGATGCATGGAAACACCGACCGTGATGGAGCGACATTTCACCTGGCTTAAGCGGGCCGTGGACAGCTTCGGCTTCACGTACATCAGCAATTTCTTGGCCGCGTGAAAGCAGGTTGTCTTCGGCAAAGGTGTCGTTATGTTCGACAAGGCCGCCTTTATGACTGCCTGGAATAAACCGCATGCAGCCTGCCTCAACACTGACGTCAGATAGGGCGATCCATGCGGTGACCTCATCATCAGTTTCGCCCATGCCCCAATAGGTAATGTCTTGGTGCCATGATACGGTCTTTGTGCTGCCCGGCTCTTTGATGAAAAGTTCAACCGACCATGCCAAGAGATCAGGGCCAAGCACAGATTCAATCACATCAAGAATTTGCGGGCTGCGGGCAACGTCGGCAAGTTCTGGAATGACAACATGCCCATTAACGCGGAAAAACTGGTCCAACCGATGCCCACCAGCGCCTTCGGCATGGTTGGCTTCAAGATCTTCAATAAACGCCCGTAAAGTGTGCACTTGTTCTGTTGATAGGGCAGGCAGGCCAGCAACAAAGCCGTTTTTGCGGTAATCAGCAACAATAGTCGTCATATCTTGAGGCATCAAAAAATCTCCATTAATGGCGATAATATAAATCAAAAAATTAGGTGTTGTGAATTTATACTTATTGACTTCAAGGATAAGTAAAACTTATGCTCAACCAATGGCACGTCGCATCACATCACTTAATTGGATCCGCGTTTTTGAAGCGGCAGCACGCACTAGCAGCTTTGCGCGTGCTGCTGAACGCCTTGCTATGTCTGCACCTGCGGTAAGCCAGCAGATACGTGCATTGGAAGACCATCTTGGCCGCCGATTGTTTAAACGTGCTGCGTCAGGGGTAAGTTTAACTGATGATGGGCGGGCATTATTATCTGCGTGTAGCACACCGCTGGCACGGATTGAGGCCATCACCGAAGAGTTTGCAGGGCCAAAACAGAAAACATTAGTGATCGGCGCATCCTTGATGTTGACCATAGGGTGGTTGTCACCAAGACTGCCTGAGTTTTTAGCCAAGAATCCGACGATAAAGATTGACCTAAGAGCATTGATGGGAAGGCCAGAACAACCTGACCCTGATGCTGCCTTATGGATTGCGTTTGGCCCATATTCAGTGGGTTTGGTCGCAAAGCGGCTTTTTGGTGAACGACTAACGCCTGTCGCCCCACCGGCATTGGCCGCACGCATTACTGCACCAGAAGATTTGCTTGATCATACGTTGATTGAACCATCAGCCCATGAAACAACTTGGGCCACGGTCTTGGGGCTTCCTGTTTTGCCAGCATCAACACATGTGATGAAGGTAGATAATACCTTAACCGCGCTGGAATTAGCGGCAAGCAATGGCGGTGTAGCGCTGGCTAGGGCGCCAGCAACAGATTTGTTGGTCAAACGGTTGGGGCTTGTCCCATGCCTTGATGATTTTTCTATTATTGGGTCAGAATATTATCATGTGTTGCATCACCAAAACGCCCGCCTTTCTAAGGAGGCGGAGCAGTTTATGGCATGGCTAGATGACCAAGCCCAAGGCATCACCGTATTTTCAGGCAGTGATGCCTTTGAGGACAAAGGTTAAGATTTGTTCAGCTTTTTCAGGCGTTGGTCACGTCCGCAGCGGAAGCGGTAGAATTTATACTTACCAGACCGCTTTTTATAAAAATCTTGATGGGCTTCACGAACGGGAAAAAACTGTGATTCAGGTTCAATCGGGATGATAGATGTCGGCGGTGCTAAGCGCATAGCGATTTCTTTTTCTTCCGCATTTTTATAATAAATTGCCGGTGAATACGCATGGCCACGGTCACAGAACTGCCCTTTGATATCTTCATAATCCACGGTTTTATAGACATGACGTACCAAGTCTTCAAAGCTGATGACGGCAGGGTCGTAAAAGACTTGGGCAGCTTCGCGGTGGTCGCCATAGGCATTATGGTAATAACGTGGTGCTGGGGTGGTGCCGCCAGTAAAGCCGCTGATAACATCGCTAACGCCATCTAGCTTTTCGCTATCAGCCTCAGTACACCAAAAACATCCTCCTGAATAAACGAATGTTTTAGTTTCTGCCCATGCAGGCGCGGTTAATAGGATTAAGGCGGTGGATAGCATCATCACAGGTTTTAAGATGATGTTGAGGTAGGGCACGTTCATCACGAAGGTCCTTTTATGGTCGTTAGTTTGTGATGATCGTGACCTTGAAATATGTTCAAAACGTGACTTTTATTTGATGATCTTGTGCGGCGGTTACTGCCGCCACCCAAGGTTGAGTTTACATCATGTACCGGCGTCACTGGTATTAACAGAACCAAGATATTTAAAGTTAAACAGCAAGAACACTTCATCAATTGGCTTAATATCACGGTCACTATCAGTGTCACGGTTGTAACCCAAGCTGATGGTCAAGCAATCTTGAATACCGCTGGCATAATTGAGCGCAACACTTGAGTCTGAAAGTTTGCGGCTATCGTCGGTCAAATCATAAACCTGCTTGACCGTAAGTTCCCAGTCATCGCCAAGGTCTTGGTAACCTGTGAGGATAAGCTCTTCTGTCTCTTCATTTGCGGTGTTGAAGTATGATTTGGAAAGCTGTTCATAGCTGGCGGTTAGGGTTGTCTTTTCAAGGAAAAGAGATGCTTTTGCGGTTGCTTCATTTAAGTAAAGGTCACGTGGATGAAAGCGGCCTGACATGGATAAGCTATAGAGACGGTCAGGCTGTATCGTCAGGTTGGCGATAATGTCAGAATAACGATCACTGTCTGTTGCAGCGTTAAGGCCTGTTGGTGTCTGGCCTGAAACGCGAACAGAAGACCCAACAAAGCCAGTAACATCACCAAGGTAGTTATCATAAAGATAGAGTGATGAGCCGACATCAACACGAGTATTTGTGTTGTTGTAATCTTCGCCTTGTTCACGATGAAGCAAGAAAAGATTGGCCTCATCAAGACGGAAGTCAGAACTGTCACGGTTTGGCACTTTATTGGTACGGTCCGTGGCGTGTGTTGTGCTGAGTTTTACTTTCGGTTCAAGAATGGCGAAGCTGTCAGCGACATTAAATGAAATAGGTAATGACCAGCCGATCCCTGCGGCAACACTGCCTTGACCAAGCTCACCCGTGTAGCCTGTCTCATCAGTTGCTGTTTCAATATCACGATATTGGCCTGCAAGACGGCCTTCGACGGAAATGTTGCCCATCGATGTTGCGCTGTCTTCACGCAGATAAAGTTCAGACGACCAACGCTTAAGGTCAGTGCTTTCATCATTATCAAGCTGAATAGCGCTGAGGCGAAGGCGGGCTGTCATATCATCATCGATGTCCATATAGCGTTCATGGAAGATATGTGGCAGCACCGTTGGTTCAGCTTCAGGGTCTCTATCGCTGGTTAGGTCTTGCGTGTCATAGGCTTCGATTTTGCTATAGCGGCTGTTGTCAATACGTTCGGTAAGGACCGACGTGCGTAATTCTTCGGAGGAGTCAAATTTATAACGCCGCAAAAATGTATCTTGGGACGCGCGATGAACATGAACTGTTGTGTCCCAATTATTGCCCAGCAGGGTGGTAAATGATGCATCAATAGCCGCAACATCGGTTTCAGTATCTTTATAAGTATTAACCCGGCCACCAATGATATTTGCGTCTAATTCACTTTGGTCCCAACGCTGACGGAACTTTGTTTGAACAGCTTGCCCTTTATCACCAAAAATATATGGCCTGATCTCAACGTCATGAGTTTCACCAGTAACCCAATAATAGGACTGGCCGTAAGTCATCCCTAGATCGCTTGAAAATTTAATTTCTGGCGGTAATACGCCTGAACGACGACGAACAGTCCAGTCAGGATGTGACAGGAAAGGAAAATACATCACCGGCATATCAAAAATATGCATGGTGACGTTGGTGTGATAAACGGTCTTGCCATTAGGGTCATGACGCGTTTCCGAAGACTTCATTTCCCAGGCAGGGGTTTCATCATTAAGGAAGTCGCAGTCGCATGGCGTAAATGATGAATCAATAAAGCTGGTGCCCTCAGCGTTGTCATGCGTCACGCTAGCCGCGGCAACCCATGATCCATCAGAAAGGTTACTGATGACAGGTTCAGCAAAGGCACGAGCAAAATTATCATCAAGCTGCAAGGTTTCGATGTAATGGGTGTTGCCGTTGTGATCAACAAAGATAACATTACCAGTGGCAAGGGCAGTGCCTTCATTACGGTTATATTCAACGTTATTGGCGGTAAGGCGAAGAATGCCTTGTTCGATCACAACATTTCCGGTGGCGGTGAGCACACCTGTTTCATTGTTGCTGCTGACGCTATCGGCTGAAAAATTTACTGGTGTTTCATCTGCGGCATGGGCCATATGAATGGATATCAGCCCCGCAATCACCACAAATGTAAGGGTGCACATGAACCGGCGGCACATAAAGCCAACATCACGAAAAGCAACCATAAAAAAAATCCTTTAGCAACGCAGTAACGTCATTATGTTGACGCCAAAAAGATAATATCATTCCGTCTTAAATCTGGCGGAATCATCTTCTATTCTGTATACCAAATTCCAAGATATTGTCACAGAGAAAGCGTGGATGTGTTTTAGATTTATGAACATGTTATATTAGCATGTTTAGATGTGGCAGAGATAGGCGGTGCGATACTGCCAACATGCATAATAGAAAAGAGTATGGTCATGAAAGTTTTGCACATAGTTGCGGGCGCTGGAACAGGCGGGGCGGAGACGTTTTGCCTAGATGCGGTCAAAGCACTTCATGATCGGGGAATTGAGCAGGTTATAATTGGCCGCCCACACCAACATTATATGGATGCGGCCGCTGCTCGCGGTATCACCTATCACGTGATGAGCTTTGCCCCATTGATGAAGTTTTTCCAACGCGCTAAGATTGATAAAATCATCAAGGCTGAGCAGCCTGACTTGATCCATTCTTGGATGAACCGTGGCGCGAGCTTTACCCCGAAGCAAAAAGATATTCCGGTCTTGGGATGGTTCGGCGGGTATTATGACCTGAAAAACTATACGTCATGTGATTTTTACATGGGTGTAACGCGTGATATTGTCCGTCATATTAAGGAAGCGTCAGGCCGCCCTGAACATGCCTATGTCGGGCATACATTTGGGACGTTAGAAGATGCACCTCAAGTCACGAAGTCAGATTATGGCATTCCTGAAGATAAAAAGATGGTGCTGCTTTTATCCCGTATGCATTGGAAAAAAGGTGTTGATCTGCTGATGGATGCAGCACGTGATGTGCCAGATACATATTTCCTGATGGCAGGGGACGGGCCTGATATGGCGAAATATCAAGCCATGGCAGTAGAGCTGGGTGTTGATGACCGCACGATCTTTCCCGGATGGTGTGATAACCGTTCGGCGTTGTTGGACATTGCCGATGTGTGTTGCCTGCCGTCAAGGTATGAGCCGTTTGGCACCGTGATTGCTGAAGCATGGTTTGCAAAAGTGCCGTTGGTGGCAACACGTGCCGATGGTGCACGTCAATATGTCACTGATGCGGTGGACGGTTTATTGGTTGATATTGATGACCGTGAAGGGCTGGTTACTGCATTAAATACAGCATTGAATGACCAGAAAATGGCCAAGAAAATTGTCAAAGGTGGCACAAAAACTTACGAAGAATTGTTTAGTCGCGACGTGGTCACAACAACTATGATTGAATCATATGAAGATATGATTTCACGGTATCACGCTGATAAATAAGTGTTTATTTACGTCTGTTAAAAATATGCATACGGCCTTGGTCAACGGCTGCCCCTGCGGCGGCCAAGGTAAACGGATAATCCGTCAATGCCGCGTGTTGCAATTTTAGGCGTGCGGCATCATCCCCCAATAATTGGTCAAGCGCATCTGCGATATCATCAGCCGTCACATCATTTAGGATGAGGCTGCGGCTTTCTGCATATTCAGGGATGCCGCCGCGGCGGGTGGTGATTAACGCACATGATGATGCCAAGGCTTCGAGCACGACACGTCCTGCGGGTTCTTGCCAAACAGACGGAACAATGGCAATGGCGGCGGCGGCCTGTTCACGGCGGACAACATCAAGCGGCACAAAACCAAGCGAAGTCGCTTGCCCCCCTAATGGGGCAAGGGCAGCGGCAACCGATTTTTCATAAGGTGAGGCGGCGGTAGCGGCAAAGTGTTTCGCCCCAATAAAGCGGGCAGACCAGTCAGGATATTTGGGTAGGATTTTGGCTAAAGCTTGCGCGGCTTCCAACATCCCTTTTTCAGGCACCATCCGACCGGTGATAACAATAGTTTTCTGTTTTTGGGCGAGTAATGTTTTCTTATCCGATTGGGGGTCAACACCATGAGGCGTGACCTGACGGACAAGGTGTTGTAGGTCGGATGCATTAAGCCCATCTTCAAAACACTGCATCAGGTAGTGTGAGACTGCAAAAACACCAGCGAGATGATGAGCAAGAAAGCGACGTTCAGCAGGTGTTTGTGCACCTTTCATATCACGTGGGTCATTATGCAAAACTAATACGACGTTGAGGTCAGGACGTTTTTTCGCAATATAAGCAGCGACTTGGCACCGGCCATGGACCTCGACCCAGTCAGGTTGGCGAGCAAGGGTGTTTAAATGTCGCAAATATGCACGTGCAAAGCCAAGATTATTACCAAAAAGGACGTTCATATGCGGTGCAAGCGCAGTGTAAGGGCGGCGCATTGGGTCATGATCAAGGGCGCGGCCAAACACATGGATCGCAGCAGCATGAGCGCTTGAGGTTGTCATGTCATCACATACCATGGCCACCGCACCAGCATTTTGAGTGGTGTAATGTTCTTTATATGGCATTACAGCATGGATCAGTTGTGGTGTTGCCTTGGGCATGTCGACAAGCCTGTCATGTTTGGATGCATGATTACTGACGCAGAACATAGCATTGATCGCGGTGGACATCATCACTTGTTTTAGCGCATGAGGCGATTTAGGTTGGGGGGTATATAGATGACGATGAAGTTGAGTTTTAATGACCAAGCCAACAAAAATATTGATCATAAAACACGGTGCATTGGGTGATATTATCCAAGGTATTGACGCCTTTGCGTCAGTACGTGCAGGCCACCCGGATGCACATATCAGCCTGTTGACCACTGCGCCTTTTGCAAGCTTGGCCAAGGCCATGCCGTTTTTTGATGATGTGCTGATCGACGCACGGGCAAAGCCTTGGGATATATTGGCATTATGGCGCATCAGAAAGATTATGCGCGGTGATTGGGCGCGAATTTATGATTTTCAGTCATCACGTCGCACGAAGCGATATTTCAAATCTTTAGTGCGACCTGATGTTGAGGTTGTCGGTGTGCACCAAGGTGCTAGCCATCCCATAGGTGATATGACAGGTATCAATAACCGTGACCGAATGGTCAAGACGGCTGAAATTGGCGGTTGTCTTAGTATTGATGCCCCAACAGATTGGCTGGACCAAGGACGGCCTGACGGTGCGCCAACAGATACATATGCCGTATTAATCCCAGGCTGTTCACCTGCCAAGCCTGCCAAAAAATGGGCAGGTGCGGGATATGCTGCATGTGCAGATGCTTTAGTTGAGCACGGAATAATACCTGTTTTGGCAGGCACTACCATTGACCGTAGCGCAGGTGATGACGTGTTGGCCCATGCCAAGCATCATGCGCAAATTACCGATTTAATTGGCCGCACGTCATTAATGGGGCTGGCAGGGTTACTGCGTGATGCAGCGTTGGTCGTGGGTAATGATACTGGCCCGGTGTTTTTAGGCGCACGGCTTGGCCGCCCAAGTTTGATGGTGATGTCAGGGCATACGGACCCTAGCATGTCCGCACCTTATGGCCCAAAGGCAAGTTGGATCCGTGAGGATGATTTACGTAATCTTAAGGCAGAAGACGTAATTAAGGCGGCATTTAAACTGTTGGCTGCGCGCTGATAGCTTAGAAAGATGAGTCCGGGCCTTCAAGGAATTTAATATGTTCATCTGTTAATGGGCGGCCCAAAATTGCATTGCGATGAGGGAAATGCCCAAAGCGTTCAATGATCACCTGATGCTTGATCGCATATTCATAGGTGCGAGGCTCAGTATATTTTTCAAATAACGGCAGGGATGCGTTCTGGATATCAATATCTTCAGCATGCATCATTGGCATCAGCAGGAACTGACGTTCTGGCATGGTTTCAAATTCATCAAGATAACCATGATCAACAGCCTTAAGCGACAGGGCGAGGGCAATTTCATCCCCAGAAAATGCGTTAGGTGTATCGCGGTAAATATTGCGCGTCATTTGGTCAAGTAAGAGAATAAGGGCAAGGATACCTTGGCGGCTATCAGCCCAGGCATCAAGCTGACCTGCGCGTGCTTTATCCACCAGTTTGCCAAATTTCTCCTTCAGCGTTGCGTCAAAAGCATCATTTTTCATAAACCATTGTTCAGGGTTGCAATCTTGAAACCAAAAGGATAGCACCTGTTCAATATCTTCTTCGTTGCGCATTTGGGCCTCCTGTTGTGGTGAATTCATTTATCATAGCGTAGTTTTGCTAAATGATCTTTCCCGGATTCATAATATTATTAGGGTCAAGCGCTGCCTTAATTGCACGCATTAACGCAAGGGCTGTTGGGTCTTTTGCCGCGGCAAGCATGGCACGTTTTTTCTGGCCAATGCCATGTTCTGCAGAAATGGAGCCATGATATTCAACCAGCAAGTCCTGCAAGATTTTATCAAATTTTGGATATTCAGCCATAAAGGCAGGATGCCCATCATCAGGAATGGAAAGGTTGTAATGAAGATTTCCATCTCCTAAATGGCCGAAGCCAAATACCTTAACATCAGGCACAATAGCACGGGCAGCAGCAGCAGCACGGTGATAAAATTCGGACATATGTTCAAGTGGGATAGAGATGTCAGATTTATAGGCAGCACCTGCTTTTATCTCACTTTCTGGGGTGAGCTCACGGATGGCCCAGAGCGCCTGGCGCTGGTTTTCATTGCGGGCAATCGTGGCATCATTCACTAACCCATCTTCCATCGCCGTGCCTAAGACATTGGTGATGATATCATCAAGCGGTGCTGATCCGTCTTCACGTAATTCAGTGTCGGTGTCGCGTGTTGAGGCAATTTCAATCAAGCATGAAAATTCAGGCACATGTGAAAGTGGTTCGGCAACATCAGGATAAAAGCGGCGGACGTTATCAATGATTGATTTTGGCATTAATTCAAATGAGACGACATTTCCGCCGCTGGCCGATTGCGTGCGTGTTAACAGATCAATTGCGGCATCGATATCACGGACGCCAGCCCATGCCGTGGCAACAGCTTGTGGTGCAGGAAAGAGCTGCAATGTTGCGGCGGTGATAATGCCTAATGTTCCTTCTGCGCCAATCATTAAGTTTTTAAGATCATAGCCTGTATTGTCTTTTTTGAGAGGGGATAAGAGGTCCATGACTGCGCCAGTAGGGGTGACGACTTCAAGGCCCAAACATAATTGACGTGCATTACCATAACGCACAACGTTCAGGCCGCCTGCATTAGTAGAGAGATTTCCGCCAATTTGGCAAATCCCGCGTGCACCAAAATTCAGCGGGAATAGATACCCTTCTGCCTTTGCCGCATCTTGGATATGTTCGAGGATACAGCCTGCTTCTACCACCATGGTTTGGCTTTTGGCATCAAGTGACCGAATACGTTTCATGCGCCCAAGTGATAGCATAATCGCGTTTCCTTGGTCATCGGGTGTTGCCCCACCGCAAAGTGACGTGTTGCCGCCTTGAGGGACAACCGGGATATGATGCATGTTTGCAAGGGTGATGATCTGGGCAACTTGTTCGGTTGTGTCGGGCCGAACAATCGCTGAAGCTGCACCAAGATAATGACCACGCCAATCTTTGAGATATGGGGCCATATCCGCGGCCCCTTGATCAGTATCAGGGGTAATGACGTATTTTGCCCCGCAGATTGCGGTTAATGCAGCTTTAAGTTCATCGTGGGGTAACATGGACAGCCCTTTCTATTAATAAACTTAGCGCAACATCATATAGGTGAAAACCCATCAGCGGTATTAAATCATAGTGATTTATCGCGACGCTGCAGCACGTGATAACCGATCATTGATCGCACGGCCAAGGCCTTCATCAGGAATAGGGGTGATAGTAATGCGGGCACCATCCATCCCATCGGCTTTGCGCAGCATGTCATAAAGATTAGCTGCGGCCGTGATAAGATCCGCCGTCGGGGCAAGGTTTAACACGCCATCACTTGTGCCAAACCCGATATGAATATCCCCTTGATTAGGGGTGGTGATGTTCAGCATAACAGGCTTTTCGGGGGCGTAATGACTTTCTAATTGCCCTGGGCTGATGATGCCCTCATGTACCCCTAATTGCGGCGTTAAACCTCTATCGGTCAACATCTCTGACGTGATACTGCCTGGGCGAAGAATAACAGGATTGGTGCCGCGAGCATCAATAACAGTGGATTCAAGGCCATCTTCAGATGGGCCAAGGTCAAGGATCATCGCAAGGTCAGCGGCGTTGCCAAGTTCATCTGCGACATGGGCCGCGGTGGTGGGGCTGATCCGGCCGGAACGATTGGCAGAAGGCGCCGCCACTGGCCGCGCGCATGCCGTCAGAAAAGCGCGGGCGTTAGGTTTAGCCGGCACGCGCAGGGCAATAGTGTCAAGCCCAGCCGTGGCAAGGTCTGCCACTGCACAATCATCAGCTTTAGCCATAATCAACGTCATTGGCCCGGGCCAAAACAATGCGGCCAATTGGCGTGCAAGCGGGGTAGGGATTGCCAAATCAAACGCTGTATCTGCATCCGGCACATGGCTGATTAATGGGTTGAACGACGGGCGTCCTTTTGCGGCAAAGATTTTAGCCACAGCTTGGGCATTGGTTGCATCACCGCCAAGGCCATAAACAGTTTCTGTGCCAAAGGCAACGAGCTGGCCATTGCGGATTGCCGTTGCCGCATCTTGTATCTTGGCGGAGATGTTTTCGTCTGAACTTGCCATTATGAATGCACCTTCGGCGGGTGCCAATTTTTAGGAATATCGTCATTAATCTGGCCCATAGCCGCGAAAGGCGTATTCAGGCGATCAGGCTTGCCATAGGCAAAACGTAGCCCATTAGGTCCGATCATGGTGCCGCCAGCCGCCTCAAGAATTGCTTGGCCTGCCGCCGTGTCCCATTCCATGGTGGGGCCAATTCGAGGGTAAAGGTCAGCGTCGCCGGTTGCTAATGCACAGAATTTTAGTGACGAGCCAACTGCTGATGATGAAGATGGCGCAAGGCGGCTGATCCAATTTTCAAGCGAAGTGCTGCGGTGGGCCCTGGTGGCGACAATATCAGGGTTATCGCGGTGAATATCTCGTGCGCGAATAGGCGTGGGTTGGGTGAAGCCTTTAACATCATGGGGGATGGTGCCCGTTTCAGTTACGTTGCGCATATATGACACCGGCGCAGCATCAATAATACCGCCAGCCCAGATCGTGCCAAGGGCAGGGGCATAAATCACACCCAAGACCGGATAACGTTGTTCTATAAGCGCGATGTTAACGGTGAAATCACGGCCACCATTGATGAAGCCTTTAGTACCATCAAGTGGGTCCACGCACCAATAGGCCTGCGGTTCTGATGTATCACCTTCCCATGTTTCTTCGGTAATGTGAGGGATGTTTGGGCTTAGGGCAGCAAGGCCAGTAGTGATGATCTTGTCCGCCGCCAAGTCAGCTTCGGTGACCGGGCTGCCATCTGATTTAAAGGTTTTATCAAAACCACGTTCACGGATGTCCATGATGACCGCACCTGCGGCAATGGCGATAGTTTCAATATCCGTAAGCTTCATCAAACGTATCCTTTGGTCAACACATGTTGTTTGTGATAGCGCAAATTTCCACCAAAAGCCAGTAACGCTGAGTTGTAATGGCTTGGCCGAGTGATTAAGATTTGCTAACACCATAAATGATTAAATATCATGGAATAACACTGTCTTAGGGATTGCGCCATGTGTGGACGTTTCTGTAATGCCACAACACCAGATGCGGTAAAAGCCGCCTTTAAAGTGAATTTTGTTGGCGCTGGCAATAATGATACGGCCAATAGCGGTAGCATGGCCAATAATGTCCGAGGTCATAATGCAGCCCCGCAATGGAACATCGCCCCAACATTAGACATTGAAACGATCACGCCTTCGCGTGAACCAGCTAAAAATCACCTGACGCAAATGAGGTGGGGAATTGCCACGCCGCAAAATACACGGCCGTTGATCAATGCGCGGTCGGAAACGATGTTTGAAAAGCCAACATTTCGAAGTGCAGCCCATGAGCGCAGATGTTTGGTGGTTGCAAGCGGTTGGTACGAATGGTCAGGCCCTAAAAAACCATATTATATCACCCGCAGCGATGATGCGCCGATGGGGATGGCCGGGTTATATTGGCAACATGGTGACGCCAGATACTGCGTTATTGTGACCACCGCAGCTGCAGGTGCCTTGGCCAATATTCATCACCGTGCGCCATTAGTTCTGGATGGTGATGCGGCCATGGCATGGCTTAA
>CBFIAO010000050.1:0-14351 GCA_965660595.1 Puniceispirillales bacterium (SeqCode) | reverse complement strand
ATGCTATGAACCTGATGATACAGGTTTAACCCGCATGGGCCGTGAAGTTGTGGAAGAAATGAACCGTGTTGGCTTAGTTGTTGATATGTCACACTCTGCTGAACGTTCCACACTTGAAGCCATTGAACATTCATCTCGCCCTATCGTTATAAGTCATGCCAACCCATCTTTTTGGCATCCTGCCCGGCGCAATAAATCAAATGATGTGTTGAAAGCACTGGCTGAAACTGATGGTATGCTTGGCTTTTCCCTATATCCACACCATCTTGAACGTGGAAGCGCATGCAGCTTGGACAGTTTTTGCCGTATGATTGCAGAGACTGCTGACATGATGGGTATTGATCATATTGGTTTCGGGTCTGATCTTTGCCAGGATCAACCTGATAAAGTTGTGGAATGGATGCGAGTCGGCCGTTGGACTAAAAAAATTGATTATGGAGAAGGTTCTGCCCAAAACGCAGGTTTTCCCCCAATGCCATCATGGTTTGAAGATAATCGTCATTGGGGTAATATTCTAAATGGTCTTGCTGATGTAGGTTTTTCAGATGAAGATGTGGGCAAGATTGCAGGCGGAAATTGGCTTGAGTTCTATCGCAGGTCCTTCACGAAGCAACCTTAATAGAATACCCTAGTTATTTAATGTTAACTGAATATTGATATGCATGAAGTGGGTAGTTCCATGACAACCATCAATGTAAAGGCAGTAGCTGATCAAATCATTCCGCGAACACCAGACGATGTGATGCAGCTTGAACGAATGGGGTCATTCCATCCAATGCGGCTCTCTTTTTCGCGTATTTTGTTGCGTAGAATGGCTGTTGAGAATTGGAATGTCGATACAACTGATTGGTCGATTGATGCGCGTGGATTTGGTCACGCAGTTATCACAGTGACAACCCCTAAACATACATATAGCCTGGTTGCTTACAGTCATGAACTTGATGATGCTGATAGAAGTGACCGAGTGATCGCAGAAAAATGGGATGCCACATTTACGCTGGTTGACGGCATTCCTTCAGCCGAAGACATTTATGAAATGTCGCAAACTGTATCAAGACAAGAAGCAGGGCGACATAATGCCAAACAACTTACATTAAGTCGCGCTAATAAATCAGTGCGTATGTTTAAACATGTTGTTGATAGCTTGGCGCAAGGGCAACAGCCTGATGCCGTCACTATCAATCAAATTGGCTATATCATGCGGACCACTGCTGTATATGGAAACGGCAAGTTTGGTATCGGTGATCGTGACCGTATTATGGATCGTTCTGAAATGCGGGCACCATTTCAGGCAGAAATGCTAACGGTATATTTGATACGTGTATTTTCAATTCGTCTGGTTAATCATTTAGCCAAAATGGCAGAAAAAATAGAGGGTGAGGCAGTTAGCCTAGATCCTGTATTGGCGCGCCATCTTGGAATTGGTAATGCCACTGGCCTTGGCATGGCGCCATTTCTTGTGCATCATCAAGCACTGCTGAATCAGTGGATGATTACGCGTGAAACAGCCTTGGCACGTGTTCTTGCGCAAGCAACCATTTCAGCAGATGATGCAGCGCAAATTGAATACTATCTTGATCGTGCGGTGAAATACGCATCTCAATGGCGTGTTGATGATGTGGTGCAGGCTGAGCGTATATTAAAGCTTGAGCAGGATCTCCAAAGATTGTCATCATGGATGAAGCCAAATTGGTGGCATGGGCATGAGCCATTACAAAAATTGATGACGCATGCCCGAGGGGAGCTTTCATATGAAGCTGAAGAAATGCTCGCTTCTATCGTAATGGAACCATTTGGCACCCTTATTGATGATTTGGCAGATCATATGGCAGTTCAGGAAACATACAGTATTCCGTCACATATTACTGTTGCTGATGCCAAGGCGATAATAGCTGAGCATTATGATTGGACGTTTGATATCAATCTTGATGATAAGAAAGAATCATCATTATTTTGGTACACTTCAGAAGCCAAGCTGGAACCACGTTTAGGCTATCGTCATGACGAGGACGGTGCTGATTTAGAAATGCCTTTTGATATTCCTAAACAAATTCGTGCAGCTCAAGTTGACTTAAATAGCGCACATGATGAACAACCGCTTGCAGGGTTTATGATGGCTCACCCAGAACATCGTTTTATACTAAAGCGTGTTGTGATTACTTCTGCTTATCCCTATGGTGAAATTAAAGATAACCTTGTGGCTGAATCAACGCGTCCCATTGATATGTTGCGATGTAAGTTGAGCTTTTTTGGCGCGTCAAAATTTGATCCGAAATCAATTCTTTGGACACGTATCACTCTTTATCAAGGTGCTCCATTAGCAGAGGAGCTGAGCGTTACGAATGCGGATCACTGGCTTTTCCCATCTGTGGATGTGACGTGAAATGTCGGTACACCTATCCCGTGCTGAAATAAAATCTGAAGTTGAAAAAGCTATCAGAGGCGTTGGAGTTGACTGGGGCCGCGCTAAAGATGGTGGCATAATGGCGGCATGGTTAGCAGCTCATGATAATATCTTCTTGGGTAGCCTGCTCCGCATATTAGATACTATTGATACAAACCCAAAAGATGCTTCGTTTAGCTATGGTGCAATTGATGGGATGGTGCTTGCGGAATATGTTCTTTCAAGTCAGCAAGACTGGACAGGGCATGTTGTAGCCCCTCGGTATCTAGTAGCTGGAATGGGTATTGTCACGAAAGAACAAGGCGGAACATTGGCGCTTTTTGATGACAGTAGCCTATGTGCTTATGCAGAAAATGGCGAAGTATTCATGGCATTAGATGCTGATATGTCCGACGGATTTTTTACGTTGTCCCAAAACATGCCAATGCAAGATCACAAGGCCTGCCAATTATTGAACTGGTCTGATGCAACAACTCATATTGCATCTGCATCATGCTGGGCGCGTCTTAATAAATTGGCATTTCGTGTATACGTGCCAGAAACCGAAGAAAAGCGACGTTCTGGTGCTGGTGCCGGCGATATCGACAATTCATGAAACATACTTGTTTTGACGCTAAAGATAATAAAAATATCAATTTGAAGGTAGTTTTGTAACAATTTTGCTTAACCGATTCAAAATTTTGTCATTTATTTCAAAAATATTAAGAATAAGACTTCTCTTTAAATTGACTGCTGTTCATTTTGCGCCATACTATAATTTAAGTCTTTTCGAGCTGTGTGAATTTTATATTCATAGTTCTTTGAGAATGTTGTTAAGGGTAGGATATCCTGCTCAAAAAAATAATGGTGAGGAGTACACACAATGAAACGTCGTGACTTTATGACAAAAGCTGGACTCGGTGGTGTTGCAACAGCAACAGCATTGGCAACCCCAGCTATTGCACAAGACCGTATTGAAATCGCAATGGTTTCAACATGGCCACGTGACTTTCCGGGTCTAGGTACCGGTGCCCAGCGTTTTGCTGAGCGTCTTGGTGCAGTATCCGATGGTCGCATTCAGGTAACTTATTACGCAGCTGGTGAGCGCGTTGGCGCATTCGATAGCTTCGATGAAGTTGCATCAGGTAACGCGCAGGCGTACCATGCAGCAGACTATTACTGGAAGGGTAAGCACCCAGGTTGGGCGTATTTCACAGCTGTTCCATTTGGTCTCAGCTACAATGAAATGACATCATGGATCAACTGGATGGGCGGTCAGGAGCTCTGGGACGAGCTTGCTGGTGAATACGGCCTGAAGTCACTTGCTTGTGGTAACACAGGTGTTCAGTGGGGTGGTTGGTTTAACAAAGAAATCAACTCAGGCGATGACCTTAAAGGTCTTAAGATGCGTATCCCTGGCCTCGGCGGTGACGTCATGGCGAAACTGGGTGCATCACCAGTATCACTTCCAGGTGGTCAGATTTACGAAAACCTCGTATCTGGTGCTATTGATGCTACTGAATGGGTTGGTCCATGGAACGATGAAGCAATGAAGTTCTATGAAGCAACTAAGTATTACTACTACCCAGGTATGCATGAGCCAGCCTCACAGCTTGCTGCTGGTTTTAACGCATCATTCTGGGGCTCATTGTCCGAAACAGACCGTGCACTGATCGAAGCTTGTGCACAGGCTGAAAATGACAACATCATGGCTGAATACAACGCTAAGAACGGTGCCGCGCTTGAGCGTTTGATTAACGATCAGGGCGTTGTTGTTCGTGAATTCAATGATGATGTCTACGAAGCATTCGGCGCAGGTTCAGCAGAGGTTTATGCTGAAGTTGTTGAGCATTCAGCACTTGCACGCAAAATCCATGAATCAATGGTTGCAGCACGTAAGACAGTTGGTGAATACCTGCAGCTTAACGACGTTGAATACGTTCAAAAGCGTAACGCAGTTCTCGACGTGTAATACATCTTATGTAAGGCGGGGTTATAAGCCCCGCCTTTCTTTTTATCAATTTACTTAAGGGTTATGAGATATGTCCGCAGCAAAGGGCCTAAATCCTATAATCGTATCAGTTAGCCGGTTTGCTGGTATCACCAGTGCATTGCTGGCTATTATTTTTTTAATCAATAATTTTGTCACTTATATTGGTGGCGCTCCTGGCGTATACGGCACATTAGGTGCCGCCGGGATGTTTGGATTTGCTCCACCAAAAGGTGATGTGTCTGCTGGCATGCTGACAATAGGTTGGCTTCAGGTATTAATGAATATTGGCGCAATCGCATTTGCTGCCTATTACACGAAATCAAAAGGGTCCCTGATTGATGATGCTAATCGCCTTGATCGCATGGCATCTTTTGTTATTCGGGCGGCCTTTTGGTCGGTGTTAATTGTTGGCGTGGCTGACGCATTATTATCATTCTTGCGTGTTGAGGACTTTCATGTTGCCCTCTTTGGTAAGCAGATTGCTACTAAAATTGGTCTTGCAGAATGGCGCGGTAAATTTATTCATATTCCACTAATGATATTGGCCGTATTTATTGCTATGCGCGATAAATCTGTGTCTGTTGTTTGGTTGATTACATTGGTTGTTGTGGCCGAACTGTTAATCGTTCTGGCCAGGTTTATCTTTGCGTATGAACAAACATTCATGGGTGATTTGGTGCGTTTTTGGTATGCAGCTTTGTTCTTGTTCGCAAGTGCATATACGCTGAAAGAAGAAGGCCACGTGCGTGTTGATGTTATCTTCGCAAGTTTTCAGAAAAAAACACAAGCTTGGGTGAACGCAACAGGTAGCGTTGCATTTGGCATGCCGCTTGCGTGGGTTATTCTTTTGTTAGGTTTGTCTGGCAAATCCAGCCTGATCAATAGCCCTATGTTAAACTTTGAAACATCAATGTCGGGTTTTGGTATGTATGTTAAATATTTAATGGCGGCATTTCTCGTGGTCTTTGCCCTGTCAATGATATTGCAATTCACCAGTTATTTTTTCAAAGCGTTGTCTGTGATGAATGATGACATCACACCTTCTACTGAAAAAGAGGCGTAAACAATGGAACTCTTTTTTCTAGCATTACTATTCCTTATTATGATGTATGCCCTTGGTTCAGGGTTTCCTGTTGCCTTTGCTTTGCCTGGTGCTGCGATTATTACCATTACCCTCGCAGGTCTAAGCGGGTATTTCTTTGCCAGTGATAGTGGGGCATATTTTACTCAAGATGGTCCCATTGAATGGCTGACCGCAGGTGTGACAAACTTCAGGGGTATTTATTGGGAAGTTGAGCGTGACACGCTTATCGCGATTCCATTGTTTATTTTCATGGGTATTATGCTTCAGCGATCACGAATTGCCGAAGATCTGTTGGTAACCATGGCGCAACTATTTGGACCAATTCCGGGTGGTTTGGGCATCTCAGTTGTGTTTGTGGGAGCTCTGTTGGCTGCCACTACAGGTATTGTTGGCGCCACTGTGGTTGCCATGGGGTTGATTTCACTTCCGGCAATGTTGCGGAATAATTATTCTAAATCATTGGCCACAGGAACAATTTGTGCATCGGGTACGTTAGGTCAAATAATTCCGCCTTCAATTGTATTGATTATTCTCGCTGATCAATTGGCTAGTGCTGCTGACCAAGCGGCATCTGAACGAAAGTCTCTTTATAAAGAAGCGACGGGTGAATTTTCCATGCCGTCTAGCCTTGATATTGTATCCACATCAGCGGGTGACATGTTCCTTGGCGCATTTATTCCAGGCTTAGTCTTGGTCGGCCTATATATGGCCTATATTTTAATTTCAGCACTGCTTCGCCCCTCAACAGCTCCAGCTGTCCCGTATGATGGTAAGTTGCTGGAACGTGCATTTATGACAAAGGTTGTATTGTCATTGGTGCCGCCACTCGTGCTCATCTTTGTTGTGCTGGGATCTATCATCGCAGGTATCGCAACAGTAAACCAAGCTGGTGCGATTGGTGCGATTGGTGCAACTATTATGGCTGGATACCGATTGCGTGAAGGTGAAAAAGACGCTTTTTACCCAGCGATTTTAGCTATTATATCCTTGGTTTTCATTGGTGTTTTGCTGAATATTTTCTCGCTGAATATTCGTAAAATTGAAACTGGAATGGATATATTTGGCATCATGCTTGCTTTGGTTGGTGTGATTGGTTTTGTTTCATCAGTTGTATGGTCTGGTTGGCGCACGCTTAAAATTGAAGACACGCTGAATAGTGTTATGGTTGAAAGTGCCAAAACGACGTCAATGGTCTTTATTATTTTACTTGGTGCTGCAATGTTAACAGCAGCCTTCCGCGCTTTTGGCGGTGAAGAAATGGTAAAGCATTTCCTTACTGGCCTACCTGGTGGGTTCTGGTCACAGTTTATTGTGGTGATGTTGGTCATCTTCCTGCTTGGGTTCTTCTTGGACTTCATTGAAATTGCAGTTGTTGTTGTGCCGATTGTTTCACCAATTCTACTGGCTGATCCGACTGCAAACGTGACGGCAGTATGGCTTGGCGTGATGATTGGTTTGAACATTCAGACATCATTCCTCACACCGCCATTTGGCTTTGCGCTCTTCTATTTGCGCGGGGTTGCATCCAGTGTAGTTAAAACAATTGATATCTATAAAGGTGTTGTGCCATTCATTGCTCTTCAGTTGCTTGGGCTTGCAATTGTTGGTTTCTATCCATCATTGGTAAATTACTTACCTGTACGCACATACTTGACGTCTGAAACTGCACCGCCACCAAAAAACCCGCGTCTGCAGGCTTGTCTTGAGAATTATCTCTTTGATTACTATGTTGAGGAGAAAGACCGTTTTGAGCGTGCTGCAAATGAAGTGTTAAGCCTAGATCTTAATAAACTTCCAGCAGAACTTCGCCGAAATGTTAAAGGCTCAGGTGAGATAGTTGCAAACTTGCCAATGATGGTTTCAGATATCCGAAATGCAGAAGCTGACTTGGCTGAGGCTTCAATTTCATATCGTCCAGTCCATAGTGTTGTTCGCATGTTGGAGCGTGATATTCGTCGTAAAAATCGCCAGATTGAAACGTTGAAAAAAGAAAGTCGCGGCATGGCAGAAGGTAGCAAGCTCGACAGTATTAATGCCCAGATGGATAAGCTTAAGGCAGAAGTAGAAGAATTAACGGCACAAATTCCAAGTGATTGGAAAGCTGTTAATAAAGACTTCAAGGTATACCAAACAGCATTAAAGAAAGCGCAGCGTACGTATCGTAAGTCTGTCGATGATGCTTATAATGACCTTACTGAAACTATTGCCATTCTTGAAGCTGCTGACACGCTTGAAGCTATGTTGCCAAACGTTCGCGCATTGCGTGATGCAATACCTGGTGAAGATGGGCCATTCGACGCTGCACGTGATGCCATCAGTGATGCTGCTGCAATAATGACTTCTGTGCCAGGTTCAAATAAAATTGTGTCATCACTTTCTAAGGCAAAGAAAGCGCTGCGTAAGCGGAAGGAAAAGCCGAAGAAAGCACTTAAGTCTATCGATAAAGCTATTGGTTTAATGGAAGACGATATACGTGCACGTAAAGCTTCAGTTACGGCAATACTGCCTCAACTGAAAGCGTATGAGGCTGAGATTAGAGACACTATTGGTCTTCGTCAGCAATCGCGTCTGACTGATGAACAAGCGACTTCAATTTCAGGCTGTCTCGCAAAGCATCGTGATATTTCACTGAACTTCTAATCAGTTTTTTTATCAAAAAGTAAAAGCCCACCAATAGATATTGGTGGGCTTTTTGTTGTGCATATGTAGATCGTTAGCTGATCAAACCGAGTTGACGTAACTTGCTTTCATAGTCTTCACGATTAACATAGCAGCCGGCCATTTCCCGTTCCCCTTTGAACGCTGCACGGCCATGAAGAATACGCCAATTATCAAATACTAACATTTGCCCAGGCTTTAGAATTTGCCGCCACTGCATTCGCTGATCATTGGCCATCGTGTCAAAGATTTTGATAGCTTTGTATAAGGCTGCCATCTTTTCATCACTAAGACGGAATGGTGCGCGGTCATAGTTATTAAATGTTACTTGGCGAATATTGCCATCAAGCCCATATCGAAAAGGTGGACGTTCAGCTTTAAGCATGGTGCCGTCACCAATGTACTGACCAGGAATGCTTACCTCAGCTAAAGTATTAGCTTCTTCAGGGTGGTTTGCGCGCATCCAATCATGCAACGCAAAACCATCTACCATAATTGAATCGCCACCTTCAGCATTATAGTTGCAACACAATAGCATTTGAAGACCTGGTGCATCATGGCTGTAAGTGCCATCCGTATGTGGTCGCAGTTCTTTGGGGGTGTATGCGCTATCATCCATGCCTTCATTGGCCGCAAATTGCCAGAGTCCCCCAAAAATAGTTTCCCGAACATAACCAAAACTTTTAGCCACAGCATTTACACTGTCCATATTGGTGGGCACATTACTGAGCACCGCAAAGCCAAGGTCATGAATAGTTTTTACCAATTGATTGATACCAGTTGGAGAAAGTTCATTGTTATGCGTGATGCTGTTCCAATCAATATTTAATGTTTCTTCATCAATGCTGGATTTATCCCATGTCCGGAGTGGAGTATTGATACGATGGTCTTCATCTACAAATTGGTAAAGAAAATCAGATGAATAGTGGATTGGTGCTGGCTGATCAGGCCATTTGAGCGTGAGATGAGTACCGTCATCACTAATATGTGGGTTTTCTGGAACAATGGATAAGCTTGCAGCCGCGGTAAAGAATTCGCGTTGATGGGATCTATGATCCCAACTGCCATCATCTTGGGCATGGTCACGCAACCAAAAATGCGGAAATGCAGATATGCTGTTATCATCCCAAGTAAGAGCTATATGTTCGTTGGATGCATTGAGTGCAATAAGTTGCGGCATGATGATCCTCATTAAAAAAACGTTTTGAAATTGTGCCAAAAGCTTTGCAAAAGGTGAAGCTGTTAATGCAAAATTTATTATTACATGACATCATCATGGAATAATTCAATCTTAAGGAATAGATCATGCCAAAGAGTGAAGATTTAATTCTAACAAATCGCATGGGACATGCCTTATCCGCGCGTCTTGACTACCCTGCAGCTAAACCGCGCGGTTGGGCGATATTTGCGCATTGTTTCACTTGCTCCAAAGATATTTTGGCAGCGGCACGAATTGCACAAGACATGGCCATGGAAGGTATTGGCGTGTTGCGGCTAGATTTTACTGGCCTTGGTAAGTCTGAGGGTAGTTTTAAAGATACGAGCTTCACCTCTAATATAGGCGATATTGCAACGGCAGCAGCATGGCTAGAGGCAAACCAATCCGCACCTGGATTGTTGGTAGGTCATAGTTTAGGCGGTGCAGCTGTCCTTGCCGCCGCGCCCTCAATTCCATCAGTGAAAGGGGTGGCAACGATTGGCGCACCGGCAGACCCCAAACATGTTCAACACTTATTTAAAGACCAACTGGATGAAATTTCGCGTGATGGTGCTGCAGAAGTGAATATTGGCGGCAGACCAATTGTGGTTGGCAAAGTGTTTGTGGAAGATTTGTTGGCGCATGACGCCCCAACCACTATTGCAGGATTGAAAGTTGATTTGTTGGTGTTGCATTCACCTGTAGATAACATTGTTGGCATAGAAAATGCAGCCAAGATATTTGAGGTTGCAAAACATCCAAAGTCATTTGTTTCGCTTCATCATGCAGACCATTTATTGAGCAAACGTGAAGATAGTGCGTTTGCGGCAAAAATAATTTCCGGATGGGCGGCACGTAGTCTTGGTGAGGGTGTAGAAGTTTCAGGCGCTGATGATGGTGCATTGATGGTGCAGTCATCGCCAGAATCTGTGCTGGCCCATGATATAAGCGTTGGTGTGCACCGATTGAGAGCAGATGAGCCCGAAGACTTTCCTGGTGGGCGTGATTCGGGACCAGCTCCCTATGACTTTCTTAAAGCTGGGTTAGGTGCGTGCACAGCAATTACCATACGAATGGTGGCTGAACGTAAACAATGGCCCCTTGAAAGTTGTAAAGTGGTTGTTCGACACCGCGTTGAAGGTGAAGGTGCAACAAAGGAAGATTACTTTACACGAGAGCTGATACTTGAAGGTCCGCTTGATGAAGAGCAAAGAGCCTTCCTAACAGGCATAGCTAATAAGTGTCCGGTGCATCGAACCTTAGAAAAGGCATCTCATGTGGACACGGTATTAATCGACTAGGGCAGTCATGAAGAAAGACATTTTCTAATTGCACTACCTTGAATTTTATATTCTAGTTTTAAAACAAGATGGATGAGAGGGAGAGTCTAGCAATGAATGCCCCACATGTACGTGATACAAGAAAAATTGATCCAGGTAAAAAGAACGCAACACCGGCACTGATGCCAGATGGATCACCACGTGATAATGATCGTGTTGAAATTGGCCCAACCGCATTGGCGTTTGATGAATGGGCTGACGCTGGCCTAACCCCGCCAAATCTTCAAGAAATGCGCGCGTATCGGTTGCAACGTATCGTTGATCAGTTGGCAAAGCATGATTACGCAGGCGCTTTGTTGTTTGACCCACTAAATATTCGCTACGCTACAGATTCTACTAATATGCAGCTATGGAACACTCATAACCCGTTCCGCGCATGTTTGGTGATGGCAAACGGATATATGATTCTTTGGGATTATAAAAACTCACCTTTCCTTGCAGACCATAACCCACTGGTGCGTGAGTCTCGTTCAGGCGCATCAATGTTTTATTTCGCAACAGGTGACCGTACAGAAGACGCCTCCAAAATGTTTGGGGCTGAAATTGCGAGCCTGCTGCGTGAGCATATTGGTGATAATAAGAAAATTGCTGTTGATAAGATCATGGTATCTGGCTTGCGCGCATTAGAGGCAAATGGCCTTGAAGTGGAAGAAGGTGAAGTGGTCATGGAGCATGCCCGCGTTATCAAAGGCCCTGATGAAATTCTGGCAATGCGATGCGGCATGTATGCATGTGAACAATCCGTGTTAGCAATGGAAAAAGCGGCAAAACCCGGCATGAGCGAAGACGCCATCTGGGCAGTGCTGCACGCTGCCAATATTGAACGTGGTGGTGAGTGGATCGAAACACGCTTGCTTGCATCTGGCCCTCGCACCAATCCATGGTTCCAGGAATGTGGCCCTCGTATCGTCCAGAATAATGAAATTCTGGCTTTTGATACTGATTTAATCGGCTGTTATGGTATCTGTTCTGACATCTCACGCACATGGTTCTTGGGCGATGGTGACCCAACCGATGACATGGTCGAGGATTACATGCTGGCCTATGAGCATATCCAAACAAATATGCAGTTGATGAAGCCCGGAGTATCGTTCCATGAGTTGACCTTTGGTGGGCATCAGCTGCCAGAAATTTATAACAAGCAGAAATATTCATGCCGTTTTCATGGTGTGGGCTTGTGTGATGAATGGCCGTTGATCGCTTATCCAGATAAATATGTTGAAGGTGCTTTTGAAGCTGTGCTTGAGCCGGGCATGGTTCTATGCGTAGAAGCCTTGGTCAGCCGTGAAGGTGGTGACTTCTCCATCAAGCTTGAAGATCAAGTACTGGTCACTGAAGACGGGTTTGAAAACCTGACCCGCTATCCTTTTCACGATCGACTTATGCGTTAATCATAATATAAATAAACAGTAATTGAGGGTCGCGAAAGCGGCCCTTTTTATGAATTATATATGCTGATTTTATAAGAAACCTAAATTAGGCAGAGTTGTCCAATCGGACTTTACCAATATGCGGCAAATTACGGTTGTTCTGAGCATAATCAATACCATAGCCCACGACAAATTCATCGGGGATATCGAAGCCTGTCCACTTAACGTTAATATCTACTTCGCGGCGTGACGGCTTATTCAAGAGGCAGCATACTTCGAGTGATTTAGGCTGGCGGGTATTAAGAATATCTAGGACTTGAGATAAGGTATGGCCTGTATCAATAATGTCTTCAGCGACGAGCACATCAATATTTTCAACTTCGCCATCTAAGTCTTTCAAAATACGCACTTCGCGGGATGATGTCATGCCGCTGCCATAGCTAGAGACGGTCATAAAATCGACTTCAACTGGCAAGTCAAGGCGGCGCACAAGGTCTGCGATGAACATGAAGCTGCCGCGCAGCAGGCCGATAACCACAAGTTTTTTTGAAGACGTATAATGGCGATTTATGTCGCGGGCCAATTCATTGACGCGGGCTGTAATTTCACTCTCTGGGATCATGATGTCAATTTCATAAGGCGCGGTCATTTGAAATCCTTTGCAATAAAATAACAACTTAACTTAGCAAAATTGATCGGCCATGACCACTAAGGACTTTGGCTATATTTTATGGGATTGCGGTTGAAATGACGTGGTACACATGCAGAATAAGATATAGCGTAATGCATTAAAAAAGGACGAGCATCATGGCAAAAGTGGCATTTCTTGGTTTAGGCGTCATGGGTTACCCCATGGCTGGGCACCTCAAGGCAAAAGGCCATGAAGTGACCGTGTATAACCGCACCGCGGCAAAGGCGGAAGCATGGGTGGCAGAACACGGCGGTGCGATGGGCAGAACCCCTGCCGAAGCAGCGGCAGGGTGTGATATTGTTTTTGCGTGCGTGGGTGCAGATGATGATTTGCGCGCTGTGACAACTGGCACAGATGGCGCATTCAGCGTGATGGAGGGTGGCGCTATTTTTGTTGATAACACCACCGCATCTGCTGACGTGGCGCTGGAATTAAACGCGGCGGCAGCGGCCCAAGGCATTGGGTTTATTGATGCCCCTGTATCCGGTGGGCAGGCCGGGGCGGAAAACGGTGTCTTGACCGTGATGTGTGGCGGTGATGCAGAGGTCTTCGCCAAGGTGGAGCCGGTCATCCGTGCGTATGGCAAAACAGTCACGTTGATCGGGGGTGCAGGTGCAGGGCAACAAGCAAAAATGGTCAACCAAATTTGCATTGCAGGCTTGGTGCAGGGGTTATCAGAAGCGCTCAATTTCGGCAAGACGGCAGGGCTTGATATGGATGCGGTGCTGACCACGATTTCTGGCGGGGCTGCGCAAAGTTGGCAAATGGTGAACCGCGGCAAAACCATGGTAGCGGGTGAATTTGACTTTGGTTTTGCGCTAGATTGGATGATCAAAGATTTAGAGATTTGTATGGCTGAAGCAGCCAGTAACGGTGCGCCAATACCGATCACCGAACAGGTGCTGGCCTTTTATAAAGAGCTGTCTGCCCAAGGTGATGGCCGCTGTGATACCTCAGCACTTATCAAGCGATTGGGGTGATAATGGTCCTGAACTGTAAATGAGTCACTAGACTGATTTATGGGAGAGTGTGTTAAATAAAAAAGGCGGCTGTTGATGCCGCCTTTATATTTAATATTACTAATGTCTAATGAAGCTTTAGCGATATCACTTTAGCTTCACCGTTTAGGCTCCAGACTTAGACTTCGGGCTTAGGCTTCGGGCTTAGACTTCACCTAGACAGACATATTTAAGTTCGAGGTATTCATCAATCCCGTATTGTGAGCCTTCGCGGCCGATACCAGATTGTTTAAACCCGCCAAACGGCCCAACTTCGTTTGAGAAGATGCCAGTGTTAATCGATACGATACCGTATTCCAATGCCTCAGCCACGCGCCACACACGTGCTGCATCCTTGGCAAAGAAATACCCAGCCAGCCCGAAGATGGTGTCATTCGCCATGGCGATAACTTCTTCTTCAGTTTCAAACTTGAAGAGCGGGGCCACCGGGCCAAAGGTTTCTTCGCTGAAGATTTGCATATCGGTGGTCATGCCCGTCAGCACGGTTGGTTCAAAAAACGTATGACCAAGGGCATGTTTGTTGCCGCCAGTGGTGGCTTCTGCCCCCATGTCCATGGCGTTCTTGACGTGACGATCAACCTTTTCAAGACCTTGTTCATCAATCAATGGGCCGAT
>CBFIAO010000049.1:0-15007 GCA_965660595.1 Puniceispirillales bacterium (SeqCode) | reverse complement strand
CAACACAAATGGGGGCAACATGCTATCAAGGGCGATCACCAGCAACCCGATACCCAAGCCGCCCATCATGGCTTGACCTTCACCACCAATATTAAAAAGCATAGCGTGAAAAGCCACCGCCACCGCAAGCCCTGTGAAGATAAAGTTAGTCGCATAATACAAGGTATAACCTAATGCACCCTTATAAACGAAAGCACCCTTCATCATAACGGACATCGCGGTAAATGGATTTTCACCAATCATGGCAATAATGATGCCGGAAACAATAAATGCCGCCAGAATATTAAGTATTGGTAATAAGCCGATATCAATCCATCGTGGTAGTGTTGTAGACATTATAAAATTCTCATCAAGACACACCCGCCATCAGCAAGCCAATGGACTGCGCATCTGCATCATGTTTATTAACAATGCCCATCGATTGCCCTGCATTCATTACCATGATGCGGTCCGACAAGCTTAAAATTTCATCCAGCTCAACTGAAATAAGTATGATGGCACAACCTTGGTCACGCATATCAATCAATTGCTGGTGAATAAATTCAATGGCGCCAATATCGACACCGCGTGTAGGCTGGCCAACCAATAGGATTGCTGGTGCAGCAGACATCTCGCGTGCCAGCACAAGCTTTTGTTGATTACCGCCTGAAAACAAGCTGCTTTTCAAGCTAGGATCTGCTGGACGCACGTCGAAGTCATCCATCAAATTTGAACAATGCATATTTAATTTATCGGGGCTAAACCATATACCATCACCCAATTCAGGATGTCGCTCATATCCTAAAATGGCACTCTCTGCCGCGCTGAAAGGTAAGATCATCCCCATGGCGTGACGGTCTTCTGGCACATGCGCCACGCCAAGGTCTTTGACGTCTAACGGCGTTAATGACGTCTCACTGTTGATTGATGTATCACCAATCTTGATCATTCCTTGAC
Source organism: Puniceispirillales bacterium (SeqCode) (assembly GCA_965660595.1). Classification (GTDB taxonomy): domain Bacteria; phylum Pseudomonadota; class Alphaproteobacteria; order Puniceispirillales; family UBA1172; genus JAGWAQ01. Next base: position 14,071 of record CBFIAO010000049.1, on the reverse strand, counting down.
TAGGCGGCGTAATACCAGATAACACCTCTAATAATTCTGACTGGCCATTTCCAGACACACCTGCAACACCCAGAATCTCACCAGCTTTTACATCAAAATTTAGCTCGCGCAATAATGGTGCGCCAGACGCTGCTGTCAGGCTGACGCCGCGAACAGATAGACGAACATCACCTGGTGTAGCATCATGATAATTAGCATTAACTAATACTTTGCGGCCCACCATCAACTCAGCAATTGCTTCAGGTGACGTTGATGCTGTTTCAAGATGTGCCACCATTCTACCGCTTCGCATAACAGACACATCATCAGTAATGGCCATAATTTCACGCAGCTTATGCGTAATCAGTAATACGGTAACACCTTGGTTGCGCAAGGTTGCAAGAATAGCAAAAAGTTGGTCAGTCTCTTGCGGAGTTAACACGCCAGTAGGTTCATCTAATATTAAGATATTTGCACCACGATACAGTGCTTTCAAAATCTCAACCCGCTGCTGCAAGCCAACCGAAAGATCACCTACAATGGCGTCAAGATCAACCTCAAGTCCATAGGTTTGAGCAAGTTCATTAAGATGGATACGTGCTTTATTTTTAGCATCATTTAAATGTTTTGATCCATGCTTCGCTTCATGGCCAAGCATGATATTTTCCAACACACTGAATGTAGGCACTAACATGAAATGTTGATGTACCATCCCAATGCCAGCAGCAATTGCATCAGCTGTTGTGGTAATAGCGATCTGCGTACCATCAATCATCATGGCACCGCTATCAGCTTGATAAAAACCGTATAATATAGAAACTAGTGTGGATTTACCCGCACCATTCTCACCGACAATACCATGAATATGGCCGTGCTTTACATTGATCGAAACGTCATCATTCGCTTTGACCGCACCAAAAATCTTTGAGATACCCTCAAGCACGATCGCATGAGGAGAAGAAACAGAAGGCGACTGAACGCCGCCTTCTGAACTATGCTTTAAATCAGACATCTGAAATCCATACTGATTGAAAGGACACTGCCATTAGTAAGGGCAGTTTGAATCGCTTTCATAGTTATGGACAGTCACTTTGCCAGACACGATGTCAGCACGTGCCTGCTCAACTGCTGACTTAATATCAGCGCTGATCAGTGACGCGTTGTTTTCATCCTGTGCCCAGTCAACACCGCCTTCAGCAATACCAAGCACCTTAATGCCTGAACTGAAGTTACCGTTTTTCGCATCAGTGAATGTTTCATAAGCTGCAACGTCAACGCGCTTAAGCATTGATGTTAAGACTGAACCTGGTGCAATACCGTTCTGGTTTGAATCCACGCCAATCGCAAGCTTACCAGCATCGGCAGCGGCTTGAATTACACCCATGCCAGTACCACCAGCAGCGTGGTAAACAACATCTGCACCACGATCAATTTGTGACTTCGTTAATTCAGCACCTTTGGCAGGGTCATTCCACGCAGTTGGTGTTGTGCCTGTCATGTTCTGGTAAACATCAGCCGATGCATTAACAGACTTCACGCCGCCAACATAACCACATGCAAACTTGCGGATAAGCGGAATATCCATACCGCCAACAAACCCAACTTTACCTGTTGCTGAAGCATGGGCAGCTGCAACGCCCACAAGATATGAACCTTCATGTTCTTTAAACACATACTGGCGCAGGTTTGGTGCATCCAACCAACCCACATCAATGATTGAGAACTGAACATCTGGGTATTCTGCAGCCACTTTTGAAATCGCATCTGCCTGGGCAAATCCGACACCAAGAACAATAGTCGCACCGCGTTCAGCCATACGGCGCATAGCCTGCTCACGCTGTGTTTCATTAGTAACTTCAAATTCCATCACTTCAATGCCTGTTTCTTCGGTGAATTTTTTAACACCATTCCAGACACCTTCGTTGAAGGATTTATCAAACTTACCGCCCATGTCATAAATGACAGCAGGCTTGATGTCGGCTGCAGAAGCACCTGCCGCCATCATGACAGCCCCGATAAGGGTTGTCAGAAAGATCTTTAATTTCATCATGATCATCTCCTAATATTATGATTAATTTATTTCAGACCGATTTCCTTGAGACGTTGCTGCAAGAACATATCAGCTGTGAAATTTGGTTTTAATGGCGCGTCTTTTCGTGGGTGTAAAAACATCGGCATTGAATATCTTGATACATTCACCCCATCACCTGCATCCGGATTAACAACACGGTGCGTGGTGGAGGGATAATATCCATCTGTTGCAAGCGTTAACATGTCGCCTGCATTAATTGTAATCATCCCCGGGTCACAGCTCACATCATGCCACTGCCCAGCCGTGTCCATGGCTTGCAATCCAGGTCGAGAGCCCGCAAGTAATAATGTGATCAAATTAATATCTTCATGTGCAGCTGCACGAATAGCATCAGCCTCTGCATCATCAGTGACAGGTGGGTAATGCAAAATGCGGAACAGACTTTGCGCGCTTTCGTCCATCATGCTAGCAAGCGAGCAGGTCATATTTGCCTTAACATCCTGAGGTGTATGGTCATCAAGCCACCCCAACAAAACTTGCCCTAAATCGACCAAGTCTTGGTACATCGCCCGCGTTAGCATGCTTATATCATCGGGCACACGGCCCCATGAATACACATGGTAAAATTCTTTCAAATCTTTTTTAGGCGCATCTTTGGCATTTTCAGACTTAAACGGAAAAAACCCATCTTGGTTTTCAGGGTCGCGCAGCCAGTCATGCTTACTATCATCTGCAAAAAACCCAGACCACGCCGCATAGGCTTCTGTGATTCTATCTGCATTAATGGGGTGGTTAGCAAGCACCGCAAAGCCAGTTTCACGTAGGGAGTCTGCAAGCATAGTGCTTGCATTTTCTGATTTAAAATCAACAGTTTGAACGTTCATTATACGAATCACCGTCTTAAATTGCAGTCACAAAACCTCAATGTTTTAAAACATACTAAACTAAAACTAGGGCCTATATTTATCTACTTGATATAATTGTGTCACTATCCGCGCAAATGTCTAGATATGTCTTCTTTACTGCGTCAATATTTGCCGTAACAGCGACTTTAACCGGACGGCGTGATGGTTTAGATGACTGTTTTGTCTGTCCAATAGCCTCACCTTCTGTCATCACTTCAAGAGGAATATCCTGATACTCAATAAAGTCAGGATTAGTAATAGCTATCACAGCAGTTGGATCATGCATTAAACACACAAGTTCACCAATTACCGTTTCGTAAAACTTAATATAAAAAACAGAAATTTCATGTAGGAAAGTTCCTACAATGGGGGATGTTGTGCTTAATGCTGCAAAATCATGTTCATTACAGGTAATGTTGGATGTGATATCAAGACCAATCATTTCCACGTGCCAATCCGCCGCAAAGACTGCATCTGCCGCATGTGGATCATTCCAAATATTGGCTTCCGCAAAAGGTGTCACATTACCTTTGTGAAAGACCGCCCCACCCATTATCACAACCTTTTTCACAAATGATGTAATTTCAGGGTCATAGTCCAACAATTTCGCGATATTAGTTAACGGGCCTACTGGACATAACACCACTTCACCTGGATATTGCCGGCAAAGTTCAGAAATTAGCACATGTGCTGGCCGCGCATCAGCCTGACCGTTAGGGGTAGGTGCTGCCATATCACCAAGCCCTTCAACACCATGGACATAGTGAGATGGCTGATTTGGTGCCATGACTAATGGGCGTGCCGCGCCTTCGGCCACAATCGTTTGGTAGCGTGCTTGTTCAGCAAGAAAAAGAGCATTGCGAGTAGCCTGCTCAACCCAAACATTTCCAAATACTGTTGTAAGCGCCAAGACTTCTAGATCCGGATGTGCAAAGGCGTAATGGATGGCCATTGCATCATCAATGCCAGGGTCTGTATCAATTATTATTTTTTGAGGTTCCACGATATTTTCTCTAAAATTGGGTTAATCCAAATCTTCAGCCATAGGTATAGCATCGCTTGCACCATGACGGGCCACCTGAAATGCTGCCGCTTTTGCAGCCTGTTCCATGGCCTCAATCATTGTCATATCTTGGTCAAGTCCAGCAAGCACATAGCCAAGATATGTATCCCCTGCTCCTGTTGTGTCTACTGCTTTTGCTTTCACCGCAGGCGTATGAACACAACTATCATCATGGATGTAATCAGCACCATCAGCACCTTTAGTGATGATCAAATGCGGCACATCAATCGGTCCATCAAGGTAATCTGATAAGGCTGCCGCCTCCAATTCATTCACCACCAGCAAGTCTACGATAGGCAGTAAAGATGCTGTAGTATCTGCAACAAATGGAGCCGCAGCATAACAAATCGATAGCCCCTTTTGCTTGGCGGCTTTAAGAAAGGTTACAGTTTGATTGGTTTCATTTTGCGCTAAGGCCCAGTCACCTTCTTGCGCTTCTTCCAACAACGATCCAACCAAATCTTCGGGAATAGCATCATTAGCGCAAGGGCTTAGGATAATCTGGTTTTCACCTTTCACGCCATCAACTGCGACAATGGCATGTCCAGTTGGGATGGTATCATCTCTAATGATATGTTGTATATCAACACCTGCTTCTGCAAGTGAATCAAGCCAATCTTCATCACCAATATTTATCATTCCGCCATGGTGAACAACACCGCCAGCACGCGCCGCGGCAATAGATTGGTTCGCACCTTTGCCCCCAAGTGCCGCCTTATAATCTGTAGCTGCGAGCGTTTCACCAGGCATCACCAAATGTGGCATCACATAGATATGGTCAATATTGATGGAACCCATATTAAAGATGGCCATTGCGCACACCTCACTCGTTTTATGTTATTTTAGCTATAGCTTGCCACAGGTTGCCCCAATACGTCCATACAGGGCGTTACACCCAGCCCAGTCTAGCCAGCCCAGTCTAGCCAGCCCAAGCATAAATAGTGCGACCTGTATATGATAGATGGAGATCATAAATATCAACACCAATCATTTTCATGATGCTGTGTTTTCATCTTCTGGAATTGTCAGCACAATCTTCCCAACAAAGTTTTTTGCAAGAAACATTTCCTGTGCAGCACCAATTTCTGAAAGCGGGAATGTTGCTGCTACCATTGGCTTAATTTCATTTTTTTCGATATAGCTGATCAGGTTTTCAAAACAGACTTTGTCCTGGAATGTCGACCCCATCAATGTCAGGTCTTTTAGATAAAGTGTACGCACATCCAATTCCACTATTGGTCCTGCAATCGCGCCAGCAGTGATATAACGCCCCCCTCGCCGCAACACGTCTAATAAATTAGGCCATGAAGGTCCTGCCACCAAATCAACCACAACATCAACGGCATCATGCCCAAGTACATCTGCCACATTATCATTGCGGTCTATAATATGACTTGCGCCGGCTGCCTTAACTGCCTCTTCCTTGCCGGCACCTACTTGCGCAATAACTTCGGCACCGCGGCGTTTTGCCAATTGCACGGCCGCGGCCCCAACACCGCCAGACGCACCAGTGATCAGTACACGTTCTGCACCAAGTCCTACACGGTGGAGCATGTTTTCTGCGGTTGAATACGCACATGGGATTGATGCAAGCTCTTCATCAGTCCAGTCACTATCAATCGCAAATACTTCACTCGAGCGGCTCTTATTATATTGTGCAAAGCCGCCATCACATTCAGAACCCATCGTCCAGCAAAAGAAATGATCAGATGTTTTTGGATCCTGCATCATTGTTCGCACAAGCACACGTTCACCAATACGTGCTGGATCAACATCACGACCCACTGCAACAATATGACCAGAAACATCCGCACCTTGGATACGGGGAAATAATAACGGCTTACCTGACCAGCTCGCATCATCAGCATTAACATCGTCAATACCGTCTGCACCACCAGCATTAGTGTCGTCAGTAACTGACTTGGAATACCACCCAATACGTGTATTGATATCGGTATTATTTACCCCGGCTGCACGAACACGGATCAACACTTCATCATCAGCAATGCTCGGCACTGGCACATTCGTTTTGTAGACCAGTTTTTCAATACCGCCATGACCAGTCAGATAAACTGCATGCATATGTGATGGAATAGATGAAGACATTGCTTCCTCCTCATTTTTATAAGTCCACCTCGCTTAATGCGAAATGAGCTGTCAATCAATGTAATTATCTGCTCTTAAGCCTGCACGTTCTAAATGGATGGGCAAGACACGTCCATAAAGTTGTTTTGTTCGTTCTGGCGCGCCAACCATATTAGGTTCTTCGACATAAGAAAATATTGCGACATATCGCCTAGATTGTCCCATCAACGGCGCCACACGATGTAGCGAATATCTACCGCGGAACAGTTGCAAATCACCTGGCTCTAACGCTATCGACACAACATTATCCGAAACACCATCAAGCACATCTTGAACAGCATCAAAATTCTCACCATCTTTGCGAATTGACGGGGCATATTCAAACGCACCACCTTCTTCAGCATTTTGAATGGCAAGCGTAATGGTGAAATTATTTGTATCAAAATGCCACGGAAATCCTTGCCCTTCTTCGGCCATGTTCACAATCACATCAGCCAACGGATCGGCATAGCGATAAAAATTTTCTTCTTCTAGACAATCTTTCACAAATGGATCAAAAGCAGGAAAATCATGAATGCACCGAAGGGGGCCATCTTTCTGAAAGTGATCGGCAGGGATAAATGCATTAGAACGGTCAAAGAAGCGCCGCCTTGGGTCATCTTTTGGCAGGTTTTCATCATCCTGTGTGAAATATGCGTTTGTTCGGTTAAAGCTGCGATGAGCATGATGATGGACAGCATCAGCTTCAGCTGTAATAAGATCAATTGCATCAGGGGTTAAAAAATTCTTTAAAACCGCACATCCGTCTTGTGCCAATTCTGACCGAACATGCGCAATAACAGCATCACGAGCAGCACCTGTTTTATGAATAGGATAATCATCAAGGTTGATAAGTTCTTCTGCTAACATTTCATCCTCCAGTAAACGCGTAGATCAGCATTTACTTAATTCATTTTCGATAATATCAGCGATCAAAGCGCAGTCTTTTTCATCAAAAGTCAGCGGAACGCGCATATCTAATGTTGTTGAAAGTACGTCTAATGTCTTTGGCAGATGCGGAATATCTTTGATATAAATCCAGCTATCATATCTGCTGGTAAACGCTTTGGGTTCATCTTCACCAAACCATTTCAATTCAACACCGCGGGATGCACATGCCTTCAAAAATGTTGGTATTTGATCACGGTTTAATTTTTCTGCACGAAATTGTATGGATGATCCCACGTAAAATTCATCTTGCATTCGCGCTGGAATGACGACCCCCGCCATTTTCGAAAACCGCGCATGTAAATGGTCGTAAAGCGTGTTCCAACGCATGACGTTCTCATCAAGATTGGGCAATTGCGCGCGCAGTATAGCAGCCCGAAGATGGTCCATTCGGCCAGAATAATTTGGCGACTCCAATCTGACTTCTTGAAACACATCTTCATCAGGTATTGCACCATGTCGCCCATACAACATATATGACCCTGAAGACACTACTGCACGCGCAGCAATTTCTGGATCATTGGTGGTAAGGAACCCACCTTCCCCCGAATTCATGTGCTTATACGTTTGCGTTGAAAACGCAGCTACTTTTCCAAAATTACCAGACTTCACGCCACGCCAAGATGCTCCCATTGTATGGGCACAATCTTCAACCAGCGTAATGTTATGTTCATCACAAATCTTTGTGATACGATCCATATCTGCAATATGGCCGCGCATATGTGACAGTAATAATACTTTCGCCCCAGATAATGCTGCCTTTTCCGCCAAATCTTCACAATCAATGTGGTAATTTTCATCAATTTCAATCAAAACTGGCGAAGCGCCCACATTATGAATAGCGCCAGGCACCGGGGCCAATGTATAAGCATTAGCCAATACAAGATCGCCAGGCTTCACCCCAACCACGCGCAATGCCATTGCAATAGCATACCCACCAGACGTGCAGGCAAGACAGAAATCAATGCCTTGATAAGTGGCAAATTCTTTTTCAAGTAGACTTGCTTCGCTTTCTTCACCTTCGGCAAGGTTATAACGATGCAACCGACCTGTATTCATGATCTCAATTGCGCGCTCAATACCGTCGGCTGGAATAGCTTCTTGTTGGGTGAAAGGTTTCTCAAAGATGGTCATCACGCATGGCATCCATAATTTATATTCTTCAGAAAAGATCATGCCATGAAGACTGACGCTTGCCAATAAAAGGCGATGCGATAGAGTAATGAATTATCATAGTGGGCATCAAAGCACGCATTACAACAGGAAAACATATGCATAGTTTCATCGACCCCATCACGGGCAAACGTAAAAACATTCTTGTTATCATTTCAGATGAACACCGCCGTGATACTATTGGCGCGATGGGGCATCCTATTGTAAAAACACCCAATCTAGATAAACTCGCTGCCGAAGGCACCATGTTCACCCGTGCGTATACAGCATCACCAATGTGCGTGCCCACACGTGCGGCACTTGCAAGCGGCAGCTATCCTCATCAACATGGTTTCTGGGATAGTGTTCATGCCTTTGATGGCAGGACCCCCAACTGGATGCAAATGACACGTGACCATGGATATAATGTCACCTCGATAGGCAAATTACATTTTAAATCTGGTGATGTTGACAACGGCTTTACCGAAGAAATTTTACCAATGCATATTGTTGATGGCACTGGTTGGGTAATCGGTCTTCTTCGTGATGACCCACCAAATTATGCAAGCAGCCCTGAACTTGCCGATGAAGTGGGCAAAGGTTCATCAAGCTATACAGATTATGACAAAGCTATTACCTCAGCCACAGAAGCATGGCTGAAAGACCCTGCACGACATGAAACACCTTTTGTTGGTTTTGTGTCATTAGTCAGCCCTCATTACCCCTTAATTGCACCTGATGAATTTTATGATCTCTATCCCGAAGATGAGATGCCGCTTCCTGAACCAAGTAGTCAGTTACATCCTGAATTACAGCACATGGCCGACTTTCTTAACTATGAAAAGCATTTTGATGATAAGCGCAAGAAGCAAGCCATTGCTGCATATTATGGATTAGTAAGTTTCCTAGATCATTGCGTTGGACGGATCATCACAGCACTTGAGAATGCTGGGTTGAAAGATGACACCATCATTATTTACACATCTGATCATGGTGAAATGCTTGGCGACAAAGGTCTTTGGACAAAGATGGTTATGTATGAAGCATCTGTTGGCATCCCAATGATCATTTCCGGTGACGGTATCCCCAAAGGAAAAATTACGAGCACTGGTGCGCATTTGCTGGATATTGCCGCCACCATAGTAATGGGCACTGGACAGGAACAACCGTCAGATTGGCCCGGTAAAAACTTAGCTGAATTAGCGCAATCTAATGAAGATAAATCACGACCCATCTTTGCTGAATATCATGATGGTGGGTCAAGTACGGGCACCTTCATGATGGCTTGGGATGACTGGAAATTAATCTGGTATGTCGGCATGCCACCTCAGCTTTTCAATTTAAAATCTGACCCCAAAGAACAAAATGACTTGGCGCATGACCCGGCTTTCAAACATGTTCTTGAACAAGGTGAGCATCACCTCAGATCAATATGTGACCCTGAAGCTGTAAGCGCACAAGCTTTTGAAGATCAATCGCGCATGATTGAAAAACTTGGCGGGATTGAAGCTATCAAAAATATTTCCACGTTTGGTGCAACACCTACGCCAAAGCAGCCATAAGATTTGCAAAATCAATTGGCTTGTTCGTCATGATCTGCCAAGGTTTATTTTATGAATAACTCACTAGGACAAAAACTTGCTGGTACGGGCACAACATGGCGTGATCAATTTGTGTATCGCCCCGGTCACAAGATACTTGTCGTCAGCCCTAATACTTCACTTGAGCTAGCATTATCAGGCAATGATGAACTCATATTAAATGACCGTGAAGGCGGTCAACCTATTATGATGGTGGCAGATGCAAATGATATAGATACCGCCGCAATAACAATGAGTGCTGATACACAGCATGCATCAATATCAGAAAATATTTTATTGGCATTAGCTCCAGCGTTGATGCCGGCACACCTCACGCATATCAAAAAGATGAAAGCCCCTACAATGGTGCAAACATCTTCACGTGAGCTGCACATAACCGCACATAAAAATTTATCCCTCATATTCATAAGTGCTGCTAGACCAAATGATGATCTACCGCCTGGGCCAATCGACCTTTACTTAAAAAGAGCTGTAGAAGCTGAAAATGATTCTTTCCTTCTTCCAGACCCGCTTGCCGATCTAAAGGATGATTTTACCGTCGCCGCTGCAACAGGAAAAGCATATACGGTAAAGGCCGGTGATTTCATTCAACTTGTTGATGTACAAGGCCGTCAATGCACTGATTTTCTTGCATTTTCGCAACGTGCTATCGATGCTGGTAAGGAACGGTTTATCGACAGTACGGCAACACGTTCAATGATCGGCCATGCCTATCCTCAACCTGGCATGGCATCAAAGTTCTTTGATCAAGACTTAACTGCGCTTATCGAAGTTGTTCAAGATACATGTGGTCGCCATGACACATTTGGTCATGCATGCACCGCCCGAACCTATCATCTTGCAGGTTATCCAGATCACGACAACTGCTCCGATAATATTTCAAATGAAATGGCTGCCTATGGGATTGATCGACGCGCTACATGGCCGGCCATTAATTATTTTTACAATACAATGGTGGGGTCAGATAACAGCATTATGAATGATGATGGTTGGTCGCGTCCTGGCGACTTTATTTTGATGCGTGCATTAACTGACCTGGTGTGCGTTTCCACATCATGTGCTGATGATTTATCACCAATTAACGGCTGGAACCCAACTGAAATTCAAGTCAGAATTTATGATGAAAAGCAGGACTTTGAGTCAAAATCCACTTTCAGAACCTCTGTGAAAAGCTTACCCACCATGACGAAAAACTCTCCACTACATTCTGCTACATCAAAGTTAACCCGTCATTATGCCGCCGCTAAAGATATGTGGATACCAACAAAATATAATGGGCAAGGTCCTGTCGAAGAATTTTGGGCAACACGAGAGGCAGCATCTATCCAAGATTTAAGTCAATTACGAAAATTTGATATAGCAGGCCCTGATACCCAAGATTTTTTAAATTATGTTTTTCCGCGTGATATCACACGCCTTGATGTTGGCAAATGTACGTATACAGTTTTGCTCAATCATCATGGCGGCGTTATGGATGATGGTATTTTATTCCGATTAAATCAGACATTATTTCGCTGGACTGGCGGCAATGAAAAGGATGGCGACTGGCTACGTGGCATCGCAACAGAAGGTGGATATAATGTTGTTATCCGTGACACGTCTCATTTGTTTGGTAACATCGCCGTGCAAGGGCCTAAAGCAATTAAAATTCTGACGCCTTTATTTATAACGCCTGATACATGGCCAAGGCTTGACGAGTTAAAGCCATTTAACTTTACCCACGCACAATTGAAAGATGACCGTTCAATTGCCGCCACTATCTCCGCCACAGGGTATACTGGCATGGGCGGTGTTGAGATTTTTGCCGCGCCTGGTCATGCGCCATTATTATGGGAAAAGATTTTGTCTTATGGTGCTGAGTATGGATTAATACCGATGGGGTTGGAAGGGCTTGAATTATGCCGTTTAGAAGCTGGCCTACCTGCAGCTAACTCTGAATTTGATGAACATCAAACACCATTTATCTCTGGCTTGGGATTTGCAATGCCAACGAAAAAAGAGGCCAATTTTATTGGCCGTGATGCTGCAATGCGCGATGCTGACCACCCGCGCCACATGACTGTTGGGATTGAAATCCAAGGCACATGGCTACCTCAGGCTGGGGCACAAATCTATCAAGGCGAAAGTGTTGTTGGTCATATCACTTCGTCAAGTATGTCACCTTTAAAAGGTCATCCGCATGGACTTGCCCGTATCGTCACCAGTGTCACAGACCCTGATGTGATGGTGGGGCAGCTTGATAATCATATGAAGCGCCTCACCGCAACCTTAAAGCTTAAGTAAAATAGCATTGAAGCTATCAATTACTCGCGTGTTTCATTAATGTAGAAATTAGAATATGTTGATCTGCTAAGGAAGCACCCATGTGCGGTATCCTAGGGATTAAGGGTAATGCCCTTCCCAATACATCAAAAATTGTTCAGGCGATGTCTCTTATCGCAAATCGTGGCCCCGACCATCAGGATCAATGCCGTATTACGGATCATACTTGGTTTGGTCATGCTCGGTTATCTATTATTGATTTATCTGCAGCAGGCAACCAGCCTTACCAATTTCAACATCTAACCCTAGCCTTTAACGGCATGATATATAACCATAACAAGCTTAGGGTGGAGCTTAAGCAACACGGGTATGAATTTGACTCCACTAGCGACACAGAAGTCTTGATCAAGGCTTGGCATTGTTGGGGTGTTGATACCTTAAATAAGCTCGATGGTTTTTTCGCTTTTGCCGTTTATGACAGTGAAAGTGATACGTTATTCCTATGCCGTGATCACCTTGGCAAAAAACCTTTATTTTGGCGTAAATGGGGTGATGGCATAGCTTTCGCATCAAGGCTTGATGCCGTTGAAGCACTCACCACCAAGCAACCATTAAATAAAAATGCCGTTCCTTGGTTATTTTATTTGAAATACATTCCTGCACCACTAAGTGCTGTTGAAGATATTTTTAAGCTTGATCGGGGACATTATTTAAAACACACAACACATGGCACAACTATTGAGAAATGGTCCAAAACTTATGGAATTGATCAAACTGATCAACCACCCGTCGCCGCTACACCTGAAGGGTTAAAACAACATATCATAGCAGCTGTTCAAAAACGTCTCGAAGCTGATGTGCCTGTAAGTTGTCTTCTTTCAGGTGGTCTTGATAGCAGCATAGTTGCAACTATTGCTGCTCAATATGTGAAGCTTGATACCTTCACGCTTTCTATTGATGGCAATGGTAATGACTTGCAATTTAATGAGGGTGATATTGCCGCCAAAACATCTATGGCACTTAGCACAAACCATCATGCCATTACCTTAACCGAGACTGATGCGCTAAATTCAATGACTGGGTTATTTAACCGTGTGTTTGATGAACCTTTTGCTGACCCAGCATCAATACTGAACCACCTTATTTTTAGTGAGCTTTCCAAGCAATCCAAAGTATGTTTAACCGGTGACGGTGCCGATGAATTATTTGGCGGTTACCGCCGTCATCAAGGCCATTTGATGGCGCAACACCCTCTTAGCAATAATGCATTTGTAAAAACCGCGGCTAAAGTTATTGGCAATGTATTGCCTGATCGCCGTGACAATACCGCCTTTGAAAAAATGCGTTTATTGCGCAGATATTTGATGTCAATTAATGCCGTCACATATGATGGTCGTTCGTGGCTTTGCCGTCATGACATCACGCCTGATTTATTTAAGACATCTAGCAATTACCTTGAGGACTTCACAACGTGGCCACATGAATGTGCAACGCATATGGACACAATTAATGCGTTGTTATCTGCTGAGATGCAATGGACTATCCCCGGTCAAATGATGGTGAAATCAGATCGTACTAGCATGGATGTTGGCGTAGAAGTTCGCTCTCCATTTCTAGACCGTGATGTTATCGAAACAGCATTTACCCTACCTGGTTCCACTAAACTTAAGCGTGGCCAAGGCAAAGCCATTTTGCGTGAGTTGTTCAAAGATGACCTGCCCCCGCATATATTTGAAGAACGCAAGCGCGGCTTTGAAATGCCCCTTCAGTCGTGGATTAAGAAATCATTTAGCCATTACTTAAATGAAATTAGAGATCACGATTTTCTTAATGAAATTGGCATGCACCCTGCAATCATAAATGATTGGCTTGATGCATTTTATCATCAAGATTCAACTACTGCGGCTGATCATTTATGGACGTTGATTAGCTTAAAAACTTGGATAGATGGGCGCTAACTTTTATATAAATCAATGAATTGACGCTGAATTGACGATGCATCCAT
>CBFIAO010000048.1:0-15137 GCA_965660595.1 Puniceispirillales bacterium (SeqCode) | reverse complement strand
GATACAATCATTGCGCCAACGCCAGATGACGTGTTCCGCTGGCATCCAGTATCCGCAGAAGTTGGATCAAACCGCGTGTCACATGAAGGTTTAATTGCTCATGACCCATACCATGGCGCACAACCAGCGCCGCAATTGACGTTATTTTAAGGTCTTGGACTATTTAATATCAGCAATGGTCGCTGCATGGCGATGTTGTGCATAAATATGCCATAGCATTAACGCACCTGCACCGCGGTGTGGGCGCCATGCCTCACCCATCTGTTGCATGGTTTTTGCATCAGGTCGGGTATTTAAGGATTTTAAAATTTTCATCCCTTCTTGAAGGGCGAGGTCGTTATAAGGCCATGCATCCATATCCGCCAAGACAAAGAGCCGATAGTTATCAGCAGTCCAGTCACCGATACCGCGAATAGCCACTAATGCGCGGGTAATATCAGGGCCGTCCATCTGGGCAAGGGCATCAAGGTCCAAAGCGCCTGTTTCGATGGCTTCAGCAAGACCTTTCATATATTCGGCTTTGCGTTGACTGAGCCCATATTGCCGTAACGTTTCTATGTCAGCAGCGGCGGCGGCAGGGCTTTGGTCAAAGCCAGCTCCGCGAATTTTTGCCCACACGGCGGCAGCGGCCTTGGTCGAAATTTGCTGGCCAATAATTACGCGTGCCAACGTGGCGTAACCTGGTGCTTCACTTCGGTCTGGGGGCGGCCCGAAATCAGCACGCGCACGCGCAATATCAGCGTCCATCTCAGCAAGTTTTGCCAGATCACCATCAGGGCGATTTAGGGCATCTTGCATTGACATCCGCTTGATGGGCGTTGATGAGATGTTCGTAATAGGGTTGTCCATCAAAACAGCATGGGGCAGAATAAAATTATGGGCAACAACAAAGCACAAGATGAATATATGGAAGATAAATCTCATTTCGTGATCTGGGACCTGCCTCTGCGTCTTTTTCACTGGGCCCTGCTTGTGTCCGTGGTGGGGGCGATAGGGTCTGGGAAAAACGGGTTCATGTTCTGGCATGAAAAATTTGGCCTAACCATCATCGGGCTGGTGGTTTTTCGGATCATCTGGGGTTTTGTCGGATCACACCATGCTCGATTTGCGAATTTCATGGTGGGGCCTAAAAAAGTGGTTTCATATATCGCCCTGCGGCGCCGTGGTGACCGAAGCCATATCCCGGGCCATGCCCCAACCGGGGCTTATGCCACCATATTGATATTGGCCGTGCTGTTGGTCATGGCGGCGCTAGGTACAATGTCCAATGATGATATTCTATATGAAGGTCCGCTTGCAGCCTATGTCGGGGCGTTTACGCATGATGCACGGTCATATCATCACCTTATGGAAAAGGCGGTGTTTTTCGTAATAGCATTGCATGTGATAGCGTTAGTGGTGTACCGCTTAGCGTTAAAGATCAACCTAATCCCCGCAATGGTGCATGGCGGGAAAGACCTTAATGTAATGCCCATCAGCCGAGGTCGCCAATGGGCAGGTCTTATGTTATTGGTGCTTGCGGTGTTGGCCGCGCAGTCACTTGGATTACTAGGTGATCGTTTCTATTAATTTTTAAAAGACTGGTGACAGGTTTTACAAGTGCCGGCAACAGCCTTGAAACCAGCATTTACAGCCGCCATATCGCCAGATGATGCAGCAGCAGCAAGGTCGCGCGATGCAGCTTCAGCAGTGCTTGAAATGGCGGTAAATTTATCCCAGTTTTCCCAAATTTCAGGACGTGCATTTGTGTCACCTGTGCTTGAGCTTGCTGGAAAATAGTCAGGCATGACGGCAAACCAGCTTGCCATTTTTTCAGCCTGTGCCGTGATCGTGGACATATCACGTTCAGCCATGGCGGAGCGAATGGCTTTGAGGGCCACAACATTTCCACGGAAGCCAGCTTTACGGTCACTTATTACATCAGCGGCGGCAAGGTTTATGCCAAATGCAGTAACGGCTGCGATAGTGATAATGGTGGTGCGGGTGATGTTCATATTATCTGTCCTGATGGGTATGTGTTTGATTACATATGAATTAGGGCAAAATTGATAGATATGTAGTGCAGGTTGAGGGTAAGATGCGGCGTCACCGTATAATCGGTGCGCTCGCCTTAAGGACCATCATATGACACCGCTATTTTATTCCATGTTGACCTTTATGTTTGTGGCTGCAATTACGCCTGGGCCAAATAACATCATGCTGGCTGCATCTGGTGCAAATTTCGGTTTCCTGCGTACCATCCCGCATATTTTAGGGGTGACGGTAGGATTTTTTGTGGTGATGTTATTGGTTGGTCTTGGGCTGGGTCAATTGTTTGAAGCCATGCCAATTTTGCGTCAGTTGTTCCGCATTGCGGCCCTTGGGTTCATCTTCTATCTGGCGTGGCGCATCGCAACTAGCGGCGGCAGTAAAGACGCCAAGAAAGAAAAAAATCCTATCCGGTTTTGGGAAGCAACACTGTTTCAGTTAATCAACCCGAAAGGGGTGGTGATGGCGATTACGGTTAATTCAACCTTCATCAGCCCTGATGCAGATTTCTGGATGCAGTTTGCTGTATTGATATTCAGCTTTACCGGAATGACATTGATTTCTGTTGTGGCATGGGCTGGCTTTGGGTTGGTGATTGGCCGCATTATATCCACACCTGGCAAGCAACGCGTCTTCAATATTGTCATGGCGATATTGTTGATCGTATCAATCTGGCCAGTGGCAATGGATGTGATTGCCTAAGCAGTTTTTGCCTTGGCAAGGCGGTATTCACGATAAGAGATGAATAAGCATGACGCCACAACCACAAACATGCCGATTACTTCTGTAAGGCTGAGGTCTTCTGACCATATTAGGAAGCCTAGTAACGCGGCAAGTGGGACGGAAAGATAGCGGATTGGCGCAAGGGCGGCGGCCTCCCCATGTCGATAGGCCGACGTGAAGCCAATTTGCACAAAGCTGGCCGCAAAACCAAGCAGCAACAGATACATAAAATAGCCTGAAAATATGCGGTTCAGCACATCTAATTCAAATAAAACAAGCACACCAATTGGATAGATCAGTGCGCCAACAATATTATGCCAGAGCGCAACCGTAACAGGTTCTTCTGTACGTCCAAGCATGCGCAACAGCACTACTAGGAATGCGCCTGCAAGCGCAGAACCAAGGCCATAAAGTGAACCAATGTTAAGTGCATCACCAAATGGATTGGTGATCATAACAATGCCCACAAGACCCATCATCACCGCTGTACCACGATAAATACCAACACGTTCTTTTAAGATAATCGGTGACAGCACGGTCACAAAGATGGCTGAAGACTGAAAAAGAGCGGTGGCTTGGCCCAAGGTTGTATGGGCAACGGATAAAAACCAGAAAATGATGCCAATTTGGCCCACAATAATACGCATCACCAGCCGATCCCAGCGGGTGATTTTAAGCAAATCCCATTTGCGCTTCATAAATGCAGCAATGGTAATGAAAGGAAGGCTGAAGGCAAAGCGTACGGTGAGCATCACCATCAACGTGGCCAGTGGTGATAGCTCTTTGACAATGAGTGAGGTGATGACGCCAGCAGAAACCGCCATCAGCATAAACAGTATGCCGAGGATATTGCCTTCAAGTGGGATGCGTTTTTTGGTAGCCGAATGGTGGCCTAAATATGGGGGCATATTAACTCCTATCATCAGTTTAGACAGGAGATATCATTTTGTCAGTATAATGTTTGTTCAGCACATAAAGCGTTTACGCAGCAGAGGAAATTCTTTCTGCGTTAAGGATACTCCATGCGGCATCTACATTAGTGCAGCCACGAAGCTGTTCTGCACGTGCGGTGTCGCGCAGGATGCGTGATGCTAGTGCCAATGCGGTGAGGTGTTCACCGCCAACATGCTCAGGTGCAAGCAAGGTGAAGATGATATCGACAGGTTTATCATCATGCGCTTGATAATCAATGGGTTGGTCCAAGATCGCAAGGCATGCAATCGGTGCTTGGTCATCAGCCGCAAATGGGCAGCGCGCATGCGGTATGGCAATGCCATCACCAATACCAGTACAGCCGAGGCGTTCACGTTCCATCAAATGATCAAGCACGATGCGTTGGTCAACGCCATCGATATGACTTGTCATACGACGTGTGATTTCTTGCAATACTTGCTTTTTAGAATTTGCTTTAAGCCCAACGATTATCTCGTCAGGTGTCATAATAGAGCTCATTTTCATGGAAAGTCAGATCTTCATCATTATGGCAAAAGAAAAGGCATCATGTCGCCTAGAGTGGACGTTATAGGGGAATGAAGCTTTGAAAGTCAAGTGATCAGAAAGATCAGGTCAGCCTTACCTGGTTATCGGGTAAATTGATTGCCGAGGTAAACTTCCTGAACATTACGGTCACTAACGACTTCATCAGGTGTGCCAGACATCAGCACACGACCATCATGAAGGATGTAGGCACGGTCAACAATGTTCAGTGTATCACGCACATTGTGGTCAGTGATCAACACGCCAAGGCCATGATTCTTTAACTGTGCGATAAGATCACGAATTTCAGCAATCGCAATAGGATCAATACCTGCTAAGGGTTCATCCAATAACAAGAAGGTTGGGCGTGCGGCAAGGGCACGTGCAATTTCAACACGGCGGCGTTCCCCGCCAGATAAGGTCATCGCACTTGCAGTGCGCAAATGCCCTATATCAAATTCAACCAACAATTCTTCAAGCATGATATTGCGAATTTCTGGATCGCTTTCCACGGTTTCCAAAATTGCGCGAATGTTTTGATCCACGGTAAGACCACGGAAAATGCTGGCTTCTTGAGGAAGGTAACCAATGCCAAGTTGAGCACGGCGGAAAACAGGAACATCTGTGATGTCTGTTTGGTCAAGAATAATGCGACCTTCATCATTATTGATAAGGCCTGAAATCATGTAAAAACAGGTAGTTTTACCTGCACCATTAGGGCCAAGCAGGCCCACAGCCTCACCACGGCGGACATTAATGGAGACATTACGAATAACACGTTTCTTATTAAACGATTTACCAATTTGCTGAGCGACAAGGCCAGACATACCATCATTGGTATGGGCAAGGCGCGGGCCTTGGTTCGGTTGTTGCGCCGAATTATCTTGGAAATTCGCGCCGTGTTGGTTGCGGTCATCCATAGATGACGTCCACTTCGTAAAGAATATGCCATGAAGACAATATTTAAGATATTTGGATGATATCAATTTATTCGTGTCGAATCAATACCTTCTAACCTGATATTAAAGGATTAAGAATTTATTGATGCCTTAGCACCATCATTAAGATAATGCCAATTGATATTTCTATGTTTCATATTGGTTATTGTGCAGGGGTTATTATGCAGGGATTATTGTGCAGGGTTGAGCACGCCCCCGACGCGCCCACCATTTGTTGCAGCAGACATAATGCTGGTGCCATTAATAGTATCAATTTCAGCGCGATTGCCGGTCAAAATATTATTATTGTCTTCAACCCGTACATCACCAGTTAGGACGGCAATGCCAGTGGCGCGAGTATATACCATTTTTTCAGCATAAGCTTGTTGTCCGCCATCTTCGGCAGGGCTTAAGACCGTTGCCTGGCCGGTAGCGGTAACTATTTCAATGTCACCTTCATCATTGGTCAGCACAATGATAATCTCATCACCGTGCAATTCGCGGCCATTGGATAGACGTATCTTAGCCTGCCCAGTCGCGGTAATGTTGCGTGATGTACGGTCATAAATAATAGTGTCGGATGCGTTGATCCGGTCTTCACCATTAATAACTTGTGGGTTGCCGCCCGAAAGCTCAACCCGTTCAGACGTAATATCATATGAGATAACACCAGCTGTTGCGGTTAAGGTCGCGCGGATAAGCGTTGCGTTTTTTTCACCGCGGATAAAGGTAATAGCGCTGGCATCTTTGTCATCGTCTGTTTGTTCGGTGGTGTAATCAGCGGTAATCACATTAGCAGTTAATAAGAGGTCACCTTGTTTCGCGCTGGCATTGCCTGTCGCGATATACTGATTTTCTGCACGCAGCCATTGCAAGCTTTCGTCAGCTTCAACAATAAGAGGGTTGTCTTCATTTTGAGCAAAGACGGTATTGGTCGTCATGCTGCCCATTGCCAAGGCCGTCACAATTAGGGCGGTTTTAAGAAGATAAGGTCGTAAAGTGGAATTCATAAAGCCAAGTCCTTTAATATCGTGATTACCCAAATTGTGACTTAATTTGATTGCTGGGTTAAGAGTCTAAGTGTCGAGCTGCCTGTAAAAAGGATATGTTGACCACCTTCGGAGATGACGATGCCGTCAGAACGGACGCGTCCGCGCGGGCTAAAGCCACGTACTTCGCGATCGGATGTCATCATGCCTGTGCCAAGATACGCGACAGCTTGATCTGTCATTAATGTGTAGCCGATGTCAGGGCGGACAATCACTACCCTACCTTCAAGGTCAACACGGTCATTATTGCGGTCAAAAGAGCCATTTAGTGAACGCACGGTCATAGGGTTGCCGCTGGTGCTATCTATGCGTGCGCGGGGCGAGATGAGCTTTACCAATTCAGGCTGGCCCGATAATTCAACGGCACGATCTGCGAGAATGATAAAGTCATTGCCTTCTTGCGTAATGCCTTTGAAGGTCAGTCCTTCAAGCTCTAGCTCGGAAGAAGGGCTAACTTCTGGGGATGGTTCCGCCGTGACTTGGACTTTAATGTCTTCTTCACTAGAAATAATGAGGGCGGAAATAATTGTTCCAGTGAGCACAAAAACTACTGCGATCAGGAGATTCCGAATAGTGCGGCGCTGACGTTCATTCACAGCAAGATTAGTGGTTGACGCCGATTGACTTGCGGGACGTGGCGCAAAAGAAAAAGTTTTGCGTTCAGTGTTTGTTGAAGAGGTGTTTTCAGGCGTGCTCATGTGTTGGGTCTGCCCAATTAATGCGAGAAGATGTCAAGCTGATCAAAGCCTGTCAGGTCCATCTTTGCCCGAGTTTTGAGGAAGGTGAAGCACGCAGCAGCCAAATCAGTCCGGCCTTCACGTTCAAGGCGAATGTTCAATGCAGCTTGGAGTTGATGCAAATATAACACATCTGATGCAGCATATTTAAGTTGTTCTGGTTTTAATTCAGCGGCGCCCCAATCAGAGGATTGTTGCTGTTTGGATAGATCAATAGACAAGATTTCACGGCAAAGTTCACTGAGCCCATGGCGGTCTGTGTAAGTGCGGATCAGTTTAGATGCAATTTTTGTGCAGTAAACTGGACCATTAACCGGGCCAATGCCATGCGCTAGTGCGGCGAGGTCAAAGCGCGCAAAATGGAACAGTTTTTCAACGGTTTCATCAGCGAGGAGGGCGGCAAGGCGAGGTGATGGTTTTTTGGGATGACCAATTTTTACCAAATGTGCTTGGCCGTCACCAGATGAAATTTGCACCAAACAAAGCCGGTCACGATGTGGGTTTAACCCCATAGTTTCCGTATCTATGGCAACAGATTGGCCAAGATTTAGGTCTTCTGGAAGATCATCATAATAGAGATGATGGTTATCATTCGCCGAGGCCATGGCGTATTCCTTTTAAAGGGGTTTGCGCCTTTTCAGGCGATATGCGTTTAGTCTTATCACATTAGGTAATTGTGAGGCAATCATATGACGTGGCGGTATGTTGAAAAAGGTGATGCTTAGGTTGAATGTTATGATTAGGATAGGAAAGAAACAAATTTATTACATGGGCAGTTCTGCCCGCTATTTTATTTATGACTGCGTCTAATAATATGAAAAAACCCCCAATACCAGAAGCTCCTTTGCCGGAAGCTCCTTTGCCGGAGGACCATTTGCCAGAAGCGATCACCGCTGCAAGATGGCACGGTTTTCGTGATGGTGCAGGGGTGCCTGCAATGTCATTGTTTTTCAGCATGGTTGGTTTTGCCTCTATTGCGCGTGAGGCTGGTTTTGACGTGGTCAAAGTAGTCACGACAACAGCATTTGTTTGGGGGATGCCCGGGCAGGTGGCGGCTGTTTCGTTGCATATGGCAGGGGCGTCGCTTTGGGTTGCATTTACCGCGGTGGCATTGGCCAATATGAGAATGTTGTTGATGACAATTTCCGGCATGGAAATGTTGAATCTGCGCGGTCTTGGATTTGGGTTCTGGAAAAAGTTATTCCTGATGCAATTACTGGCGATCACGAGCTGGATCCAGCTTGGCCATGCCCAGGATATTTATAAAGGGCGGTTGCTTTACCATTATTATGTGGTCATGGCTTTAACGATTTATTTTTTTGGCATTGCTGGCACGGCACTTGGGTATTTTGTATCTGACGTCTTGCCGAGGAATGTGTTGATCACAGTATTGGTTATGACGCCGATGTATATCTTGCTGATGGTGATTAATGCACGTCAGCTGATCCACCGTTATGCAGGGGTTTGCGGCGGTGTGCTATGTCCGCTAGCGTTTCCTGTTATTGGTGAGTGGGGGATATTGCTGGGCGGTATTGTTGGTGGGACTATTGCAGTTGTGCTGAAGAAAAAAACAACATTAATGGTGCCTAAACATGACTGAACAGATTGAAATGTGGGCGATTGTCATATTGGCATTTACGGGCACGTTCATCTGGCGAGCTATGGGCGTGATTATTGGTGATCGTATTCCGCCAGGAAGCTTATTTTCAGAATGGATCAACGCGGTGGCCTACGCGATGGTATCCGGCGTGATGATGTTGATCATCGTTTTTCCAAGCGGTTTGATGGCGGAAACAGCATTATCATGGCGGTTGATTGCCCTGATGGTAAGCTTAGTGACCATGATGTTGAGCAAAAAAATGATGCTTGCTGTTCTAGCTGGAGTAAGCGCTTTTGGCCTGTCATTAACAGATCTGGGTTAAGTAACCTTGCAATTTAGTCTTGCCGTTTATTAAGAACGGCTTATGTTGAGTTTGTTCGTAAAATAATGGAATACTACGATGAATGCCCAAAATATGAATATGCCTGATGTTTCGGCAACTTCGGTGATTGAATCATTAGGGCTGAAAGCGCACCCAGAAGGTGGTTGGTACTTAGAAACGTATAACAACACCAGTGATGAAGATGTGCGCGGATCTCTATCCGTTATTTATTACTTACTTGAACAAGGTCAGTCAGCACATTGGCATCGCGTTAAGGATGCGGATGAAGCGTGGTTGTGGCATGGCGGGGCACCGCTTAATCTTTATCGCAAGACCGAAGATGGTGCTGTCATGAAAGATGTATTGGGCCTTGATATTGCCAGCGGACAAGTGCCGCAAACCATCATTCCAAAAGGCATGTGGCAATCCGCATCAGCAACGGAAGGTTGGTCATTGGTGTCATGCGTGGTGGGTCCTGCTTTTGTATTTGACCAAATGGAATTTGCGCCACGTGGGTTCGAGCCAGGATTTGGCATCTAAACCTGTTGCAGTAGCCGCATATTATCACTTAATTTTTGAGAATTTATAAAATAGTACGAAAAAAGTACTATTTATAGATTGACGTTTTATTTCATGTCTTCTAGATAGTGAGAATGGTTCGCAGTCGCACATTTGGGAGATAATGGAATGCGGGTAAGAAAGATACTTAACACCTTTCTGGCAGTGTTGTGCTTTGGAATTTTGCCTAGCGTTGTAGGGGTTAATGTTGCATGGGTTAATGTTGCAGGCGTTAATGTTGCATGGGCTGGTGAACTGAATATTTATTCTTACCGAAAGCCGCAGTTACTGCAGCCATTTCTAGATGCATATCAGGCCGAAACAGGAACGACATTTAATGTTGTACATGCCCCGAAAGGATTGGTGCAACGCTTGCAATCAGAAGGACCTGCATCACCAGCAGATGTTGTGCTGACAGTTGATATTTCACGCTTACATGATTTAGAGCAGGCAGGATTGCTGGGGGCGTTATCATCACCAGTAATAGAACGCCGCATCCCAGCGCATCTTCGTGATGAAGGTGGAAGCTGGACAGCTTTATCCACCCGCGCCCGGGTCATTGTCGTATCAAAGCAACGCGTTGCAGATGGCGCGATCAGCCGTATTGAAGATTTGGTGAAACCTGAATGGAAAGGCCGTATTTGTTCACGCAAGGGCAGCCATGTTTATAACCGTGCGTTATTGGCATCCATGGTGGTGCATCATGGGGAAGAAGAGGCTGAAGCATGGGCCAGCGGATTGGTCGCCAACTTGGCACGCAAGCCGCAAGGTAATGATCGTGCGCAGGCAAAAGCTATATTTGCGGGGGAATGTGATGTTGCCCTGATGAACACGTATTATTTCGGTAAGATGAAATTCAATGACAAAAACCCTGAACAACAAGAATGGGCTAATGCATTAAAAATTATTTTCTTTAACCAAAATGACCGCGGCCAGCATATCAATATTTCAGGTGGGGGAATTGTTAAAACTTCCCAACGCCAAGATGAAGCACGTGCCTTTCTTGAATGGATGACAGGCGTAGATGCACAGAAAATTTATGCGACCATTAATTATGAATATCCTGCCAATATGAACGTTGCAGCCGATATTGAAGTTGCATCATGGGGGCTATTCAAGGCTGATGATGTTGCTATCACCAACATTGCCAATGCGTCTGCTGCCGCGCAGATGATCATTAACCGTGTTGGTTGGTAGTAAAATCTAACAACAAAAAATGAATTAGTTAGGCCGTAGTGGAGATGCTGCGGCCTTATCTTTTGGTGTCGCCTTTTAATTTGATTGACCCATGTTAGGTCATGGTTAAGAGTAATTAAACACCAGCCGCAATTTTTCCAGATATGCGGTGATAGAAAGATCAATACCCATGTCCCTGATGCATATACCATTGATAAAGCGCATTACACCTTGGGTGTTTTTATTGATCATGGGTACAACCTGGGGGCTTTCTTTTTCATTAGGTAAGATTGCCGTTGAACATGGCGCAAAGCCATTTGGTATCGCACAATTTCAGGTCTTTGTTTCAGGGTTGATTTTGTTAGGCATCACGATGCTACGGCGCAAATCCATTCGCGAGATGAAAGACAAATTAGGTTTTATATTCATTATTGCTTTATTAGGGGCGGCTATCCCTGGGGTGCTGTTTTATTATGCGGCCCCGCATGTGCCTGCAGGTGTTTTAGCCATTACCGTGGCGTTAATCCCATTGATGACATATGGCTTTTCCATCCCTTTGAAGATGGAAAAATTTTCTGGCATCAGATTTATGGGGTTAGTGTTTGGGGTGATGGCGATCTGCTTAATCGCATTGCCAGAAAACAGTCTTCCTGACCGATCTGCCATACCATGGATATTATTAGCATGTATCAGTGCGCTTTGTTATGCGGTTGAGAATATTATCCTAGGGTTTAAATCAGCGTTAACGATTGGGCCGATCAGGCTTGCCATGGGGATGAACTTGTTGGCAGCGGCCGTATTATTGCCCATTACATTGATGACAGATAGCCTGTTTATTCCTAGCTTTCCGCCACAAACTGTTGATTTTGCTGTTATGGGTTTAGCCATCATCACTGTGGTGGCCTATACAATGTTTGTTTTATCCGTGGGTATGTTTGGCCCCGTATTTGCAAGTCAAACCGGCTATCTAGTGACCTTGGCAGGGGTGTTCTGGGGCATTTTAATTTTTGATGAAAGTCATTCAATCTGGGTCTGGCTTTCGTTGGGTGCGATGATCATTGGCCTTGCGTTAGTAACGCCTCGCAGCAATGTTGATGCGTCCGAACAAAAACCAGCCGAATAGGTAACAACATCCTATTATCTTAACAAGATGTTGGAAAATGTGCCTTTCAGCTTGCGTTCTGCTGCAATCTGGCCCATAAGACAGCCCATGAGGGTAGCGACATGATGGTCATCTGCCCATAACGGATATTCCGGAAAGCAATTTAAGTGACATCATTTGACGCTCTTGGTCTTACTGACGACGTTAATCGTGCGATCAGCGAGGCTGGCTATGAGAAGCCAACAGAAATTCAATCTCAACTTATTCCTATCATTAGAGATGGGAAAGATGCCATCGGCCTGTCTCAGACAGGTAGTGGTAAAACTGCCGCCTTTGTGTTGCCGTTGTTGGACCATTTGGTTCGGTCCAAGAAACGTGCCAGCCGCGGGGCATGTTCGGTCATGGTGTTGTCACCAACGCGTGAACTGACTAACCAGATTGCCGACACCGTGCGCGGTTATGGTAAATACGTTAATTATGCGCAAGCGATCGTGGTAGGCGGGGTAAGTTATCCCCCACAGATCAAGGCGCTTAAGCGCGGTGTTGATATTGTTATCGCAACACCTGGCCGAATTTTGGACCATATTGAAAATGATGTAATTTCTATGGATGAAACAACAGTGATCGTGCTTGATGAAGCTGATCAGATGTTGGATTTTGGGTTCTTTCCAGTTATCCGTAAAATTTTGGCCATGATGCCTGAAGAACGCCAAACCATTTTATTGTCAGCGACAATGCCGAAGGCAATTAAGGACCTGACAAAAGAATTTATGAATAAGCCGACATTGATTGAAGCGACGCCAGAGTCACGTCCTGTGCAAACCATCAATCAGCAGGTTATTTATGTTGAACGTCACCGTAAGAATATGGCGCTGCTTGAGATCGTGTCCCAAAAAGAGGCTGAGCGCACGATTGTGTTTACACGCACTAAATTCGGTGCTGATCGTGTTCAGAAGTTCTTAAATAATTATGGGATTTTAGCCGTATCGCTACATGGCAATAAATCACAAGGTCAACGTCAACGTGCCCTTGGTCAGTTCCGTTCTGGTGAGGCTGAAGTCTTGGTTGCGACTGATATTGCAGGGCGTGGTATTGATATTGATGACATCACCCATGTGGTCAATGTTGATTTGCCAAATATCCCAGAGAGTTATGTTCACCGAATTGGCCGTACAGGTCGTGCTGGCCGTGAAGGTATTGCAATATCATTTTGTTCAAAAGCAGAACGTAGCTTCCTGAAGGATATTGAACGCTTGATCGGCACAAGCATTCCAAAAGCTGATGATAAGCCAGGTGCGCCAATCCCGATGAGCGCAGAGCCTGTGGATATGGACAGCCGGCGTAATGAAGACATGCCAGGCCGTAGCCGCAAGTCACGTGGGTTTAAAGATCGGGGCAGTGATAGGGGTGGCGATCGGGGTGGCGACCGAAGTCGCGCTGCACGTCCACCACGGACCAACCGCAAGAAATTTGATGACGATAAGCCGTTTAATAAAAAGTCACGTGGACCAAATCCAGATGGCCGCAAGCCACGTTCTGAGCGTGATGGTGATGAGCGTCGTTCATTCCGTGATGACCGCCCACGCCGTGATGGTGATGAGCGTCGTTCGTTCCGTGAAGATCGCCCACGCCGTGATGACCGCCCACGCCGCGATGGTGATGAGCGTCGTTCATTCCGTGAAGATCGCCCTCGCCGTGATGACCGTCCACGCCGTGATGGTGATGACCGCCGTTCGTTCCGTGAAGATCGCCCACGCCGTGATGACCGCCCACGCCGCGATGGTGAAGATCGCCCACGCCGTGATGGTGATGACCAAGGCAAGTCATTTGGTAAAAAACCTTTTGATAAATCGCGCAAACCAAATGGTAAATCTGGCAGTAAACCAGGTAGTAAATCAGGCAGTAAACCAGGCAGTAAAGCTGGCGGCAAGCCCGTTGTTAAGTCAGGTGGGAAGCGCCGCAGTTTTGCCGCCCCTGCTGAACAAGGGCTTAAACGTAAACGCCAAGCAGGTTAAACTGATTGCTGTTAAAGGTTAACCTTGTGCCGCGTTAAAAACGACCGGAAACCAGTCTTCACGTAACCGCTGACCTTCAGCCATATTATGGCCGGGGAATGGTGGTGACGTGCGGCCCGGGCGTTCGGTGTAACGGGCATCATCACCAACATATCTGAGCGATAATGCACGCCGGCGTTGATCCGCCATGTTTCCGCGCGCACCATGCACGGCTTTGAAATGAAACGCTACCGCGTCACCAGGTTCCATCACCCATTCTTTGATGTCGTAGTCTTCACCATCATGGCCCGGATTTGGAACAGGGCGAAATTCATCTTCATTAGGGTAGAACGCATCTTCATTTAACCACCGAACTGGCAGGACCATTTTTGGCCATTGATGTGAACCTGCGATGGTGCGTAAGGTTGCATCTTTCACAGGATCAACAGGTATCCAGAAGCTGACGGTTTGATCACCTTCTACGAAGTAGTAAGGGGCATCTTGGTGCCAAGGTGTTTCTTTTGATGTTCCTGGTTCTTTAACTAAGACATGATCATGGAAAAGTTGGGTGACCTCTGACTGCATTAATGCGGCCGCAATGGCTGGGGCTGGTGATGATGTGATCACCTTTTCAATCTCTGGTAGGCGTTGCCAGTTGCAATAATCATCAAAAAACCGTCCGGTATCACCATCCGTGGTATTTTCGGCGGCATATTCGCCTGGGGATTGCATATTGGCTTCAATTGCCGCGGCGATATCATCAACCCAATCTTTAAAGAAACCTTTGAGCAAGACTACACCATCACGTTGATAGTCCGCTATAAGCTGGTTTGGGATAGTGATTGATGGTGCCATGGCAAAAAACTCCTTTACTGCGTCATGCTATCAGGTGTTGCCGCGAAAAAAAACACTTCACATCATGGGGCGCATGCCGACATACTGATGGTGAAGTTTATATTGCATCATGAAAGAACTTGCTATGTCACATCGCCGTGTCCCTGCTGCATCCCCCCGATTACGCCGCTGTTTATTAGCAGTGCCTGCATCATCTATGAAAATGATGACCAAGGCCTTGACTACAGGTGCGGATGCAGTGTTTTTAGACCTAGAAGATGCGGTTTCAGCTAATGAAAAAACAACCGCCCGCCAAACGGCGATTACCGCGATCCGTGACTTAGATTGGGCAGGGCATGGTAAAACAATTTCGCTTAGGGTTAATGCGTTCGATACGATCTGGACAACCCATGATTTGATCGAGGTGATAGAAGCCGCTGGTGATAAACTGGATACGGTAATTCTGCCCAAAGTTGGGTGTCCTGAAGATCTATATGCTATGGACGTGATCACGACACAAATTGCGGCGGCAAAAGGATATGCCCCGGTTGGTTTGGAGGGATTGATTGAAACGGCACAAGGGGTGGCAAACTTACCTGC
>CBFIAO010000047.1:0-16138 GCA_965660595.1 Puniceispirillales bacterium (SeqCode) | reverse complement strand
GTCTACGTGCACAAGGCAAATCGGTGCGTTTTGCCATTCATCCTGTTGCGGGGCGTTTGCCTGGCCATATGAATGTGCTCTTGGCCGAAGCAAAAGTACCTTATGATATCGTGCTTGAAATGGATGAGATTAATGATGACTTCCCATCCACCGATGTTGTGATCGTGGTGGGCTCAAATGATATTGTAAACCCGGCTGCTCAAGAAGATCCCAACTCACCAATTGCGGGCATGCCGGTATTGGAAGTATGGAAAGCCAAACAGGTATTTGTGTCTAAACGCGGTCAAGGTACCGGGTATTCTGGCATTGAAAACCCACTTTTCTATAAAGAAAATACACGGATGTTCTATGGTGATGCCAAGGCTAGTGTTGATAGCCTCTTGGCCCAAATCAACTAGACCACGTCATTATAAATTAAAAAGGGGCGGTAAATATCCGCCCTTTTTTATGCAAGATCTTTATAGGCCTTGCCGGCATCAGTAAGTATGCTCATGGAAATACGATTTTCAGTGATGAAACCAAGACCGCGATAATAAGCCTCAAGCGAGGTGTTACCTTCAGTAATTTGTAGGTTAACTTTAACGCCGCCTAAATCTGAAATGATCGTAATCGCAGCCTCAACCATCGCTTTGCCATAACCTTGCCCGCGATAGGCTTTTAATACAGACAATGCATTAATCCATCCACGGCGCCCATCATAACCGGCCATCACAGACGCTGCCAACTCGCCGCCTTCTGTTATGCCAACTAAGAGACTTTCAGGTGAATGGTACAATTTTTGCCTGATCATCGCATCAGGTGTATTCCAAGGTGGATTATTTGGGAAAGCCTCATCCAGCAAGGCCACTAATGCATCATGATCTTCGGCATGATAGGGACGTATAATCAGTTTTGTCATGATCGTTCTCCAAAAAGAAAAAGCCGCCTAACGGCAGCTTTCCCAAGTGATGTTTTCAGACCCGAAAGGCTCTAATTAAGGTGCAACCTTCTAGAAACCTTCACGTTCAAGGCGCTTGCGCATGAGCTTGCGCACCCGGCGTGTGGATTCGGCTGATTCACGTGCACGACGTTCAGATGGCTTTTCATAAGAACGGCGGTTTTTCATTTCACGGAACATTCCCTCGCGCTGCATTTTTTTCTTCAGCACACGAAGGGCCTGATCAACATTGTTATCGCGGACGGTAACAAACACTGGCTCTCACATCCTTTCAAGATGGATAAGTTTGGTGCAACCTAATTTAGGAAGCACCGTTGGAAAGACGTGGTTATAGCATAAACACTGAAAACTGCAAACGTTATTGCGGATTAAAGCTGTGCGGCAATTTTTATGTTTTGCTGAAATATCGCTCCAGACTTGGATTATGCACAGTTATTCCCTATATATAAGGAGTAGTTTTTGTAAAGAGATTGTCCCATGGCCAAAGAACAACAAAAATCATCAGATCATAAATCACGTCAGCATGAATTGATCGCGGCGATGCTGGTACATGTTCCTTTTGATGGATGGGGCATGGCCGCGCGTGATGCTGCGGCCGAAGATTTAGGTATCATTGCCGAAGACGCGGCATTGCTTATCCCTGATGAAGGGGTGGCGGTTGATCTCTTCACGGATCTTGCAGACGTTGAAATGGCACGCAGTTTAGATGCAATGGACCCGCGCCCTGAAAAGATATCCACCATTATTCGTGCGGCTATTCTTTGTCGACTTGAAAATGCTGAACCGCACCGCGAAGCGGTAAACCAAGCGCTTAAAATTCTTGCGCGCCCGCAATATGCTCGCCTTGCTGCCAGCACATTATACCGGACGGTTGACCGAATGTGGCGCCTGACCGGTGACCGCGCGACAGATTTCTCCTTCTATACTAAGCGGGCCAGCCTTGCGGGTATTTATTCTGCAACCTTGCTGTATTGGTCACTGAACAGCAATGTTGATCGCGCAAAAACCGAAGCCTTTCTGGACCAACGGTTGAGTGAGCTTGCCCTCATCCCTAAAGTGACTGCGCCTGCCAAGAAAGCAGCAGAGATGGGCCTAAAAATGGCTGGGAAAATGTTGGGGCGAATGCCGATGCGCCGGCACGGTTAATATCAGCGAACATGCAATGTTTGTGGGTAGGGACCGCGGCGCGAAAAGCAATAGCTTGTCCACCCAACAACGTAATTGAAGTATATTATGCCAATTAAAATCCAACATGACTTACCGGCACGTGCTGTTCTCGAAGTTGAGAATGTCGACCTCATCGTCTCAGACGAAGCACAAAAGCAGGATATCCGTCCGCTAAAATTACTGCTGCTTAATCTGATGCCGAAAAAGAAAGAAACAGAGATACAGTTTGCGCGTCTCTTGGGCAATTCACCTCTTCAGGTTGAATTGACGCTGATGACCACTGCATCCTATACCCCGCGCAATACTGAACCTGGTTATCTGCGCCGCTATTACCGTAGCCTTGATGATGTGCGTGATGACTATTTTGATGCCATTATCATCACTGGCGCACCGGTGGAAACCTTGCCGTTTAAGGATGTCAATTACTGGTCTGAATTGCAGGAAATATTTGACTGGTCAGCCACCCATTGCTTCCGCCGTATGGGGATTTGTTGGGGTGCGCAAGCATTGTTATATCATTTTCATGGTGTTGAAAAATATCAATTAGCTGAAAAATGTTTTGGTGTTTATGACCATGGCGTTGGAGATAATACATCACGGTTGATGCGCGGTTTCACTGACAATTTCCCGATGCCGATCTCCCGTTATACGTCAAACGAAGTGGCTGCGATCACTGGTGCGGGGCTTGAACTGTTGGCGTCGAGTGATGTTGCAGGCCCGGGCATGGTACGGAACGGCCATAATGGTGATCTCTTTATCTTGAACCATCTGGAATATGATGCTGAAACGCTTGCCGCGGAATATTTCCGTGATACGGGTGAAGGCTTGAGCACCGCCTTGCCGGAACATTATTTCCCGGATGATAATCCTGAAAATCCGCCGGTTAATTTCTGGCGGCCTTTTGCGTTTTTGCTGATGACAAACTGGCTGCATGACCTCTATCAGGCCACACCGTTCGACCTCAGCTCAATGGGTGACTAACCCATAAGGGTAACTTGTAAAAAGTTTTTAATTTTATTAACTAAATTTTAATTATTAATAAGTATAATTAACATTGAATGCTTTTGGGAAATTGGAAAAAGTCATGCCTTCATCATTTAGCAATCATCAAAAATCAGCTCACGTACTTGCCGATTATTTTTTGCTGAAAGTGAATGTTTCAGCAGGTGATACTATATCAAATCTTAAACTGCAAAAACTTTGCTATTTTGCTCAAGCAGCTTCATTGGTTTTTCTAGATGAAAGACTCTTTGACGATGAAATTGAGGCATGGGCGCATGGGCCAGTGGTGAGGAATCTATATAAAAGGTTTAAAAAATATTCGTGGCAAGCCATAGACACTTCAGATTTGAAAAGAAGATACGCACATAAACTTAGTAAAGATGAAGTCAATCTAGTAGATATAATTTGGAGTGAACTTTCCTGTCATTCTGCAAAGAAACTTGAAGTTATGTCTCATGAAGAAGGTGGTCCTTGGCACAAAAAATATGTATCCAGTGAAATTGGCGGTCGGTGTGAAAATGTAATTTGTATCAGGAGCATCGAGGAATTTTATAGCTCAACCCATAAGCCAAAATGGTTTGAGCAAATTGGCAAAAGTTATCATAAGCGTTACTCATCTTAAAATTATTAGAAAGTTTGGCTCATTAAATAAAGGTGAACAAAAACTTTTTAATGATAAGATGGAATATATCCAAGAATTTGAATGTATAAAATTTTTGCAATCTAATTTTAATCCAAGAATCTGGAAGTCTGAGCCACCTGGAAGGCCGCCCAAAGAATTAAGTCAAGATATAATTGATAATGGACTTTATAGGTTTAACTTAAATCAAAAATTTCGAGTGTTTGCATACAGAATGGATGAGACTTTCTTCGTTGTTTGGCTTGATCCAAAGCACAAAAGTGGCACATGATTACCCTGCAATCTTTCGCGTCAGGTGGGCCATTTTGCGGTCATGCTTGGCGGCACTTTTGCCATAACGATGCACAAAGACACCATCATCGCCAAGGGCCGCCTCAAGGCGGTCCATATGCTGGCCTAAGATGTTGTCCATTTGCCACTGCCCCATTGCATCGGTTGCGCCCAGTGGAAGCCCTGCAATCGCCCTTACCAGTTGCGCAAACTGGCTTGTCTTTGTGCCCTCGATGGTCCAGTGGAATGAGTTATGGGGCCGCGGTGCCATTTCATTAAACATCAACCCATTTGGCGTGGTGAACATTTCAACCGCCAATACCCCCATCAGGTCCAGTTTTTCGGCCAAGGCAACAACCGCATCTTGGCCTTCAGCCAACAATGGCGGGGTTAAAATGGCAGGGTCTGCAGGGGCGTTTGATGTTGCAAGAATACCATTTTCATGATGGTTGATGCTGGCCGGAAACGTGCTGATAGCACCATCATGACCGCGGGCAACAAGGAAACTTGCTTCGGCGGTGAAATTGACCATTTCTTCTAAAATGCAATCATCACTGCCCAGGTCGTTAAAGGCAGAAATACCATCATCCCCTGCGGGGATGCGGGCTTGGCCCTTACCATCATACCCAAGGCGGCAGGTTTTCAAGATCGCACCGTTAGGCATATGCTCTATGGCGGCGGCCATGTCGTCTGGTTTGGTAATGGCTGCAAATTCAGGGGTGTTGATGCCTAATGTGCGGGCTAATGTTTTTTCACGGATACGGTGCTGGGCCACCTCAAGCGCATCTTGGCCCGGGCTAACAGGTACATGCTGGCTCAAAATTTTCATCACATCAGCAGGAACATTTTCGAACTCGCTCGTCACCGTATCAACAGCTGCCGCAAATTGGATTAATGCATCTTGGTCCAGATAGTCAGCGCGGGTACTAGCAGCCGCCACATCACATGCAGGCGCATCACCTTCAGGCGCAAAAATATGGGCGCGATACCCAAGTTCAGCGGCGGCAAGTGCGGTCATTTTGCCCAGTTGGCCGCCGCCAAGTATCCCGATCACGCTGCCTTCGGGCAGGGGACCTTTCTTAAGCATATCACGCATCTTATTCACCTTTTATGCGTCGTCTTGTGGTTCTTCGGCAACCTTATCACGCTGATCGGTGCGCCATGCGTCAAGTGCCGTTGCCAACGCGCTATCATTAAGCGATAAGATGCTTGCTGCCATCAGCCCTGCATTAATTGCACCGGCTTTACCAATGGCCAATGTGCCCACCGGTACACCGCCGGGCATCTGCACGATGGAAAGTAGGGAATCCATACCTTTGAGTGCTTCGCTTTCGATCGGCACCCCGAGCACAGGAAGCGTCGTCATTGATGCGATCATGCCGGGCAAATGTGCCGCTCCGCCGGCACCTGCAATAATGATTTGAATACCACGATCACGTGCAGAACTTGCATATTCAGACATGCGCTGCGGTGTGCGGTGCGCAGATGTTATTTTTTTCTCATAAGGGATGTTGAGTTGGTCAAGGATTTCAGCAGAATGCTTCATGGTAGGCCAGTCTGACTGGCTGCCCATACAAATGCCAACTAATGGTGATGAAGACGTCATGTGATTAATCCCAATGAAAAATCTGAGTTAGTGCCTGTAAATGCTTATGCGATAATATCAGGTAAGAGTTGTACTTGAATATAACGGATTTCATCTTTGATAGACAATTTGCGTTTTTTCAGCTGTTGTATTTTTAACAGATCAATCGCAGGGCTTGCCACAATCATTTCAATGACATCATCAAGATCGCGATGTTCAAGCGTCAACGCTTCCAATTTTCGTTGAAGCATGGCTTGCTGCTCTTGCAATTCTGTATCGTCTGTCGTCACACCTAGCTCCGGCAATACCGTTAATAAAATTATTACACCTGATAGAGCGGCGCTTAGGGAAGGGGCTTGCCTTAACACCCCCACATTGTCAAAATGATGCCACAGAGCAATATCTAAGTACAATATATCTAATAAGGTTGAATTTGGCCATGTCTGATCAAACATCTTTTGACGTAATTAAATCTGCTGCCGCGGCAGATCCTAAAACTTTTTGGGCGGAAGCCGCAAAAGAGATCGCATGGATAACACCATATAAAGAAATCCTCAAAGATGACCGCCCCCCTTTTTATGAATGGTTCATAGGTGGCGAAGTTAACGCGTGTTATAATGCGCTTGATCGTCATGTTGAAGATGGTCGTGGTGATCAAGCGGCACTTATTTATGATAGCCCGATTACAGATACCAAAAAATCTTTCACCTATAGTGAGCTGACAGACAAAGTCGCTGCCTTTGCTGGTGTATTAAAATCTAATGGTGTCAGATATGGGGACCGTGTGATCATTTATATGCCAATGATCCCCGAAGCCGTCATTGCCATGCTTGCTGTGGTGCGAATTGGTGCTGTTCATTCTGTTGTTTTCGGCGGTTTTGCGGCAAACGAACTTGCAAAGCGTATTGATGATTGTTCACCAAAGATGATCATTAGCGCGTCTTGCGGCGTTGAGCCTAATCGTGTGGTTGAATATAAACCATTACTGGATGGCGCTATTGAACTCTCTGCGCATAAACCAGAAAGCTGCATCATTTATCAACGTGATATGGTTACTGCCCCGCTAATTGCGGGTCGTGACCTTGACTGGAATGATGCCCATGAAGGTGTAACGCCTGCTGAATGTGTGCCAGTCAAAAGCGAAGACCCTTGTTATATTCTCTACACATCAGGCACAACCGGTGTGCCAAAAGGTGTTGTGCGCTCAACAGCTGCCCATATTGTTGCATTGAAATGGTCGATGAAAAATATTTATGACATTGACCCTGGTGATGTGTATTGGGCGGCCTCAGATGTTGGCTGGGTTGTTGGTCATTCCTATATTGTCTATGCACCATTATTCCAAGGTTGCACCACCATCTTGTTTGAAGGTAAGCCAGTGGGCACGCCTGATGCTGGTGTGTTCTGGCGTGTTATTGCTGAACATAAAGTGAAAGCTATGTTCACCGCACCAACGGCAATTCGTGCGATCAAGCGTGAAGATCCAGAAGGCAAATTACTGGCACAATATGACCTCACTAATTTTAAGGCACAATTCCTTGCCGGTGAACGATGTGACCCTGACACGATCAAATGGACAGAAAAGCACCTTGGTGTGCCGGTGATTGATCATTGGTGGCAAACTGAAACAGGTTGGTCCATTGCGGCTACATGCCTTGGCATTGATGACGCACCATATCGTATCGGCTCACCTGGTCGTTCAGTGCCATCTTGGGATGTGCAGGTCTTGGATACCGCAGGTCATCCTGTTCCTGCAGGTGAAATTGGCGCTATTGTGGTCAAGTTACCAATGCCGCCCGGCAGCCTGCCAACATTGTGGAATAATGATGACAGGTTTGTTGAAAGTTATATGTCTGAATTCCCGGGCTATTACAAAACAGGTGATGCCGGATATATCGATGAAGATGGCTATATCTACGTTATGGCGCGGACTGATGACATCATCAATGTTGCGGGGCATCGTCTCTCTACAGGTGGCATGGAAGAAGTGTTGGCAAACCATCAAGATATCGCAGAATGTGCGGTGGTTGGTGCTGCTGACAATCTTAAAGGCCAAGTGCCCCTTGGCTTTATTGTCCTAAAATCAGGCGTAACCCGTGCCGGTGAAGATATTGTCACCGAAGTAGTGCAGATGGTCCGCCATGATATCGGGCCTGTGGCGGCATTTAAAGAAGCCGTTATTGTACAACGCTTGCCGAAAACACGGTCTGGTAAAATTTTGCGTGGGACCATGCAGAAAATTGCTGATGGCCTCGATTACCCATTACCGGCTACTATTGATGACCCAGCAATTCTGGATGAAATTGAAATTGCACTAAAGTCTATTGGCTATCCAAAAAGCTAAAATGAAGGGTAAACCCTAATCATAAAAAAGGGAGGCTTAAGCCTCCCTTTTTCTGTATCTAAATCAATTTCTTATGGCAGTTCTGAAATGTCAGCGACCTGCTGTTCAGGTGGCAGTACAGAGCCGCCAGACTTTTCAATAGCAGTATCAAGATCAGACTGCGAACATAGACCAAGACGTACAGGGTGCTTGGCTGAAATATTTGCGATATTCCAATGTGATCGATCACGGATTTTTGTGATTGTTTCTTTTGTCGTGCCGACCAGTTTAGAAATTTTGCTGTCTTTAATTTCAGGATGATGTTTCACAATCCATGCAATCGCATCAGGTTTATCACTACGGCGGGCCAGTGGAACATAACGTGGGCCTTTTGTGCGCATGGTTGGCTCAGGCAATGCGGTGCCGGATCGGATCAATACTGCAGAAGGGTCTTCCTCACAACGCTTAATCTCATCTTCGGTCAGCTGTTTGTTCAGGATCGGGTTATACCCTTGTATCCCCATGCCAACATCACCATCAGCAATAGCCTGGACTTCTAGCTCATGTAATGAGCAGAAATCAGCAATCTGTGTAAATGTCAGTGCAGTGTTGTCAATCAACCATACAGCGGTTGCCTTTGGCATAAGCAAATCAGACATATTGGCTCCTGAATAAATGAGAATGAACGTTAGCAATCTAAAATCGCGAGTTCTTATACACATTATATAGTGATTGCGTCAAAAATTTGCAAAGATTGTCTTTAATCTCTAGATTTTATTTTTAAAGTTAGCTTGAGTAGACGCCATGGATGATGATTTACAAGCCTTAAAACCAGCTGCATCTTCACCAGAGATGGAGCGTTGGAACATCGAAGATCTTGAAGCCTATAAGGCACGGCTTCTGGATGAAGTTGCACGCGTTGACGCGTTGATTGACGGCAAGTCATCGGTCAAATCAGCCGCAGAAAACCTCTTTAAATCTTAACCTGACCAAAGAAAAGGGCCAAAACCATGCGCCAACACACAGTATTTATCACCGGCGGGACCAGCGGTATTGGTCTTGGGATTGCGCGCCAAGTTGCTAAGGCGGGCCACGTTGTTGCCTTTAATGGACTTGCTGATGATGCACAGGTCATGTCGCTTGTATCAGAACTCACGTCACTAGGTGCGGCAGGGTGCCATTATTTTGATGGTGATATGCGAAAGCCTGATGAAATTCGCAGCATGATCGCCGCCGCTGAAGCAGAACTAGGCCGAATCGATGTATTGGTCAATAATGCAGGGATACAGCACGTGGCCCCGGTTGAAGATTTCCCAACAGAAAAATGGGATGATGTTATTGCGATTAATTTAAGCGCAAGCTTCCATACAATTGCCGCTACGATAGAAGGCATGCGCGCACGTAAATTTGGCCGTATCGTCAACATATCATCTGTGCATGGCCTCATCGCATCTGTAAATAAATCGGCATATATTGCGGCAAAACATGGTCTTGTCGGCCTGACGAAATCAATCGCGCTTGAAGCCGCGACTGATGGCATCACGGTGAACGCAATTTGCCCTGCTTGGGTGCGCACGCCATTGGTTGAAGCACAGATCGAAGCACGTGCTGCGGCCAATGGCACCACTATCGCAGAAGAAGCAGTGGCTATTGTCGAAGAACGTCAGCCCACCAAAGAATTTGTCCTGACGGAACAAATTGGAGATCTGGTTTTATATTTGATGAGCGATAGTGCCGCTAGTGTGACCGGCATCGCTATGCCTATTGATGGCGGCTGGGTCGCACAATAAATCCCTACGGAACACCTGACCTGCTGCTAGGCGTCTTTGCGCGCCGGCAGTGGCATCAACCGTTCAGGGTATAGGGGGGTGATTGTTTCATCAGCAACCAAAAGTGGAACTTCGTTATTCACTGCGTCCAGCCGAATTGACGCAAGGCCCATGACCTGATCATCATGATCAACAACGCCCAGCACTTCACCCACCACCTTTCCATTGGCGGTGATGTCATGCGGCGTTGAAATGGCGGTATTCATCACCACAGGAAGATAGCTGCGTTTCACCAACCCGCGATATCGGGTTCGTGCCGTCACTTCTTGGCCGATATAGCATCCCTTTTCAAAACTGATGCCGTCATTAAGATCAAGCCGTGCTTCAAGTGGCAACGCCTTTTCTGGCGGCAGTTCGGCTGCCCCTTCCGCAACACCATGTTCATACCGAAGCGCTGTCCAGATATTTACATCTTGAACAACATCGCTGTCATGGTCTTCACGATACAATCGTGCAACTTGATTTGGGAAACGTGTATCTGTGACAACCGCATCATCACATGCACCAATAACGGCATGAACTTTTTGCGGGTCTGCGGTGATACCAACATCACGCCGCAGGCGGTACATCATCATTTTTTTGATAAAGGCATCACGCCTATCTTCATCCAATTCAATGAGGATATCATCACCATCACGGCTGATCAGCAGGTCAAACAAAATTCGCCCTTGGGGTGTCAATAATGCGGCAGGGCGAATGCCATCATTGGCGTGTGCTGGAACAGCTGCGGTAATAAGGTCGTTTAAAAAATCCACCGCATCTGGTTTGCTTAACCGAACCAAGGCACGGTGAGGAAGGTTAATAATCATGGGTTTAATCCTCAACCTTAACACTGCCATCATATTTCCGCAGGTAGAAATATTTTTCACCTGCCCAGATGCAGCGATCTTCATCAGGGCGTGCTTCAAAAAATGCCCCAAGTTTTTTCATGTGGAAAATTTGCGTGCAGCCAAGGAAACGCAACCCGATGGTCGTGTCTGTAAATTCGGCCTTACCTTTTCGTGATACATCAACAGTAATAGCAGGTTCATCAGCCCGCACGCATTGTCCTG
Source organism: Puniceispirillales bacterium (SeqCode) (assembly GCA_965660595.1). Classification (GTDB taxonomy): domain Bacteria; phylum Pseudomonadota; class Alphaproteobacteria; order Puniceispirillales; family UBA1172; genus JAGWAQ01. The sequence continues at coordinate 5,333 of CBFIAO010000047.1, read as the reverse complement.
CGCGCTCTTTTTTACATGCTGATGTCTCAGGGCTGTCAATCACTTTCATGTAAGTAACATTGCCGGCTTCGAAAAAGAATCCGTCATCATCCAGCATGGCACAATCATCACCAGGTGGTGCTTGCCGTCCTGAAAATTCACATTCAAACCATAAGCCGTTCCAATTATCAGTTTCGGCATATGCTGTAGTTAGTGGCCCACCAATCCAACTGAACATAATTAGGATCGCAATAATTTTGATGCGCCGCATTGTTTATGTGCCCTCACGTGTTGGCGTCATCCGCACCGCGAAATATGAACATATTCCAGCGATAATTGGGATAGCCCCAAGTGCTAAAAATAATGATGATAATGACCAATTCATATCAATCATCAACCCAAGCGTAACAGGGGACATCGCAGATGCAAAGACCATCATGGATTGTGCGATGGCTTTAATCGCTCCAAGATGCTTGGTGCCATAAATTTCCGCCCATATTGGCGTCGTAGTGGCATAGGCCAATCCTTGCGCAATCCCAAAAATAACAAAATATACAAAAACGCCTATTCCCGGGCCGATCAGATAAAGTGTGAACACCGCAATCGTTAAGCCAGATACGGTGATGGGCGCGATGCGCTGGGCTGAAAATTTATCGACCAAGTACCCACCAGCAAATGAAGACAAAATAGAAAAGACTGAGAAAAATGCATAACCTGCAACCCAAGTTGCAAGGGAGATACCTTTTGCCTCAACAAAATAAATTTGGTGAAAAAACAAACCAGTTGATGTGAAGCTTGGTGCCAGCACTAAGCCTGATAACATCCAGAACCGAATATCTCTTAGAACTTCACCTTGTGTCCAATGATGGCCATCACGCCCGGCGGCCATCGCATCAACACCGCCGCCATCTTGCGCCTCACTGCGTCCGGTCAGAAAAAGGACAGCAGGCACCATGATCACCACCACCAATAATGATGTGACTTGCCAGACCTGCTGCCATGGCATTACCGCCAACATGGCAAACACAAATAAGGGCATGATAAATTCAGAAGCAGGGTGCCCAAAAATGGCAACTGATAACGCGCGACCACGTTCAGCTTCATACCGCCGTGTCATGGCGGTTGCGTAAAGATGGCTCATCATTCCTTGGCCTGATAGGCGTAAGAAATAAATGCCAATCGTCAGCGTAATAACAGAGCCAACAAACGAGAAATGAAGTGCTGCCAATGCCAGTGCGATGATAATGGCAAAGGCAATTTTCCTAAGCCGCACAGTATCAACAAGCCGCCCAAGGGGGATCAATGTGACGGCACTAGCAATTGTACCAATCGCATAAATTGTCCCAAAGTCACCATGGCTTAAGTTTAATTCTTCACGAATAATACCTGAGAAAAGTGAGATAAAAAATGTCTGGCCGGGGGCGGAGAAAAATGCCAGCAGAAATCCGAACAACAAAAATCGCCACTCGGTCTTCAAGAACGTGGTGGCGCGCGCATATCGGGTCATGGTTACCTACATGGGATGGTGCTGCTGAGTGGACTTGAACCACCGACCTCTCCCTTACCAAGGGAGTGCTCTACCACTGAGCTACAGCAGCATTGTGATGTGTATTATCAGACCCCAAAATAATATGCAAGCTGAGAGATCAAAGACATTAGAGGGTGTTTACATCAGGTGGTTGCCACGGGCTTAAAAGGGCAGTTTTAGCAATAACCTTACAATCCGGCGTGTTCTGTCTGAGAATAAGGACGGTGTAAAATAAGATCCTGCCGCTCGCTTGCTGGCTTCACCATAGGTGGGGTAAGGCGCAATATATGAGGCCAGTGCCGAGATTTTCATTTTTTGACTAATTGCCAGAATCCAAGGTTGTATCATTTCTCCGGCGTTCGGGGCCAAAATGCTGGCGCCGATGATGCGGCCTTTCGGTGTCACCACGCCAATAACGGTGCCTTCTGTCCGCAATTCAGCCCGGGCACGGTCATTGCCATCAAGTGTAAACTCAACCTCTTTTGCAGAAATACCTTGTTCACGCGCATCTTTTAGCGTCAGGCCCACATGGGCTAATTCAGGGTCAGTATATGTCACCCATGGCACCGCACTATCATCAATCTTTGCAGGTAATTTAAATAAGATATTTCTGATGATGATGCCTGCATGATAGCCCGCAATATGAGTAAATTGCTGGCGTCCAGCCACATCACCGATTGCGAAGACGCGTTTATTGGTGGACCGTAACCTCAGGTCAGTTTTAATGCCCCCGCGGTGGTGTTCAATCCCTGCTTCATCTAGGTTAAGCCGTGATAAATTTGGCACTCTGCCTGTCGCCACTAAAAGATGGCTGCCCATCACATCATGATACCGGTCTAGTTTCACACGGATATTGCCGACACTGCCGGATGTTTCCACCACGCCATGATTTTCAATAATGGTAATGCCTTCATTGCTCAGCCGATTACGCAAGGTTTTAACAAGTCCGCTATGGTCACGAACCATGATAGACTTTCCGCCTTCGATCAAGGTGACTTTTACACCAAGTCGCGCATGGGCTTGGGCCATTTCTACCCCGATAGGTCCACCCCCAATAATGATCAAATGGTCAGGTGTTGTGCGGTCGTCAAAAATACTTTCATTGGTGTAATACGGCGTTTTATCTAACCCAGGGATAGGCGGCACAAAGGCAGAAGAACCTGTGGCCACGACCGTATATTTTGGGCGCACGGTAATGCCGCCACCGTAAATTTCATTCGGGCCTGTAAACGTGGCGTAATCTTCAATGACATTGACCCCAAGACTACGAAACCGTTGTGGGCTATCATGTGGCTCAATCCCTTTAATGACGGATGACACGTGATCTTTAACAGCTTTAAAGTCAATATTAACGCGCTCGCTATGGATGCCCATTTCAGGATGACCCTTGGCATGGTGCGCGGCTTTACCAGCCGCCAGCAATGCTTTTGACGGAACACAGCCGTAGTTCAAGCAATCACCGCCCATTTTGCCGCCTTCAAAAAGTACGACATTCGCCCCCATCTGCGCGGCTCCTGCCGCCACACTTAATCCGCCGGATCCACCGCCGATGATGCAGATATCTGGTCTCAGCACTGTCATGATGTCGTATCCTTTTTAAAGATTTTTTTAGCCGCAATTGGAATTAATGCCAGCACGCCTAGCCCAGCTAGTGGCAGAATAATGCGCGGGTCACCCAATGTTGAAAGGTCTGGCACTTTTCCTGCCGCAAGAATGGCATCAAAGCCGCCGCCAACCAGCACATATACTGTTGTGCCTGGCGCGATCCCCACTAATGTTGCGATAAAATATGGCATGGTTTTCATGCCCAGCAACGCAGGCGCAATATTCACAGCCCAGAATGGGGCAAGTGGAATCAACCGCAAGGCCAACAGCCATAAAAATGGTTGGTCATCAAATCCATCTTTTAATTTGGCCATGAATGGCCCTGCTTTCGCGGATAAAATATCTGCAAAAGCACCGCGCGCCGCCAAGAACAATATTACTGCCCCAATCGTCGCGCCTAGGATAATAACAGGTGCCGCTATGATCCCGAAGATAGCGCCGCCAACTAAAGTCAGCACAGATGCAATCGGCAGTGAAAAGGCAACCGCGATTATATATGTTGCAAAAAATATTGCCAATGCAGAAAGGTATTTTTCACCGACCCATGTGGTGATGGCGTTATAATGTTCTGCGACAACTGCGAAATTCAAAAAACGGTCAAGATCAAAGATGAAAAACAGCACCAAGCCGAGCGTGAGGATGATGATAGGCAAAAGTCGTTTGATCATGAGAATGTGTTTCATAAAAGTGATGCGCCACAAATAAAGGCATTAACAAATTAGCATATGCTTCAATGTTATCCCACAATCTATAATCACCGCGATGTCTTGCCAAATCACATCCCTGTGATCACATCCCCCTGAACAATTACCCGTGAACAATTACCCGTGAACAATTACCCGTGAACAATTACCCGTGAACAATTACCCGTGAACAATTACCCCTGAACACATATCAGGACTGAATTGAAAAAAATATGCCATGATCTTGCCATCATGATAGGGCAATATCAGTCCTAAGAATTACCAAAACATATCTGACGCAGCCCCAAAGATTGTGTTAATAGTATAAGACTGTTTAAACACCACAACGACAGAACGAAAACTTAAGCTATGTCATCAAAAGATCCGTCACCACAACGATCAGAGGCTGAATTAAAGAAAGAGCGGTTGGCAGAAGCCTTGCGTGAAAATTTAAAGCGCCGCAAATCACAGAAGCGTGGACGTTCTGCGGTGCAAACCGCCCCGACATCAAATTCGGTAGACCGTCCTGCGCATGACCCGCAAGATGACCAAAGAGATTAAACCCTAAAGAGATACAAAATGGATAAACTTGTAATCACTGGCGGCGCACGTTTAGAAGGCGTTATTCCAATCTCAGGCGCAAAAAATGCGGCATTACCCCTCATGGCATGTGCGTTAATGGCGCAAGATGGCATGGTGCTTGATAACTTGCCAGCCTTGGCTGACACCAATTCAATGTGTGAGCTGCTAAACCATCTTGGCGTCGAAACAGAACGTAAAGATGAAACAGTGCATTTTGCAGCGGCCCAAGGCAGTATCACTGATGCCCCTTATGACATCGTCAGCAAGATGCGTGCATCTGTGCTTGTACTAGGTCCGCTCTTGGCGCGTTATGGCCGTGCGCGTGTCTCATTGCCTGGCGGCTGTGCTATTGGCACGCGTCCTGTTGATTTACATATCATGGGGATGGAAAAGCTAGGTGCGCATGTAACGCTTAAGGATGGTTATGTTCATGCCGAAGCGCCATCAGGGTTGAAAGGCGCATCTATTGTCTTTCCGGTGGTCAGTGTCGGCGCTACAGAAAATGTGCTCATGGCCGCGGCCTTGGCTGAAGGCACCACCACCATGACCAATGTCGCGCGGGAACCTGAAATTATAGACCTTGCTGATTGCCTTAATGCATTAGGCGCAAAAATTACTGGCCATGGTACAGATACCATTACCGTTCAAGGCGTAAGCAGCCTGCACACTTGCCGTCATAGCGTTATTCCTGATCGTATTGAAACAGGGACATTTGCATTGGCAGCAGCCATCACACAAGGTGAGGTGAAACTGACTCATTCACGCCCTGACCATTTGGCGTCACTTTTTGCGGCGATGGCGGCAAGCGGTGTTCAAATTGAAATTGATAATGATGGCATTACCGTGACAGCAGATCACCGTCCACGTCCGGTTGATATAACAACTGACCCTTACCCGGGTTTCCCGACCGACCTTCAGGCACAATTCATGGCCTTGATGTGTATGGCAAGCGGCAC
>CBFIAO010000046.1:5707-16342 GCA_965660595.1 Puniceispirillales bacterium (SeqCode) | reverse complement strand
TCACGCTACGCGGCGGTGCCTTCAGCGCATTCACCAACAGGCCAAGTAAGAAAACGTGCAATGTTGCGGGGGAGCTTAACCCACCGGTTATTAGAAATTTTACCTGGGTTGAGCGAAGGTGAGCGTTTGCGTGCGGCATCACGCATTATCACGCCAATGATCGGAGAAGACAGATTAACGGCAGAAGATGCTGATGCTGCCCAAGCTGAGACATTACGCTTGATTAGCGACCCTGCATTGGCGGACATCTTTGGGCCAGACGCACGTGCCGAAGTGCCTGTTTCGGGGATGATTGGCAGCGACGTTGTAAGTGGTGTGATTGACCGATTGGTGATCAGTGACGACGCGGTGACGATTATTGACTTTAAAACTGGGCCTTCACCAAAAGATGGGGCTGCGATCAACCCATCATATATCGCGCAACAAGCAATTTATGCACATGTGCTTAGCCAAATTTGGCAGGATCGCGCTATCCATGCAGGCTTGATCTATACGGAAGATGCATCGCTTCATTGGCTGGACAGCAATGATATGGCAAAAATGGTTGCACCATTATTATCACGAGAAACTTAAGCGCCACTTCTTGACGAGATGTGATCCGCTTCTTACATTAGTTATCTAACGAGATGGGAGTACATCATGCCTACTATTAAAACTACCGACAGTGATTTTGCAGCAGAAGTTCTGCAGTCTGACAAGCCAGTTGTCGTCGATTTCTGGGCTGAATGGTGCGGACCGTGTAAGGCTATTGGACCTGCTTTGGAAGAAATTTCTGAAGAAATGGGTGACCAAGTTAAAATCGTAAAAGTTAATATTGATGAAAACCCGCAAACACCACAGCAATATGGTGTCCGCGGTATTCCTACATTGCTGATTTTTGAAAATGGTGAAGTAAAGGCTGAGAAAGTCGGTGCGGTGCCAAAGTCAAAATTGGCAGAATGGGTTGAAGAAACAATCTAAGCAGTTGGTTAATCAGGCAGGGTATTATTGCGTTCCAGCACATGACCCGCCAGATAAAGTGAACCTGCAATAATAATGGCGCCGCCTATCGCTTGGGCGGCGTTTATTGCATGAGTGAGGGCATGATCAAGATCATCTGCAGCTTGCGCAGGGATGCCTAACCCGTTAGCTGCATCCGCGATGGTTTGTGCATCAAGGGCTGCATCTTGCCCCGGGATTGTGATGGTAAAAGCGTTGGCGATAGTGCCAGCCATGGGGCCAAGAAAGTCGTTAGGGTCACGTGTGTTAAGTGCACCGCAGACCAGCACCCATTTTTTATCAGTGTCAGTATCTTGATGAAGGTCGCTTAGTGTTGCGGTTAACGCAGCAGCACCATGGGCGTTATGTGCGCCATCAAGCCAAAGCGGAATAGTGCCGCATTGTTTCGCCAGTGCGCCAGTGGCAAGGTGCTGCACACGCCCGGGCCAGATAGCAGCTGAAGCCCCATCGGCCAAGATATCATCGTTGATTTCGGGGAATGCATGCATCATAACAGCGGCCGCCAGGCCTGCATTATCACGCTGATGTGGACCTTTAAGGCCTAATTCAGGTAACACCAAATGGCGGTCATTAACGCGAATAGTGACGCCGCGATCAGTATGGTCAAGCATGAAGTCACGCCCAGCGATGTAGAGCGGCGCACCAATTTCAGCAGCATGTGCGATTAATTTTGCTTCAGCTTCAGGATGCTGTTTTGCGGAAAAACACGGCACGCCGCCACGCATGATGCCAGCTTTTTCACCAGCAATTGCGGTCAAGGTGTCACCTAAGAAATGTTCATGATCACGCGCAATCGGCGTGATGATGGAGGCGATAGGCGCCGCCACGACATTGGTTGAGTCTGCACGCCCGCCAAGACCAGTTTCCAATAATGTGACATCTGCCGGTGTGGTGGCAAAAGCATGGAAAGCTGCTGCGGTAGTGATTTCAAAAAATGTCATGGGAGCATCATCATTGACGCGTTCAACCTCTTCAAGGAGGTCAGCAAGTGCACGGTCATCTATCAGATTGCCGGCAATGCGTATCCGTTCATGAAACCTAACTAAATGAGGTGATGCATAGCCGTGGACCTGCATGCCAGCAGCTTCACACATGGCGCGGAGAAACGCGAGGGCTGAGCCTTTACCATTGGTACCAGCCGCATGTAGCACGGGCGGCAGACGGAGATGTGGATTATCCAGCTTGGCAAGAAGGCCCAAACCACGTTCAAGCCCAAGGTCAATTAATTTAGGATGCAATTCAGATAGCCGCGCAAGCGCTGCATGCGCACGATCAAGATCACTTTTCATGATTATTCGGCGGCCTTTGGTTGATGCGTTTCCATCAACATGCTTAAGACACGCCCGATAGTTTTGGGCTGATCTGCGCGTGAGCAAACCATGTCTACCATGCCATGTTCCATTAAATATTCTGCGGTCTGGAAGTCATTAGGCAGCTCTTCCCGCACGGTTTCTTCAATAACGCGGCGGCCAGCAAAGCCGATAATGGCCCCTGGTTCTGCAATATGAATATCACCCAGCATAGCAAAAGATGCGGTCACCCCGCCTGTTGTTGGATGCGCCAATAGCACCAGATAGGGCAGGCCTGCAGTTTTCATTTTATTGACGGCAATGATCGTGCGCGGCAACTGCATCAATGAAAGGATGCCTTCTTGCATACGTGCACCGCCAGTAGATGGCACGGTGATAAGGGCAGCATTTCGAGCAAGTGCTTCCTCGGCGGCTTTGAGAATGCCGTTTCCAACAGCACGCCCCATGGAGCCGCCCATAAAGCGGAAATCAAATGCCGCAACCACCGCATTAATGCCGCCAATGGTGCCGGCAGCAACCATAATGGCATCATTAACATTTGTTTTGCTGCGCGTATCTTTAAGGCGATCAGTGTATTTTTTCATGTCGCGGAAGTTGAGCGGGTCATCCTTGATCGCTTCAAGGGGAATAACTTCACCTTTACCGCTGTCAAAAAGCATAGCCATGCGGCGGTCAGGTGACAGTGGCATATGGTTGTCACATGTTGGGCAGGTGTTGAAGCTTTCTTCAAAATCACGATGAAAGATCATCTGATTGCACGCGCTGCATTTGACCCAAAGGTTATCTTTGACACTATCTTGATTAACAAGTGCTTTAATCTTAGGCAGTACTGTTTTTGCAAGCCAGTTCATGATTAATGCTCCTTTATAAACCGTCACCCATTAAGGGTTATGAGCGTGCGCGTCCTTCACCAAGTTCGCGCGCCAATGCGAGAACAGATGATACCGTATTTGGGCCGGCTTTTCCATCTTTGTCCAAGCTGGCGGCAAGTTGGTCGACAATAGCAGAACCCACCACGACGCCATCAGCGACTTGGGCGGCCTCTGCGACTTGTTCCTTGGTCTTAATGCCAAAGCCCACAACGGCAGGCAGGTCACTTGCGCTGCGAATACGTGCCATGGCACCAGCAATTGACGACGTGCTGGCCGAACGTGTGCCGGTGATCCCAGTAATGGAGACGTAATAAACAAATCCGCTGGAGTTTTCCAACACAACAGGCATGCGCGCATCATCAGTTGTTGGGGTGATGAGGCGAATGAAATCAAGGCCTGCTTCGCGCGCAGGTAAACAAAATTCTGTATCTTCTTCGGGCGGCAGGTCTACCATGATCATGCCATCAACACCTGCGGCTGTAGCATCAGCAATAAAGCGGTCTACGCCATAAATATAAATTGGGTTAAAGTAACCCATCAGGATAAGCGGTGTGTCGGGATGACGTTCGCGGAAAGCTGCCGCCAATTCAAGGACATCGCCAAGTTTAGTGCCGCCCTTAAGTGCGCGGAGTGAGCCAGCTTGGATAGATGGGCCGTCAGCCATCGGGTCAGAAAAGGGCATGCCCAATTCTACAAAATCAACGCCTTGATCAGGCAGGCCTAGTAAGATGTCACGTGATGTTTGAAGGTCAGGATCACCAGCGGTGATGAACAAACCCAAGGCGGCACGCCCTTCAGCCTTAGCTGTTTCAAAAGCCTTTGCAATACGCATGATGTATTCCCTTTACAGTAGTCCGCGGGCATCCAGCATCGGTAAGACCGCACCAAGGTCTTTGTCGCCGCGGCCACACATATTCATAATCACAATTTGATCTTTATCCATGTCACCAATCATCGTGCCGATAAAGGCCAGCGCATGGGCAGGTTCAAGGGCCGGGATGATGCCTTCAAGGCGCGAACATAGCTGGAAATATTCCAATGCTTCTTCATCGGTGGCGCTGACATAATTAACGCGCCCTGTATCATGAAGCCATGCGTGTTCAGGCCCAATGCCCGGGTAATCAAGGCCAGCAGAAATAGAAAAGGCATCGGTAATCTGACCATCATCATTCTGCAGCAGATAAGTGCGGTTGCCGTGCAGTACCCCAGGCTCACCGCCAGTAAGGGAAGCTGCATGCTCACCGGTTTCAATGCCCTTGCCAGCAGCCTCAACACCATAAATTTGAACGCTTTCATCATCGAGGAAAGGATGAAACAGCCCAAGCGCGTTTGAGCCGCCACCAATACAGGCAACAATGCTGTCAGGCAGGCGGCCCTCGGCCTCCATGATCTGATCTTTAGCTTCATGCCCGATGATGGATTGGAAATCACGAACCATCGCCGGATAAGGGTGTGGGCCTGCAGCAGTACCAATAATGTAGAAATGTGTTTCTGCATTTGATACCCAATAACGCAAGGCTTCATTCATGGCATCTTTCAAGGTGCCAGTGCCGGATGTGACAGGATGAACCTTGGCGCCAAGCAACCGCATACGGTCAACATTTGGCTTTTGACGTTCAACGTCTTCTGCCCCCATGAAGACTTCACATTCCATTCCAAATAAGGCACATGCCGTTGCAGAAGCAACACCGTGCTGGCCAGCACCAGTTTCGGCGATAATTTTCTTCTTGCCCATTTTCTTGGCCAATAGCGCCTGACCAATCACGTTGTTAATTTTATGCGCGCCAGTATGGTTTAACTCATCACGCTTCATATATAACTTTGCACCACCAAAATGTGCAGTAAGACGTTCAGCAAAATACAGCGCCGAAGGGCGGCCAATATAATGCTTGCGGTAATAATCCAGCTCTTTCAGAAAATCATCATCATTAAGTGATGTCTTCCATGCATCTTCAACCTGTAAGATTAACGGCATGAGGGTTTCCGCAACAAAGCGGCCACCATGGATGCCGAATCTACCATTTTCATCAGGTTGATTGCGGAAGGAATTCATATTTGGGTTGTTGGGGCTCTGATCGTTCATCGCCAACGTCTCCAGTTATATCATTGGGGTCTAATAGTTTTAGCCTAAAGGGCGGCGGATACAAAGCGATGAATGGCCTCTGGATCTTTCTTTCCGGGGCTTTCTTCAACACCTGAAGATACATCAACAGCATTAGCGCCGCTAATGCGAATAGCCTCGGCCACGTTATCAGGGGTAAGTCCGCCCGCAAGCATCCATGGGGTTGTGCCGTCATAGGCCTTCATCAACGCCCAATCAAATTGATGGCCAGTACCACCTGGAAGTGAAGCACCTGTTGGGGCCGAATCAAACAACATCATATCAGCAATACCATCATAGGCTTTGGATGCGATTAACGTTTCTTCATGTTTAACCCTGATCGCCTTCATTACCTGTATCGAATATTTATTTTTAATCTCACGCAGGCGTTCCGGTGTTTCATCACCATGGCATTGAATAATGCCAGGACGTGCCATGGTCATGATTTGTTCAAGTTCGTCGTCATCAGCATTAACCACTAGGGCAACAGGAATAGGGGCTAATGTCATCGCATCTAAATGGCTGCGTAAAGATTGTGCATCATGAAGCGAAAGGTGGCGCGGGGATTTTGGGAAAAACACAAAACCAGTCCAGCGTGCGCCAGCCGATTGCACCGCGTTGAGATCATCAATAGTGCTAATGCCACATATTTTTACGTCTGCCATAATCGACCTGTTTGAAGTGTGGGTTAAGTTCTATTTAGGCGGCAATGCCTTTTTTTCATTAGCGGAAGCATTATTAGCGTGAATTAAATTAGCTTTATCTTTTTTAGCAAGTGATTTTGTTAATGCCCTGATGGTAAGGCGTTGCCGCATCAAAGATGGCATCATCGCCAACCCGCCAAGCAAGAGACCCGCACCAAAGGCAATGGAAATGACCAGCCATAGAGGGATTTCCACCAAGGAATTCCAGGGCCAGAAAGATACTGACACCAGTTCAGCATTATTGAGGGCAAGTGATGCAGATATCGCAATAAACAGTAATGTTATGCCGGTGCCAAGGATACGTCCTATCAATCTGATCATTGCGATCTCCTAAGAACTCATCCTTTTTAGGCGAGATAGTGACGTTATTTGTTTAAGCGTTCACGCATGCCTTTGCCCATTTTGAAGAACGGCACGTTTTTCGCTTCAACATCTACGCTGTCACCAGTGCGTGGGTTACGGCCGCGGCGCGCATCGCGATGGCGTACAGAAAATGCGCCAAATCCGCGAAGTTCAACACGATCACCACGTTTCAACGCATCTGAAATAGTATCAAAGAAACAATTCACAATTTGTTCAATATCACGATGATATAAGTCAGGATTTTTTTCGGCAAGAATAGAAATAAGTTCAGATTTGGTCATAAATGCCTCCAAAAGCTAACAAAGAATGCCTAGCCCTTAAGTTTTTGTCAACATATTCAGTATGTTGGTGTCAAATTAGTGCTTAAGGATAAATGCGAATATTTGAATAAACCCCAAAATGTAGAGACCCCGGCATTGCCGGGGTCATCATATAGATATTTAGACGTCTTCATCATCGCTTAAAAAGCGGTGAATTTAATGTCTTATTTTGTGTCGTCTTCACGCTTAGCAAGGGCTGCACCAAGGATATCACCAAGGCTTGCACCTGAATCGGATGAACCAAATTCAGCCATTGCTTGTTTTTCTTCAGCCATTTCACGTGCCTTAATAGACAGTGAAAGCTTGCGTGATGATGCATCAACGTTAGTGACTTGAGCATCGACTTTTTCGCCAACCGCAAAACGCTCAGGGCGCTGTTCAGCACGTTCACGTGACAAATCGCTGCGGCGGATGAAGCCATTAATGCCTTCGCCAACTTCAACTTCCAAGCCGCCGTCAGTAACAGCAGAAATGGTGCAGGTCACAATGTTGCCCTTGCGGATGTTTGAAAGGCTTTCACCTACCGTGTCTTCAGTCAGCTGTTTAATGCCAAGTGAAATACGCTCTTTTGTAACATCAACTTCAAGCACCTTGGCTTTAACCATATCGCCCTTGTTGAAGGTCTGAATGGCTTCGTCACCAGCAACATCCCATGAGATGTCAGAAAGGTGAACAAGGCCGTCAATCTCTTCGGTCAGGCCAATAAAGAGGCCAAATTCAGTGATGTTGCGCACTTCACCTTCAATCTCAGTACCAGCAGTGTAGGTTTCTTCAAAGCTTTCCCAAGGGTTAGCGCTGCACTGCTTAAGGCCAAGTGAGATACGACGCTTAACGCTGTCGATATCAAGCACCATGACTTCGACTTCTTGTGAAGTGGAGACGATCTTACCTGGATGGACGTTTTTCTTTGTCCAAGACATTTCAGATACGTGCACCAAGCCTTCAACACCGTCACTTAGCTCAACGAATGCGCCGTAGTCAGTGATGTTGGTAACGCGGCCAGTAACTTTTGAACCGATCTGGAAGTTTGCCTGTGCGGCTTCCCATGGATCTGTCTGAAGTTGCTTCATGCCAAGTGAAATACGCTGTGTTTCCGTGTTGAAACGGATAACTTGAACGTCCACTGTCTGACCAACTTGCAGCGCTTCTGATGGGTGGTTAATGCGGCGCCATGCAATGTCCGTAACGTGCAATAGACCGTCAACACCGCCAAGGTCAACAAAGGCACCGTAATCAGTGATGTTCTTAACAACACCATTAAGGATCTGACCTTCTTGCAGGTTGGATACGAGTTCTGAACGTGCTTCTGCACGAGACTCTTCCAGCACCGCACGACGTGACACAACAATGTTGCCGCGCTTACGGTCGATCTTGAGGATCTGGAATGGCTGCGGTGTGCCCATCAATGGACCAAGGTCGCGGACCGGACGGATATCTACCTGTGAACCTGGCAGGAAGGCAGTTGCGCCATCAAGGTCAACAGTGAAGCCGCCCTTAACCTTACCAAAGATCACGCCAGTTACGCGTTCTTGCTTATCATGTGCTAGCTCAAGTACTGCCCATGCTTCTTCACGGCGGGCCTTTTCACGGCTAAGCATCGCCTGGCCATTACGGTCTTCCATGCGCTCGACATAGACTTCAACTTCATCACCAACAGTGATGGATGGCTCTTGGCCTGGCGGGGTAAATTCTTTGATTGAAACACGGCCCTCAGACTTGAGGCCGACATCAATAATTACGGCTTCTTTTTCGACAGAAACGATGACCCCACGGACCACGCTGCCTTCAATAGTTACCGATTCATCAAAACTTTCTGCCAAAAGGTCAGCAAAGTTTTCGGTCATAGCCGCCTGGAGGGCGTCATTGGTTGAACTCAAAAGTTTTCTCCGTTAAGTGCCTATTCATGGGATAGGTGATAGCTCACGTATCCTGCCTGGCTGGTTCAGGTCACTCTTATGACAAAGCCACCCCCTTGTTGGGGCTATCCCCTTGTTGGGGTCATAACAGTTGCGCGGCAATGCATACCAGCAATCAGTTTAAAAAACCGAGTAGGGCTTTGATCTGCTCGGTGCGAAGTCAGGTTAATACCCTATTTAGGCAGGTGTTCACAAGCAAAATCAATCATGGCTGAAATACCAAGATTTGTGGTGTCTACCATGACCGCGTCATCAGCAGGAATAAGTGGTGCGGTCACGCGATTTTTATCACGTTCATCACGTGATTTTAGGGCGGATAACACATCATGTTCAGTCACGGTTTCACCACGTGCTTGCAGTTCGGCAAAGCGGCGTGATGCCCGGATGGTGAGGTCAGCATCAACAAAAAATTTCACATCTGCGTCAGGTAAGATCACCGTGCCAATGTCACGCCCGTCAAGAATAGCGCCATCATAATCTTCGCCATCACTGCGCTGAGGCGGCGTCATCGCAAATGACCGCTGAAAACTGGTGAGGGCAGAACGCACCTCAGGGATTGCCGCCACGACCGATGCCATTTCACCAGCAAGCGCGGTGCGTATCGCGGGGTCATCCATATATGATAAATCAAGGTTTTCTGAGGCTTGTGATGCATTTTGAGGGGTAATCTCTGTAGCGCTGATCCCTGCCATCTGAAGCATGTGACCTGTAATGCGATAAAGCGCACCGGTATCCAGATGTGCAAGATTACAACGGTCAGCCAGTTTTTTTGCCAAGGTGCCTTTGCCCGAAGCAGCTGTGCCATCAATGGCAATAATCATGATGATACCTCAGCAATATCTGCACCCATGTTATTCATCAGTTTGGTAAAATTCGGGAAACTGGTGGCGATGGTTTCAGCCCCCATCACGGTCATTGGAGCGTCAGTGATTAAGCCAAGTACCAAAAATGACATAGCAATACGGTGGTCATGACAGGCATCAATATTGACGCCGCCAGGGATGGATGGACGCCCTCCCTTATCACCCCGGCTATTATCAACACCATAAACGGTCATGCTGTCTTTGGTTGTTTCAACCTTAACACCAGCCTTGATCAGGCCATCTGCCATTAATGCGATTCGGTCTGTTTCTTTAACCCTCAATTCACCCACGCCTTCCATCAAGGTGTGGCCTGATGCCATCGCGGCAGCAACACTGAGGATTGGGTATTCGTCAATCATTGATGCGGCACGTTCTGTTGGCACCGTGACGCCATGCAAGCTAGATGATTTAATGCGCAAATCGGCAACATGTTCACCGCCTTCAAGACGTTCATTAGATAAGGTAATATCACCGCCCATGTCGATTAATGTGGTGAATACACCAAACCGAAGTGGGTTGGTTCCGACAGCCTTAAGCGTAATATCGGCATTGGGCGTGATCAACGCCGCGACCGCAAGAAACGCGGCAGAAGAAGGGTCAGCTGGAACAATAATGTCTTTTGCGGTGAGGGTGACTTCACCATCAAGGGCGGCGGTATAAGAGCCATCATCATGATGAGTGCTGACAACATCAACCCCAAAATGACGTAACATGGCTTCGGTATGATCACGTGACGCTTTTGGTTCGGTCACGGTGGTACATCCACGTGCCGTCAGCCCAGCAAGCAGAATGGCAGATTTGACCTGCGCAGAGGCGTGGGGACTTGTGTAGTCCAAGGCAAGCGGTTGGTCAGGGCCGGAAATAGTTAGCGGCAGATAGGTGGCGTCACGCGCCGTGATATGTGCCCCCATTTCGGCAAGCGGGTCAGTCACGCGTGCCATCGGGCGTTTCGATAGTGAAGCATCACCTGTAAAGACAGCCGTGATGCCGCTGCCCGCAATGACCCCCATCAACAGACGTGCGCCTGTGCCGGAATTGCCAAGGTCGAGCGGACGATCAGGGGATTTAAATGCGCCAAGGCCCATGCCATCAACAACCCAAATGGATTCGCCCCCTTCAGTTTTATGTGCAATCGTGGCGCCAAGTTGTTCCATGGCATCTTTGGTGGACATCACATCATCACCTTC
>CBFIAO010000046.1:0-5607 GCA_965660595.1 Puniceispirillales bacterium (SeqCode) | reverse complement strand
ATAGATTTATCACCAGGTAACTTGAAGTTACCGTTGAGCGATGACGTAGCGCGAGAAATGAGGGTCAGCATGAAAGTTTTCGCCGATCTGACTGTTTGATTTTATCTTAAATTGTTTTAGCATTGCCTATATGGGGAAGGCAATTCCCACACGAGCGTGTTTTTTTAATTGACGAAGGCGGTTTTTATTAAGAAAACCCTTTTAGAAATAATTTACGGAGCATTGCCATGGCCAATCCAGCACTCGGCACAAAGAGACACTGCCAATCTTGCGATGAGCATTATTACGATTTAAATAAATCCCCAATCACCTGTCCGCATTGCCAGACTGTATTTGACCCTGAGGTATTGTTGAAAAGCCGCAAGACTAAACCTGTGGCGGCAGCACCTAAAAAAGCTGAAGCGGTAGCAGAAGTAGCCGTTGATGATGATCTTGATGTTGGGATCGAGGATGAAACGGCAAATGATCCTGCAAATGAAGATATCCTTGAGGATGATGCTGATCTGACTGTGATCGCGCCAGCAAGTCATGGTGACGATGATATCGTTTCAACAGATGAAGCCATCGAAGATGAGCTGGACATCCCTGAAGAGACAGAAGAATAAATCAACGCCATCACTTAAGCGCAATGATTTTGGGCTTGATCTCATCAAGGTGGGGCGGTATTACATGAACCACCTCAACCGATGAGGGCTGATATGATCAGCATTTGTATGGTTAAGGGGCTATAGCTCAGCTGGGAGAGCGCTACAATGGCATTGTAGAGGTCAGCGGTTCGATCCCGCTTAGCTCCACCATTACACGTATAAACCTGCCGTTGGGCAGGTTTTTTTATGGCTGCATGTTCAGATTTGTTTAGATGCCTTCAACAAAAATCATCCAGCCATAGCCGAATAATAGTGCAGGTACTGCCGAATATAACGTCGCAACGATCGCAACCTTTGGTGCGATGGCAATGGCAGGAAACAGCGCGTCACCATCATTTGAAATTGCATTGCTGATTTGGGCCGATAGTGGGATAGCGCCCGACAGATAAAGTGTGGTCACCAAGACTTGCGGCCCACACCCGGGGATGAAGCCGAGCAGAAGGGCGATCATTGGCGTGAACAATACATAGCCTTTAAACACATCTTCTAAGTTGATCCCAAAAATATAAACACTGACTTCAAACATCAAAAATGCCAAAACAACCCATGCCGTCACAAAATTTGTATCGGTGATAACCCGGCTCGTGATGCTGATGGATGGGGTGAAATGTTGTTCTTTGGCGGGAATGTAATTATTTAAAAACCGCGGTACAACAAACATCAATACCGATAAAACACCGCCAGCAGCACCAATGGTGATGGTTGGTTGCGGCAGAAAACTGGTGCCAAAAAGAGCATCACAATCCACCTGAAAGGCTGTTAATACGCCTAGTACAAAACCGGGAATGATTAAGAACATCCAGAGTTTTTCAAGATTGCGGCCTCCAGCCAAGCGAGCATTTGCGTCAACACCACGGATGCTGCGAGGCTGCTGGCGCATAAAGTCAGGGCCATGGATCATATCAACAATCAGGCCTGATACAGCGCCAATACCAAAGCCTAGCCCCATGATTAAAAGTCCGGTTAACGGTTCTTGCGCGATTAATAGAAAAGCCGCATCACCCATGGTCGCGGTTAACACCGCCATGACTGAACCAAAAGACAAGCGGCCAGTCACATATTGAGTGATCACGATAATAGCCCCGCCGCACCCAGGAAGTGCGCCCAAGAACGCCGCGATGAAAACCTGCTTGCGTCCAGATTGCATTAACATTTTTTCAGCATCTATATTGGCGACTTTTTCAAGGCCAAAGAAAATGAACAAGGTGGCGGCAACAAAAGTCGTCACTTGAATATATGCATCAGCAATGGCCGCGAGAATTACTTCGGTAAGCCCAGAGGTAAAGCTAAGGCTTGTCATCAATACAGCAGCGATCACCACCATGATCATGGCGGTTTGCATTTGTCTGAGATGAAGCGCTAATGCGGTCATTAATTGTCCTTGGTGATGGGAGGATTAACCTCAGCGTTTAAAATTAGCCTAGGCAAACTTTATATACTTAAACATATATGAATAGTTACGTGAAAGTCAAACGGATGCGGTTAATAAATTTCCCTGTTTTTGGGGCATTTATGAGCGTGATCATCGTTATGTAGCGCCTGCCTTTAGGATGACAGTAATTGACAGATGGCCGTTGGGCAGGGTTTTATAACGTGAGGCCATTAGTTGAAAAGTTAGCAATATGACATCATCACATCAGCCATCAGATATGCCTGATAACAACAGGCAAGTTGATATCAATCAGGATGACGTCGTTTTAACGGCCGTTCCTGACACCCCAATCATGCGATACACGTCACCAGTTATTATGGTGGGCGGCGGGGCGATTGATCATGACCAACTTACCGCGCTGGCGGCTAGATATCCTGTTATTGCGGTTGATGGTGGTGCCGATGTCGTGGCCCAAGCAGGATTAAAGGCAGATGCTATCATTGGCGATTTTGATTCGATATCATCATCAGGGCGAGGTGTTGGGGCGCGCCGAATTCAGATCACGGACCAATATTCTACCGATTTTGAAAAAGCGATTAAGGTTGTTGAAGCACCGCAGATTTATGGGTTTGGTTTTTTAGGAAAACGATTGGACCACAGTCTTGGGGCGCTTCATGTGATGGCAGCAGCACCGGCGATGACGCATATCATGCTTATTGATCCATATGATGTGGTGATCATGGCGCAAGGTAGGTTTGCGCAACACTTACCGCAAGAGATGCGTATTTCAATATGGCCGATGCAGCAGCAACGGTTTTCCAGCAGCAAGGGTTTGCGCTGGCCGTTGGATAGCCTCACCTTAGGGCCGGGGCACAGTTTAGGCACTTCAAATGAGGTTGATGGTCATGAAGTTGTCAGTGTAGCTGGCTTAAGTAAAGATGTGATGGTTGAGATTACGGCAGAAGATCCGTCACCTTTTGCGGTGATGATGCCGCCTGAAGCAGCATCGTACTTGTTGCCTTAAGGCCTTTTATCTAACTATCTTCGCGCTTGCCATAGGTAAGGTTACGCAAATATGACGTGATGTCATTTCGGCTGCTGAAATGTTTTAAATCGTTTGTGGTAACAGGCTTACGGACGGTGACATTCACGGATGAACCAATGCGGCGACAGATTTCATGGAACATGAGTGAATAGCCCAAGGTCTGAGATAATTTGCGGGCGATCATATAGCTTATGCTGTTTTGACCTTCAAAGAAAATGGGCAGGATAGTCGTGTCTTCAACGCTGGCAAGTTTTGCGACAAAATTCTTCCACTCCGCATCTTCTGCCTTGCCCACCACTTTAGGCGCAAGGGAAATTGCCCCCGCAGGAAACAGCACCACTGCACCATCATCTTCAAGCTGATTAACGGCAGCCTTTCGCGTCAGCATATTGGTTTTAAGTGCAGCTTCTGTTGGTTCAAAATCAATAGGCAAAATTTGGTGCATGACCGCAGGGGCCTGCCGCAACACTTGATGGGTAATGATCTGGTAATCATGCCGAAGCTTTGAAAGTTCAGCGCATAAAATCAGCCCATCAATCACCCCGAAAGGATGGTTGGCGATCACCAATAAACGGCCAGTTTTTGGAATTTCAGCACCATCTTCGAAGGTAAGATTGACTTTTAAATCAAGGCGTTCAACAGCATCTTGCCAAAATAACTCATTAGGACGATTGTCATCAACATAGTCCAAATAGATTTTTTTGATTTTTGGCTGTCCTGTACACCATTCAAGGCCGCGTATAATGGCGTTGGATATCGCCCCCATTTCACCATCGGCGAATGAGAATATAGGCGTCTTGCTTTGTTGTTCGGCGATTTGTCCGCTCATAGCTACGTCTGTTACCTGAAATTTAAGATTAACTAAACCATAATTATGATACTATATTAAGGTTATATTTAATTTTTATTACATTATTTTACGACTGTTTTATGACACATTCATCCGAAGTTGAAATTATTAATTCAAAAGAAGCCTGGGCACGATTGGCTAATGATGACCAAACCGTGCTTGTTGATGTTCGCACGATGGTGGAATGGGCTTATGTTGGCGTGCCGGATTTAACAACATTGGGCAAAGACGTTGTTACGATCGAATGGACCAAAATGTCAGGTCAGCAGAATTCAGCTTTTACCCGGCAGTTGTTACAATCAGTCCCGGATACGGATAAAAAGCTGATGTTTATTTGCCGTGCTGGCCTGCGCTCCCACGCGGCAGCAGTAGCCGCACGTCACGCGGGATACGGCCATGTTGTCAATGTGAATGATGGTTTTGACGGCAGTTTAAATGAACACGGCCAACGCAAAACAATTTCGGGGTGGTGTGCTGAAGGCCTGCCTTGGACGCAAAACTAATTTGCGGCACGCATGGTTTGCGCAATCAACGCTAAATCTGCCGGTAATCTTCATGCTTATGAAGGCAAGCTATGCTTTTGGATAGGCTGAAATAAATTTAATCTGGCCGAAATAATTAATATTCTCTAATATAAGAAAAGTTTTTTTAGAGGTTGCTTTATGGATTTCGACCGATTCAACCAGATGAAATCATTGGTGCTAGATCAGGAATTCTTTCTGTCTTATAGCGGATTTGTTTCTGAAGATATTTTGGAAGCAGTTGGGCAAACATTACGTGACCGGTTAAAAGACATGGAAAGTGATCCACGTCAGATTAAGCAGGTTTTCTCGATTTTTGTTGAGCTGATGCAAAATGTTATCCGATATGGTGACGATGGCCCCCAGCATGTAAATGCTAATGGCGAAAAGCCAAGCTACGGTATGCTGACCGTATCAGAAAGTAATGGTGAGTTAGTGGTCATGAGTGGCAATTACATCGCCAATGAAGACGCGGCACGGATTAGTGCGCGGATGGATGAGTTGAAGGCCAAATCACAAGATGAACTGCGCCAAATCTATAAAGAAAAACTGCGTCAACCGACAGAAGAGTCTTCTAAAGGTGCAAGCCTTGGCTTGATTGAGATCGCCAGACGTTCATCCAGCCCGCCTGATTACATGATGAGTGATGGACCAGATGGCACGTCATTTTTCATTATTAAAGCATCAGCATAGTTTTAGAGGATTGATGATGACAACGTTCCATCAAGAGGCGAGTTCACGAACACCAGAAGTTGTGCTGGATAGTGAAAAGGGCATTTTCCTGCTTAAGGGTGAGTCTTATCCTGAAGATATCACGGGCTTTTTTGGCCCTGTCCGTGTGGCATTAAACGAGGTGCTTGAGCAGGTTCAGCATGGCTTAAATGTTGACATTAAACTTGTGTATTTCAATTCATCATCAGCACGCGTGTTGATGGAAATCATGGACCAGATGGACGAAAAAGCCCAAGCGGGCACTGAAATTAACGTCAAATGGTTCTGCGACCCAGATGATGATATTACCCGTGAATTTGCTGAAGATATTTCTGAAGATATTTCTGGAATTAACTTCAGTATAATTGACGAGGTGATCGCCTAAAATGCAAGGCGGGACCAGCAAGCTGAACGCAGTCTTGGCGCAGGCTAAGGAAATGCTTTCAGCGCAGCCAAGCTAT
>CBFIAO010000045.1:0-16962 GCA_965660595.1 Puniceispirillales bacterium (SeqCode) | reverse complement strand
GTTCAAAGATAAGTTTGCTGCGGCAGGCATTTCTTATGAACACCGCTTGATTGATGACATGGTGGCATGTGCATTGAAATGGAACGGTAAGTTTGTCTGGGCATGTAAGAATTATGATGGTGATGTGCAGTCTGATACCGTGGCCCAAGGTTTTGGTTCACTCGGCCTAATGACATCTGTCTTGATGACCCCTGATGGGAAAACAGTTGAAGCAGAAGCAGCCCACGGCACGGTGACGCGCCATTTCCGCCAACACCAAGAAGGCAAAGCAACATCAACTAACCCGATTGCCTCTATCTTTGCATGGACACAAGGCCTGCGTTACCGCGCACGTTTTGATGACACACCTGATTTGGCTAATTTTGCGCAGACATTGGAAGATGTGTGTGTGCGCACTGTTGAAAAAGGCAAGATGACCAAAGATTTAGCGCTGCTGATCTCAAAAGACCAACCATTCCAAACAACAGATGAGTTTTTGGACACACTAGATGTGAACATGAAGGCAGCGGCGAATTTTTAATTAGCCATAATTATCAGACATGAAAAAGGCCGAGGAAACTCGGCCTTTTTTAATTCGTTTATGAAGTAATGATTAGCCTAGTAGTTGTTAGCTTGCCATTTCAGCAGCAATAGCTTTGAATGCATCATCAGCTTTATCGCCATCAGGACCGCCGGCTTGCGCCATATCAGGGCGACCACCGCCGCCCTTACCGCCAAGGGCCGTAGAACCTGCACGAACAAGACTAACTGCATCCATCTTATCAGTCAGGTCTTTGGACACCGCGACCACGATTGAGGCTTTACCTTCATCACGTGAAATGACGGCCGCAACACCAGTTTCCATTTTCTTCAGCATGCTTTCGGCAATAGGCTTAAGGTCTTTGGCAGGTGTATTGTCTAAAACACGTGTTTCGAGGGTAACGCCACCAATTTCAGATGTTTCACCGCCTGCCCCGCCACCTTCTGCCAGTGATTTGCGTAATTCAGTAATGGTCTGGTCAGCCTTCTTACGTTCCGCCAATACACTATCAAGACGTTCATTAACCTGTTCTGGTGATGTTTTAAGGGCTGATGCAGCGTGTTCCAACATCTTCAAGCGGTCATTCACCCATGCAATAGCGCCTTTATTGGTGACAGCTTCAATGCGGCGCACACCGCCGGCCACAGCACCTTCGGTGGTGACTTTAAAGAGACTGATGTCACCTGTTTGATTGACGTGCGTGCCGCCACAAAGTTCAACCGACCATTGGGCACGGCCTTCAATATCAGTCGCACCGCCCATCGAGACCACACGCACTTCATCACCGTATTTTTCGCCAAATAGCGCCAGCGCGCCTTCTTCAATGGCGGCATCTGGCGTCATCAAACGTGTGGTGACCGATGAATTCATCCTGATACGTTCATTAACGATATCTTCAACCTGGCCAATCTCGTCAGCCGACACGGCTTTGGTATGGCTGAAGTCAAAACGAAGACGTTCCGGCGCCACCAGTGAGCCTTTCTGCATGACGTGGTCACCCAGCACTTCACGCAAGGCTTCATGCATCAAATGCGTGGCAGAGTGGTTTGAACGCAGAAGATCACGTCGATTGCCATCAATAACCATCATCACATTGTCACCAACATTGATGCGGTCAGCAACCACCACAGCTTTATGGACAAACAACCCTGACGGGGTTTTCCATGTGTCCGTAACCTCAGCCCAAATATTGGACTTATCTTGCGGTGATGTGAAGATACCGCGATCGCCCATCTGGCCACCAGATTCAGCATAAAAGGTGGTCTGGTTGGTGATGATCGCAACCTCATCACCTTTTGACGCCATGTTAACGTCAACATCATCGGCGATGATGGCCGTGATCTGACCTTCAGCTTCATTAAGGTCATAGCCGAGGAATTCTGTTGCGCCCAATTTATCAGCAAGGGTTAAATAAATGCCAGCCATCGCGCTGTCACCTGAACCTGACCAAGCTGCACGAGCCTTGGCTTTTTGTTCATCCATGGCAGTGTTAAAGCCATCAAGGTCAACATTCCAGTTAAAGCCACGCATAACATCTTGGGTCAAATCCAGCGGGAAGCCATAGGTGTCATAGAGTTTGAAGGCTGTATCACCGTCAAGCGTGCCGCCTTCATCCATGCCTTCAACTTTATCAACAAGGATTTTCAGGCCGCGGCCCAAAGTTTCCTTGAACCGAGTTTCTTCCATGTTCAAGGTTTCAGTGATGAGGCTTTCAGTACGTTGTAATTCTGTAAAATGCCCGCCCATTTCTTGAACCAATGCCGGGACAAGACGATGCATCATTGGTTCAACACAGCCCATTTGATGCGCATGGCGCATGGCACGTCGCATGATCCGTCGCAGCACATAACCGCGGCCTTCATTTGATGGCAACACACCATCAGCAATTAAAAACGCAGATGCACGCAAATGGTCTGCAATGACACGGTGTGATACCGCATGATCACCGTCAATCGCAACTGATGACACATCAGCCGATGCACGGATCAAGGCTTGCATCATGTCGGTTTCATAATTGTCATGAAAGCCCTGCATCGTGGCGGCAATACGTTCAAGCCCCATGCCTGTATCAATAGACGGTTTTGGCAAGTTGATGCGCTCACCACTCGCCAATTGTTCGTATTGCATAAAGACAAGGTTCCAAATTTCGATGAAACGGTCACCGTCTTCTTCGGCAGAACCTGGAGGGCCACCCCAAATATGATCACCATGGTCATAAAATATTTCAGAACACGGACCACAAGGGCCAGTATCACCCATGGACCAAAAATTATCAGACGTAGCGATACGGATGATTTTATCATCGCCGAAACCAGCGATTTTTTTCCACCAATTCGCAGCTTCATCATCATCATGATAAACCGTAACAAGTAACTTATTCTTGGGCAGGCCATAAACGTCTGTGATTAATGTCCACGCATGATGAATGGCTTCCTCTTTGAAATAGTCACCAAAAGAGAAATTCCCAAGCATTTCAAAAAACGTATGATGCCGTGCCGTATGACCAACATTTTCAAGGTCATTATGTTTACCGCCCGCACGGACACATTTTTGCGACGTGGTCGCACGCGGGATCGCACGCGTTTCACCGCCTGTGAACACATTCTTGAACTGAACCATGCCAGCATTGGTGAACAACAAGGTCGGGTCGTTCATGGGCACTAAGGATGACGACGCCACCACTTCGTGATCATTTTGGCCAAAATAATCAAGAAAGCTTTTGCGGATGTCGTTTACGGTTTGCATGAGGATATCCTTTCACTACATCTCTTATTTTTTAAGTTTGAGGTGTGTTTTTGTCCAGTCTATTCCCGTTATATAGACCTATTTTTCGCTATTTTCAGACATTTGGATTTCCAAACGCAAAAAAACCGACCAAAAGGCCGGTTTTTTATATTTACGTCGATGGTGTCTTTACAACTATTCCGGCAACACGTCTGATGAATTTTCTTCAGATACAGGTGCCTGATCCAACATCACATCATCAAATAAGCCGGCATTTTGGCGCAAAGCATGTTCGATTTCAGCCGCAAGTTCAGGGTTATCACGCATAAATGTTTTTGCATTTTCACGTCCCTGCCCAATACGTTGATCTTTATAAGAGAACCATGACCCCGATTTTTCAATCAGGTTGGCAGCAACCCCAAGGTCAACAAGTTCACCTGTTTTTGAGATGCCTTCACCATACATGATATCAAATTCGACCATGCGGAACGGTGCAGCGACTTTGTTTTTTACAACCTTTACCCGGGTTTGGTTGCCAGTGACTTCATCACGGTCTTTGATCGAGCCAATACGGCGGATATCCAAGCGCACAGATGCATAGAATTTAAGTGCATTACCGCCAGTTGTTGTTTCAGGGTTTCCAAACATAACGCCAATTTTAAGGCGGATCTGGTTAATGAAGATAACCAAACAATTTGAGCGCGCAATTGATGATGTAAGTTTGCGCAGTGCCTGTGACATCAAACGTGCATGAAGGCCAACATGATGGTCCCCCATTTCGCCTTCTAGTTCAGCCCGCGGCACCAGTGCAGCAACACTATCAACCACCAACACATCAATTGCGCCAGAACGGACTAATGTATCAGCAATTTCAAGCGCTTGTTCACCAGCATCAGGCTGAGAGATCAGGAGTTCATCCAAATCAACCCCGAGTTTGCGTGCATATGATGGGTCTAATGCGTGTTCCGCATCGACAAACGCACAAGCACCACCTGCTTGCTGAGCTGATGCCACCGCGTGTAATGCTAGTGTTGTTTTACCTGATGATTCAGGTCCGTAAATTTCAACGATACGGCCTTTTGGCAACCCGCCAATACCAAGCGCAATATCAAGACCAAGTGAACCCGTTGACACAGATTCAATGTCATCTGATACCTCATTCTGGCCCATTTTCATGACCGAACCTTTACCAAATGACTTTTCAATCTGGCCGATTGCTGCTTCTAGCGCCTTCAGCTTATCTTCTTTTTTCATGGTGATATCCACTACCTTTGCCGACATATCTTTACCCTTTCTGACATAGTCTTGGCGGCGTGACAATCATCCTCTTTCATCAAAAAATATGCCGCAATCGCGATGAGGAGGAACAGCCTTGATCTTATAAATTCATGTTGGCTGTGTGCTCTTATGTCAGCATATGATCATGTTTTGTTCTCATGCGCAAGCACATATTCACTATTTGTTCTCATTATTGTGGCGTGACACTACGTCTTGTGGGGGAAACACCCCTGCCCACAATTTATGGAAGTGTTATTAGAAATTTTTGGTTAGTCAGTTTCCCAAAGCGGCAAACGCACCCAGAATCGGCACCCTTGATCACCGGCGATATAGTCGACGCCATATTCACCACCCCAGTTTTCAACAGCCCACGCAACTGCTGACAATCCATACCCGCGTGTGCCTTGTTCTGCTTTACTGGTATAGCCAGATAGAAACATTTGATCAGGGTCAATCCCATCAACGCCAGGGCCGTTATCAGACACAGAAATTTCGCACCATGAATGAAGACGTCGTGCCGTGATAAAGGCCAACGGATAGTCTACCTTTAATTCGCTAACATTACGAATAAGCTGCAGCAAAACGCGGTGAAGTAATAATGGATGTACAATTACAGGTGGGACGCTGAAGTCACCCAATTCAATCTTTGTGTTATGCCCAGCAACAAGAGATAGACTTGGCAAAATTCCCTTTAAGAAAGATTTGAGATCAGCTTCCTCCATCTTCATGGGGCGATCCATGTTCCGGTTAGCCAAAATATCACGCATTAAAGATGAAATACTTTTTACTTGCGTGCGAATATTCAGCGCGGTTTCTTTTGGGTCAATGGAGGAACGTTTTTGAAATTCAAGCTGATCGCATGCTGCCAATATTGCCATTAAGCTGTTATTGGCATCATGAACAATACCGCGCAGAAAAATCTCCTGCTGCTTTTCCATGCCAAGTTCAGGGTCACCAAATTCTTGTTTAATTTTATGCTCATCAGCTATCTTGTTGATTTGAGGTGTCAAAGGCGCAGCATTTTCTTGACGAGGCACTTTATCCATATGGCCAAATGATGCTAACGCAGGCGTGTCAGGATTTGTTCCACCTCTTTTTTCGATATGCTTTTTTGTCATAAAGTTAAATCCCGTTGTTGATATCGCAAAAAACCATACGATGAACACGGAACATAAGCGTGGTCGGGTTAACTATAACCTTCAAAAGTTAAATTTTAGTTAATGCGATATGTAAATCGCAAAATTACCTTGATCATTTTTGCATATTCCCGCCCAGCAAAACAAAGGCCATGCCGTGTAGAGCAGCATGACCTTAAGATTTGTTGGGTAACATTTGTTGGGCTTTGCATGTAACAGGTCGGCCTTTTAAAAAGACCCTAATAGATGAAAGCTATGAATTAATCGTCACGATGGGTGCGTTCCATGCGTTCATGACGTTCTTGCGCATCAAGTGATAGTGACGCAATAGGACGTGCTTCAAGCCGTTTAAGGCTGATCGGCTCATCCGTATCTTCGCAATACCCGTAGGATCCATCATCAATTCGGCGAAGCGCAGCTTCGATCTTTGATAATAACTTCCGTTCACGGTCACGTGTACGCAGCTGAAGTGACGCTTCACTTTCCATCTGTGCGCGATCAGTGGCATCAGGCTTCTGAAAGTTTTCTTCCGATAGCGTGTTCAGCGTATCTGTCGCTTCATCAAGCAATTCAGCACGCCATTCAAGCAGCTTTTGCTTAAAATATTCAATTTGTAGTGGGTTCATAAACTCTTCTTTATCAGAAGGTTTGTAGTTATCTGGCAGCACAATCGGGCTATTCAGATCAACTTTTTTTGCATCACTTTTCTTGGTCATTATTTGGCTCCAGAAGTCATGAAATAAATACGAAAATAGTACTTAATCAACATCGTCCCAGTGATGAAGAATTGCAGTTTTATATTGATTTTGCATGAGAGATGCAAGTCATTTCAATCAATCCCAGTTAACATTTTAGTGATCACGGATATCGCATCATCACAAAGAGTTGATTTGAAATAAATTAACTATAAGCGAATAATCATAAGTGTTGATCACTGGTGATTTTATCGCGTTCAGGCGTGTCACTTAACTGATCGTTAGTAAATGTTACTTAAGAGGACGGATATGAACATACTTATCGTTGAAGATGATCCTATTGTGGCGAAAAGCATTGCCATGGCACTTGAAGATGAAGGTCATTTCCACATGATCACGGATACCGCCGAAGATGGTATCAATGCGGCACGTGAAGGTATTTACGATGCTGTTATTTTGGATATTAATTTGCCTGATGGTGATGGGTTTCAATTTGCAAAAACCTTACGCCGCAGCCAGATTAGCACCTCTGTTTTGGTCGTATCTGGCCGTGCCACCGTCACGGATCGCGTGGTGGCTTTAACGTCAGGTGCAGATGCATATTTAACAAAACCGTTTGACCGCCAAGAATTGATCGCTTCGCTTAACGCGATCATCCGTAGGTCCAATGGACATGCTGACAATCGTATTGTGACCGGACCTATTATTCTTGATTTAACACGTCATGAGGTCATGATTGGCAAAGATCGCCTGAACTTAACGTCCAAGGAATATCATATCCTTGAGCTGTTAAGCCTGCGCAAGGGAACAACCCTGACAAAGTCACATTTTATCAACCATCTTTATGGTGGCATTGATGAACCAGAGTCCAAAATTATTGACGTATTTATTTGCAAACTCCGGCGAAAGTTAGCGGCAATGACAGGTGGGCAAAACTTTATTCATACGGTGTGGGGTCAGGGATATGTGTTGCGGGATACGTCAGCCCAATAAACGCATATCTAAATTATAAGTTTATATCATGAACATGGGTGCAACATTGGCTTGCACCCATCTTACGTTTTAACGTAAATTAGTAGATCTAATCCAAGCTATAACATCTTTATTCAAAGGTAATACCATGAATGATTTTGCCCTCGGTGATTTTGTCTTTTTACCCACTGCAGAAGACTGGGGCGAAGGTCAGGTGCAATCCGTGATTGGCAACCGTGTTACCGTGAATTTTGACCATGCTGGAAAACAGCTTATTAATACTGACAATGTCAGGCTAGTGCATGTCGCCAATAAGATAGATGATTAGCCAAATTTTGATTGAATGCATATAATTTGAAATTTACTTGATTTAGGGGCTTTTCATGCCTGATAGCCATAAAAGCGAGCCTGCGAACCAGCGCCCTGGTGGGCATGGCGGTGTTGCCGGAAAGAAGCGTGCAAAAACCAAACCAAAAGGCCGTATGGTTGACCCTGCTGCACTTACCGAAATCCGTGATATTATCGGCGGTGAGCCTGATCAGCGAGACATGCTGATCGAATATTTACATCTTATCCAAGATTCCCAAGGTTATTTAAGCCAGCGCCACTTAACGGCATTGGCCAGCTTGATGCGCCTGCCAATGGCTGAAGTATGGGAAGTCGCGACATTTTATGATCATTTCGATTGCGTTAAAGATGGTGAAACCCCGCCTGCGCCGGTGACCGTGCGGGTTTGTGATGGTTTAAGCTGCCAGCTTGGCGGTGCAGAAGCGTTGTTGAAAGAATTATCAGACCTTAATGGCGCTGATATTCGCATCAAACGCGCGCCATGTATTGGTGCATGTGACAAAGCACCTGCGGCGGCACTGGGGCAGCAGTTAATTCCATCTGCGGATCGTACGGCGATAGAAACTGCTTTAACGTCTGGCGCCCCTGCCCCTGAATCAGATCAAGCGACATTGTTTGAAAGTTATGCGGTGCATGGCGGGTATGAGACCTTGCGCAGCCTGATGAATGGTGAAATGACGTCTGAAGAGATCATTGAACAACTGGGTAAAACAGCATTACGGGGCCTTGGCGGTGCTGGTTTCCCGACGGCACGCAAATGGTCCATCGTGCGGTCATTTGAAGGCCCACGTGTGATGGCCGTAAATGGTGATGAAGGTGAACCCGGGACATTTAAAGATAGATATTACCTTTCACGTGACCCGCATCGCATGATTGAAGGGATGCTGATCGGGGCCTATGTTGTTGAAGCAACCGATGTGTATCTTTACATGCGTGATGAATATCCTGAAATCATTGCCATGTTGCGTGAAGAAATTGCCAAGGTTGAGGCCGCAGGGCTTTCGCAACATACAAATATCCATCTGCGCCGCGGTGCTGGGGCATATATCTGCGGTGAAGAATCCGCCATGATTGAATCCATCGAAGGCAAGCGTGGCTTGCCGCGGCATCGTCCACCTTATGTCGCGGAAATGGGTATCTTTAACCGCCCGACATTGGTGAATAATATCGAAACCCTGTTCTGGATACGTGATTTGATCCAGAAAGGTGGCGACTGGTTTAATAACCAAGGCAAAGACGGGCATCCCGGGTTCAGGTCTTATTCTGTTTCTGGCCGTGTTAACCAGCCTGGTGTTGTGGTGGCCCCTGCAGGCAGTACGGTTAATGAGCTGATTGAGCTTTGTGGCGGTATGCTTGATGGACATGACTTTAAAGGGTACCTGCCCGGCGGTGCATCTGGCGGTATCTTACCGGCTGGCAAAGGTGATATCCCGCTTGATTTTGGCGGCCCCCTTGCGGATGAAGGTTGCTTTGTTGGGTCACACGCTGTGGTCGTGATGTCACAACACGATAATATGCGTGATGCCGCGTTAAACTTGCTTCGGTTCTTTGCCCATGAAAGCTGTGGCCAATGCACTCCATGTAGGAATGGCACCGAAAAAGCCGTGAAATTGCTGGAAGCGCAATCAGATGACACGCAATTACTTAATGATGTGTCGGTGGCGATGGCAGATGCATCAATTTGTGGCCTTGGTCAGGCGGCGTCAAACCCGCTTGTGTCAGTCATGAAACATTTTCCTGAAGATATGGATGCACCGTTAGCCGTGCCATCTGTTGATCACGATTAAAGGGGATTAGGACTATGTCGGATAAAATTAAATTTACCCTAGACGGCAACGTTGTCACTGCGGAAAATGACGAGTCTATTTGGCAAGTCGCTAAGCGTGAAGGCACCACTATCCCTCATTTATGTTACAAAGATGATGATAATTACCGTGCAGATGGTAATTGCCGGGCGTGTATGGTGGAAATTGAAGGTGAACGCGTGCTGGCGGCATCTTGTATCCGTAAGCCGTCCGAAGGCATGGTTGTCAATACCGCCAATGACCGCGCCACTACCGCACGTAAAATGGTGATGGAAATGTTGGTCGCTGACCAACCTGATCGTGCGGATACACATGATCCTGCCTCCCCATTGTGGCAATTTGCTGATCTTCAAGGTGTGGAAACATCACGCCTACCATCACGCAGCCAACCTCACCCTGATAGCTCACACCCTGCGATTGCGGTGAATATGGATGCCTGTATCCAGTGTAATCTTTGTGTACGTGCATGCCGTGAAGTGCAGGTTAATGATGTGATCGGTCTTGCTGGCCGCGGTGCCGATGCACATATCGTCTTTGATTTGGGCGATGACATGGGGCAAAGCACATGCGTAGGTTGCGGTGAATGTGTGCAGGCCTGCCCGACCGGTGCGTTGATGCCGAAAACAGTGCTTGATGAAAGCCAGTCGCTGGCGATTACGCCTGACCGTACGGTAGATAGCGTATGTCCTTATTGCGGGGTTGGTTGTCAGCTGACTTATGCCATTAAGGATGACAAAATTGTTTCCGTGAATGGCCGCAATGGCCCTGCCAATAAAGGACGTCTTTGCGTTAAAGGCCGTTATGGTTTTGACTATGTCAATTCAGACCAGCGCTTGACCACACCAATGATCCGCCGCGAAGATGCACCAAAAGCAGATAGCCTGCCGTTTGACCCTGCAGACCCAATGACGCATTTCAGGCCTGCAACATGGGAAGAAGCGTTGGCAAAAGCAGCGGAAGGATTTGTAAAAATTCGTGACCGTGATGGCGCCAATGCCCTTGCGGGTTTCGGTTCTGCCAAAGGTTCTAATGAAGAAGCGTATTTGGTGCAGAAGATGGTTCGTGCCGGATTTGGCACCAATAATGTCGACCATTGCACCAGACTTTGTCACGCCTCTTCAGTGGCGGCATTGATTGAAAATATCGGTTCCGGCGCGGTAACGGCATCTTTTTCAGAAGCACGTAATGCAGAAGTGATCATCGTGATTGGGGCAAACCCGACCGTTAACCACCCTGTTGCCGCTACATTCATCAAAAACGCCGCCAAAAATGGCGCACGTCTTTACGTGATGGACCCACGCGGCCAATCATTGGACCGTTATGCAGAAGGGTCATTGAACTTTAAGCCTGGTTCAGACGTAGCGCTGTTGAACGGGATGATTAACACCATCATCAGCGAAGGTTTGTATGATGATGATTATATCAAGACGCATACCGAAGGTTTTGAAGACCTGAAAGCACGCACAGCAGCCACCACACCAGAAGCCATGGCCCCTATTTGCGGCATTGATGCAGAGGTGATCCGTAAGACGGCACGTGATTATGCAACGTCATCCGCCGCCATTATTTTCTGGGGAATGGGCGTATCGCAGCATACCCATGGTACTGATAATGCGCGTTGCTTGATTTCTCTGGCGCTGTTGACAGGTAATGTCGGCAAGCCGGGGTCAGGCCTGCACCCACTTCGTGGCCAAAATAACGTGCAAGGGGCATCTGATGCCGGGCTTATCCCGATGTTCTATCCAGATTATAAAGCCGTTGGCGGTGATGACGTCGCGTCTAAATATGAAGAGCTTTGGGGAACCACCCTTGACCGTGAACGCGGGTTAACCGTGGTTGAGATTACCAACGAAGCTTATGATGGTAACATTAAAGGTATATATGTGATGGGTGAAAACCCAGCCATGTCTGACCCTGACCAGCATCATGCACGCGCCGCCCTTGCCAATTTGGAACATTTGGTGGTGCAAGACATCTTCATGACCGAAACCGCGGCCTATGCAGATGTTATTCTGCCGGCATCGGCTTTCCCTGAAAAGGACGGTACGTTCACCAATACGGATCGCCGTGTCCAGCTTGGGCGTAAAGCAATTAACCCACCAGGTGAAGCACAGCAGGATTGGTGGATTATTCAAGAACTGGCGAACCGCATCGGCTTGAATTGGTCATATACCCATGCGCGTGACATTTTCAATGAAATGCGCATCACCATGGCGTCACTTACCGGGATTACGTGGGAACGCCTGATGAATGAAAGTGCCGTCACCTACCCATGTAAGGATGAAACTAGCGAAGGTCAGGATTTGATCTTCGGTGATGGCTTCCCGACAGCAACAGGACGTGGCCGAATGACACCTGCCGATGTCTTGCCGCCGGATGAGCTGCCTGATGATGAGTTTCCGATTGTGTTATCGACTGGACGGCTGCTGGAACATTGGCATACCGGATCCATGACACGACGTTCAGAAGCGTTGGATGCCATTGAACCAGAACCAGAAGTACATATCAGCCCTGATGATCTGACAGAAATGCAGGCAAAACCAGGACAGATGATGCGGGTATCAACACGCCGCGGTGACATTAGCCTTGCGGCACGTGTTGACCCTGCCCTGCCAAAAGGCATGATCTTTGTGCCGTTCTGTTTCACGGAAGCACCAGCAAATATGCTGACCAACCCTGCGCTTGATCCTTATGGCAAGATCCCTGAGCTTAAGTTTTCTGCCGCACGTGTTGAAATTGCCGAAGATGCAGAAGCGGCAGAATAAGGGTCAGTTCTGGGCCATACATGATATTAGAAAAGGGGCGCGCCAAACCGCCCCTTTTTTCATGTCAATTTTTCATATGTATTTTCGAGGTGAGCTATTGCCAAACACCCCTTGCCGCCTCATATATTGGGCATGAGTGTAAAACCTATTCCATCCGACCATCCGCAATTGCCGCGTCACGCAAAGACAGGCATTCTTCTTGTTAATCTGGGCACACCAGATGGCACGGACGTTAAGTCCATGCGCCGATATCTGAAGGAATTTCTTTCAGATAAACGGGTGATTGAAGTGCCGCGGCTGCTGTGGTGGCTTATTCTTAACCTTATTATTCTAAATGTTCGGCCGAAAAAGTCTGGTGAAGCCTATGCCCGCATTTGGCTAAAGGATGACCCTGACGGATCACCATTGCGGAAATATACCCGCCTTCAAGCAGAATATCTGGCGGAGAAGATGAAAAAACACGTTAAGGCAAACCGCCTTCATGTGACTTATGCCATGCGCTATGGCCAGCCATCAATTGCAGATCGGCTGCAAGAATTGAAAGATGCTGGATGTAACCGTTTGTTGGTGGTGCCGTTATACCCGCAATATGCCGCCGCCACTACTGCAACCGTTAATGATGAAATATTTAAATGGATGTTGAAACAGCGCTGGCAGCCTGCCCTGCGTACGGTCGCGCCTTGGCATGACCACCCTGATTATATTGATGCATTAGCAAATTCAGTCAAAACATCACTTAACATCAAAGCCAAGGCCAAAAAAGACCAACATTTACTGGTGTCGTTCCATGGCATCCCTGAACGCTATTTCGTGCAAGGTGACCCTTATCATTGTCATTGTATGAAAACTGCACGTTTGCTGCGTGAACAATTAAAATGGGATGAAGACCGCTATCACGTTGCGTTTCAGTCACGGTTTGGGCGTGAACCTTGGATCAAGCCTTATACGGATGAGACCATTGAACGCCTTGCCCATGAAGGGGTCAAAAACCTTGCCATTATGGCACCGGGCTTTGCCGCAGATTGCCTTGAAACCTTGGAAGAACTCAACATGGAAGGCCGTGAAGAATACCTGGATAATGGCGGTGAGACCTTCACCTATATTCCTTGTCTTAATGCAGATGCACCGGGGATGAAGCTGATCGAAACCTTGGTGGCAGAAAATATGGGCGGATGGCTGGATTAAGCAGGTGCTAATCCGCGTTTACACAACTTTCTTCGATCTTTTCCACCAGTCGTTCTTCAGAAGCTATAATTTCAATCTTAAGAAGGCGGATTGCGCCATTAAGACTGATGGCATGGGCTGGTTTTATAACCCCTACCTGCACTAAGGCTATTGAAGCCATGGAGATGGCCAGCACGACCAAGCAGATTTGTGCGACGTTATTCATCACCTTATTCCTTTATCTGTAAATGCAAGATTGCACTTGTCTGTTGCGGTGTTAAACTCATATCAAATATAGCATATTTTTAGGTTTTCTTAAGGGGGATATGATGACGGATAAGTCTAAACAAGCTATTGCGATCACAAAAATTGTCGGCTGGGGTGCTATTGCATTTTCACTGTTTACTGTTGTTACCGTCATATATGTTGGCTTCTTAAGTTAGATTAATATCATCCCTTAAAGTTTTGTAATCATGAAAAAAAATCAATATAGAATTGCTGTCATTCCTGGTGATGGTATTGGTACAGAAGTGGTACCTGCCGCATTAAAAGTCATGGATGTGGTGTGTGATCGGTTTGGCATCAATATCGAATATGACCATTTTGATTTTGCGTCTTATCCTTATTATGCCAAGCATGGCAGCATGTTGCCTGATGATTGGAAAGATCAGATTGGCGGGCATGACGCTATCTTTTTTGGGGCGGTGGGTGCACCTGATCTGATACCTGATCATATCTCCTTATGGGGGTCACTGCTTAAATTCCGCCGCGAGTTTGACCAATATATCAACCTGCGTCCTGTTAGGTTAATGCCTGGTGTGCCTTCCCCACTGGCTGGCCGTGAGCCTGGCGATATTGATTTCTATATTGTGCGTGAGAATACCGAGGGTGAATATTCATCAATCGGTGGCCGTATGTATGAAGGCAGCGACCGTGAAGTGGTGATCCAAGAAACAGTGATGTCACGCCATGGTGTTGACCGTGTTTTGAAATTTGCGTTTGAGCTGGCGCAACGCCGCCCACGCAAACATTTAACCTCTGCCACCAAATCAAACGGTATTTCCATCACGATGCCATATTGGGATGAACGTGTGGCGGCCATGTCTGAGCACTATCCTGATATTGATGTGGATGCCTATCATATTGATATCCTGTCGGCGCATTTTGTCCTGCACCCTGATTGGTTTGATGTTGTTGTTGCGTCTAACCTGTTTGGGGATATTCTTTCTGACCTTGGACCTGCGTGTACCGGTACTATTGGTGTTGCGCCATCTGGCAACATTAACCCTGACGGTGATTTCCCATCATTGTTTGAACCTGTGCATGGCTCGGCACCTGATATTGCAGGGCAAGGCATTGCCAATCCGGTGGGGCAAATTTGGGCCGGGGCGATGATGCTTGAACATCTTGGCCATGGTGATGCCGCAGATGAAATAGTGCGTGCTATTGAAACAGCACTGTCACGCCCTGACACACGCACCCGTGATTTAGGCGGTGCGGCAGATACAGAAGCTGCCGCTGATGCTATTGCTGAGATTTTGAAGAACGGTTAGGCAAATTTTTGGTATATTTAATGCCAGTTCTATTATGATTTCCAAAGGATAACACATGAAGACGCGTAAACTTGGCCGCACAGACCTTGAGGTTTCAGAATATTGCCTCGGCACCATGACCTATGGCACACAAACTAGCCAAGATGATGCCCATGCACAGATTGATATGTCACTCGACCATGGCATTAATTTCATTGATACCGCGGAAATGTATCCAACCAATCCTCTAAGCAAGCAAACGCAAGGGGATACCGAACGTGTGATCGGGAACTGGATTGAAGCATCTGGCCGCCGTGATGACATTATCCTTGCCACTAAAGTTAGCGGCAAAGGATATGCGAATGTCCGAAATGGTGCCCCGATCAGCCCTGAAAGCATCGAGGAAGCACTTCACAACTCCTTAACGTCCTTTAAGACTGATTATATTGACCTTTATCAATTGCATTGGCCTAACCGCGGATCTTATATGTTCCGTCAAAACTGGACCTATGATCCATCTGGTCAGGATAGCGATGAGACGGCTGATCATATGCTGGCGGTGCTGGAAGCCCTTGATACGCATATAAAAGCAGGAAAGATCCGGCATATTGGCTTGAGCAATGAAAGCACATGGGGCGTTATGTCATGGCTGAAGATGGCCGAGCGACATAACTTGCCGCGCATGGTGTCGACCCAAAATGAATATAGCCTGCTGTGCCGTCTTTATGACCTTGATATGGCCGAAATGACTCAACACGAACAGGTTGGGCTATTGGCGTTTTCACCGCTGGGATGTGGGATGATCACTGGCAAATATGATAAAGATAGCGCCCCGCAAGGGTCGCGCCGCAGTATTACTGATAATTTGGGCGGCCGGACCACAGACCGTGTTTGGCCTGCGATTGACGCCTATCTTGATATTGCGAAGAAACATGGCATGGACCCGGTGCATTTAGCCATGGCGTTCTGTACATCACGGTCATTTATGACATCTGTAATTTTTGGGGCAACAAATGTGGAGCAACTCAAGGTGATCTTAGCTGGAAAAGACATCACGCTTGATGATGATGTGCTTGCAGATATTAACACCGCACATAAAGCCCACCCTATGCCATACTAATATTGGGCCATATTAATATTGGGCCATACTAAAAGTAGGCTTTATCTTGAGATGCTTATGGTGCGTCTGTTAGTTCGGTTTCAAATTCGCCCGGGGCGGTAATTTCAAGAAGTTCTAAATCATCGCTATGTTTGACCTCACGATGCTTAATGCCTGGCGGTTGCAAGACAGCAGAACCAGCACGAAAAGTAACTTCGCCCTCACCTTCATATTCGAACACCACCCAACCTTTAAGCACATAGACCATCTGAAAATCCAGATGATGAATATGCCATTGCGGTTCTGCATGACGCCCGGGCACGGCACGTATCACATGGGCTGTATATCCGCCATTGGTGGCGTTTTTGATCCCAAGGTCACGGTATTCGAAAAATGCCCTAAGGCCACCCTCAAACCCTGCCGGGATGCCTTGAGATACGTGCGCTTTACCAGTGCCATCAGCATGACTGCAAGTGAAGGCTTGCCCTTTCCATAACCCAGTCATGTCTAACGCCCCGTGGAAAACACGGTAGCACCAGTGGTGCGACGTGAGGTTAGATCATCAAAAGCTTTAGGCACGTCTTTTAGGTCATAGCGTTGATTGATATTAACGCTGATATGTCCATCTTCGATCATCTTGAACATATTGCCTGCTACTTCGGCTAAATCTTCGGGGGTTGAGATATAACTGAATAAGGTTGGACGTTGCGCATAAAGTGAACCGCCGCCAGCAAGGTCACCCATCATGACGTTTTTAATAACGCCAGAAGACTGACCAAAAGACACAAATAAGCCAAAGGGACGTAGACATTTCAGTGAGTGAGGATACGTGTCCTGACCAACGGAGTCATAGACAACATCAACACCTTTGCCGCCTGTGATCTCCGCCACGGCATCAACAAAATTTGCATCACTGTAATTAAT
>CBFIAO010000044.1:0-17156 GCA_965660595.1 Puniceispirillales bacterium (SeqCode) | reverse complement strand
CAGGTACGCCAGCTTTACGGAAATATTTCTGCGCCAGAATATCCGTTGCAACTTGTGAGAAATGATCAGGAACTTCTACATTATCTGCATGGAACACAATCGTTCCATCTGGGTTCCGGATTTCACTGGTTGAAAAAACCCACCCCATTGCGTCGTAAGGTGAGGTATTAGGCTTAGTAAAGTGGCGCGTCAGCTTCATTATAAATACCCTTGTTTTTTATGCGTTCTTTGCACAATCAGAAATAGAAAAAAAAATCGTATTCATATGGGAATTACCCATATGTTGTATTAACAGGCCATTAGGCTACATGATGTAGGGGGCAGTTGCCAAGTGCGAATGTGGCAATTTAGTGAAGTTTTTTTGACCAATTCATGCATTTTTACGCTTGACAGATTCGTGTCTCGGTCTACCGCTTGTGTTCATGGCATGTTGATAAAAGATAAGTCAGCCTTTAATGACCTTGGTCATGGACAATGCCCCCAGCTTGGTGATAATAAGTAGATCAATATGGCGGCATAAAAGGCGGTCATTAAGTTAAACGCGCACTATGTATCAGGGTTGATGTGATGAACGTGATTTCTCGTCTTATAATATCGCTAACGGCACAACAAGTTGGCGCTGACCAATATGGTAACCGCTATTACCAAGGTCGTGCGACCTACCGTAATGGAAAGCATAAGCGATTTGTGGTTTATGAAGGCCGTCCTGAAGCCAGCAAAGTGCCGCCGGAATGGCATGGTTGGTTGCATCATACCGAAGACACACCACCACCTGTTGAAGGTTACGCAAAAAAGTCATGGCAGAAAGAACATCTTCCTAATTTAACAGGAACAATCTATGCGCATCGTCCTGAAGGCCACATGCTCGCAGGTGGCAAACGTAAACCTGCGACAGGTGATTATGAAGCTTGGAAGCCGGAGTAAGCAATGACCAGAAACACCATTGAAACCGTTATGGGGGCTGTTGTCTTATTGGTTGCCGGTGTTTTTCTCTGGCTGGCTTATGCGGTAACAGATATTCGTTCATCTGACGGTATTGCCGTGACGGCAGAATTTGGCGCTATTGGCTCACTGAATGAAGGTGATGATGTCCGTATTTCAGGCATTCAAGTCGGTAAGGTAACAGGCACAGAACTTAACCCTAAAACCTTTGGTGCGGTGGTCACAATTGCACTTGATGCACGTATTTCTCTGCCTGCAGATTCGTCAGCACGTATCGCAGCATCATCACTCTTGGGCGGCAGTTATGTTGATATCATCCCTGGCTTTGACGAAGAGTTTATTGCTGATGGTGATGTGATCTATGACACACGTGACCCGGTCAGCTTGACCGATCTTCTCGGCAAGGCTGTCTTTGCTGGCGGTGCAGGTGATGGGGGTAATTAAACCCTTAATGTTAAGACATAAGTTTATCACGTCATTGGCGCCGTTAGGCTTGGCCATCATTGCCTTTCTATTTGCAGGGTCTGCCCAAGCTGATTGGCTCAAAGGGCATACGGCACGGCTTCAAGCCCTCGATAAGATCACCGCACGCATTTCAACCATTGAAGTCCCCGTGGGGACGCCGCAACGTTATGGCTCCTTGCAGATTATGATCCATGCTTGTAACGCTCGACCACCGACAATGGTGCCTGAACATGCCGCGTTGATGGCCATACGTTCGGTGGACCATAATGATATCATTGATGATATGCCAATTTTTCAAGGGTGGATGTTCGCATCAAGCCCGGGATTAAACGCCCTTGAACATCCTGTTTATGACGTCATCGTATTGGCCTGCATAAACGACTGAACCATCTCACGATCATCGTCATCTTGCGGAAAACGTGCAGTTGTCGCCAAGGCTTCACTCAATAATATTTTGAAATCATCACGTGGTATCTCCACCACGCCAAACTGTTCAAGATGTGGATTGCTGAATTGTGTGTCCAATAGGGTATAGCCGCCTGCCTTAAGGCGCGCCATCAGATGCACCAACGTAATTTTAGACGCGTCGGTTGCCCGGCTAAACATGGACTCACCAAAGAACGCACCTGCTAATGCAACGCCATAAAGCCCACCTACTAATTTAGGGGTTTGCTCGCGTGTCCATGCTTCAACAGAATGGGCGAATCCAAGACGGTGCAGGGCACAATATAATTGCCTGATCTGTGGGTTAATCCAACTTTCTTCACGTGTTGATGTGATGGCACGGCAGCCGTCGATAACGTGATCAAAAGCGGTGTTGACGGTGATGTTATAAGGTGACTGGCGAACGCGTTTTTTAAGGCTGCGCGGCAGGTGAACATCATCAAGTGGTAAAATTCCACGTTCATCCGGGTCGACAAAAAACAAACGATTATCATCGTGATGTTCGGCCATGGGGAAAACCCCAAGCGCATATGCTTTGATCAATGTTTCCGGTGAAATTGCATACATGCTTTTAGTCTAAGCACGGTTGCGGCATGTCATCAAGGCGTGGGCGGCTATAAAACATGATGTTTTTTTGTACCACGACATTACTCAACTGGTTTTAAAAATTTTTCTTCCAACCAGCGGATCGTGTAATCACCATTGATAATGTCCTTGTCATTAACCAGCTTACGGTGCAGGTCTAATGATGTTGGCATTGGCTCGATAATGCATTCTTGTAACGCACGGCGTAGTCGGGCCAGGCAATGCTCACGGTCATCACCATAAACGATCAGCTTTGCAACGAGACTATCGTAATATGGCGGGATCGCATATCCGGAATAAAGAAAGCTATCCATTCTTACGCCCGGGCCACCTGCGGCATGAAAATTCGTCACGGTGCCTGGTGTTGGGAAAAATGTTTCAGGATGTTCTGCATTAATGCGGCATTCAATGGCATGGCCTTTGAACGTCACCTCATCTTGTTTAACAGATAATTCTGCACCTGCAGCGATGCGAATTTGCTCACACACAAGGTCGATACCTGTAATTTCTTCGGTGATCGGATGTTCAACCTGAAGGCGTGTATTCATTTCGATAAAGAAAAACTCACCATTCTCATAAAGGAACTCCATCGTGCCAAGACCAAGATATCCCATCTTTGAGGCTGCCTCGGCGGCAATAGTGCCGATATGATCACGTGCCGTACTATCCAGCACAGGTGATGGCGCTTCTTCTAACAATTTTTGGTGGCGGCGCTGTACTGAACACTCACGCTCACCAAGGTGAATGACATTGCCATGGCTATCGGCAACCACCTGAACTTCGATATGACGTGGGTTATCAAGATAGCGTTCCAGGTAAACAGTATCATCACCAAAAGCAGCTTTGGCTTCGCTGCGGGCTGATGAAAACGCTTCGGCCAGGTCATCTGCGGTTGCCGCGACTTTCATCCCGCGGCCACCACCGCCTGATGCTGCTTTGACCAACACAGGATATCCAACGGTTTCTGCAACTTTGCGTGCTTCATCCACGGTTGCTACCGCGCCATCTGACCCGGGCACCAAGGGCAGGCCACTTTCAGCCGCGGTACGCTTGGCTTCAACCTTGTCACCCATGGCAGTGATATGCTCAATCCGTGGGCCAATAAAGATTAGACCATGTGCTTCAACCACCCGTGCAAAATCGGCATTTTCAGATAAAAATCCAACACCAGGATGGATAGCATCAGCGCCGGTAATAGTTGCAGCTGTAATAATAGATGGCACATTAAGATAGGATTCAGCAGAGCTTGCCCCACCAATACACACACTTTCATCGGCAAGCCGTACATGCATCGCATCTGCATCTGCCGTGGAATGCACGGCGACGGTCTGAATGCCCATATCACGGCATGCACGCAGAACGCGAAGGGCAACATCACCACGGTTGGCAATCAAGATTTTCTTAATCATTGGATAGGTCCTGATTACTCAACAATAACAAGGGCTTCGCCATATTCAACAGGCTGTGCGTTTTCAATCATGATCGCGCTAACCTTGCCGGCGGCAGGTGCGGTGATCGGGTTCATGACTTTCATCGCTTCGATAATCAATAACGTCTGGCCTGCTTTAACGCTATCACCAACTTTGATGAAGTCATCTGCGCCAGGTTCAGGCGCAAGATACGCAGTGCCTACCATTGGTGACTTGACGGCACCAGGGTGATCAGCGGCAGGCGCGGCAGTATTACTGGCGGCTTCAGCGGCAGGTACAGTTGGTGCTGGCGCCGCCGCAATCGGTGCCGGGGCAACAGCCATAGGTGCCGCGGCAGAAGATGCACGCGACAGACGAATTTCAACGTCCTCTGATGCATATTCCAGCTCGACAAGTCCAGCATCATCTAAAATATCTGCAAGTTCACGTACAAGCGCAGAACCAGTTGATGCAGCAGTTTTCTTTGTCATGTCGAGTTACTCCTTATTCGTTCAACGCAGCTGAAATAGCTGTGATAGCAAGACGGTAAGACGTGGCGCCAAATCCGGCAATTACGCCCATAGCAACACCACTTAAATAGGAATGATGGCGGAATTCTTCACGCTTATGGATGTTTGATAAATGCACTTCAATCACTGGCATGGGCGCCATAGATAGGGCATCACGAATAGCAACAGATGTATGGGTATAAGCCCCAGCATTGATGATGATACCAGCAACGCCATTATCAATGCCTTGATGGATCGCTTTGATCAATTCATGCTCGGCATCTGACTGCACCATTTGCGCTTTATAACCAGCTGCCGCAGCATCCTTTTCACAAATAGCATCAATATCTGCCAATGTGGTGTGCCCATAAATATCAGGCTCACGTGTACCAAGTCGGCCCAGATTAGGCCCATTGATAATCAAGATGTGTTGTGATGATGTCATCGTTCAATTCATCCTTTAGAACAGATTTGCACTATAACAGCGCTTGCAAATGCTGTCACACAAAACTGACTATTACCAAGATTGCTTTTACTCGGCCCGTGCCAATTGGACAAGTTCTAGAATTTGCTCTTTTGGGATATATCCAGGTGCAAGTTCATTACCGATCACAAAGCCAGGTGTGCCCGTTATGTTAATCTGCTGCGCCACTGCTTTGATGTCGTCTAAGGCAGCATCAATCTCACCTTTGGCAATGATAGCGGCAAGCTCATTTAAATCTAAACCTTGTTCGGTAACAATCTGCTCAATCGCGGCTTCATCAAGCGGGCCTTGCCACATCATCAATGCTGAATGGACCTCTTCATAACGCCCTAGCTCTGCTGCGGCCATACTAATCTGTGCGGCCATTAGTGATGTTTCTGAAAGAATTGGAAACTCTTTAATCACAAGACGAATGTTACCGTCTTCTTGGACTGCGGCCATGACATCATTGAAGGCACGCTTGCAATACCCGCAATTATAGTCTGCAAATTCATAAATCGTTACATCACCATTTGGATTGCCCAGCACGGTATTGCCATCATTGGCTTTGACCATATTGATGGCATTCGCGCGGTCTGCATCAGCCAATTTACGCATATGATTATTCAAGGCTTCAATCACAACGCCTGCATTATTATCAATATACTGCGCTACTTTCGCGTCAAAATCTGCATCACTCATGGCGCTTTTATTGGCGCTGTTAAAGGTGGTGCCAAGGACGACACCAATCAATAATGCCCCCAATAGCAAGGGCACCATCATCGGGTTGCGCACCATATCAGTTTTTGCCGGGTTGGTTTTTGCCGGGCTGGTTTTTGCGGGGTTATTTTTCATCGCGGCTTTTTTGGCCGCTGTTTTTTTAGCAGGTGCTTTTTTTGCAGCTTTGGTCGATGTCTTTGGGGCAGCTTTGGCCATGGTAGATCCTCGTGGTTAGGCTAAATATAAAAGTTAAAGGTTAATTTGGTTCAAGATATCTTGTGCGATTTGTTTGTGAATAGGGGTCGCATCCGTATGACCGGTGACACGCCGTGCCAGCCGCTCAGCCAATTCTAAATTGCCTGCCATCAATGCTTCTTCTGCAAGCGTAAGGTCAGCATCTGCAAATCGGCCAGCCTTGCCATAAGCAACACCCAATTGATGCTTGGCAAATCCCCATTCAGGTTCATCGCGATTTGCTTTTTCCAGAATCCGCACAGCTTCATTAACAGATTC
This sequence comes from Puniceispirillales bacterium (SeqCode), assembly GCA_965660595.1. Classification (GTDB taxonomy): domain Bacteria; phylum Pseudomonadota; class Alphaproteobacteria; order Puniceispirillales; family UBA1172; genus JAGWAQ01. The sequence continues at coordinate 11,106 of CBFIAO010000044.1, read as the reverse complement.
TATATCACCCTTAATGATTAAGGCACGGCCTAATGACAAATTGATCTGTCCTTTGTTCAAATTGTCTTCCATCAGCAATAACGATGTTTTGTAACTCACAATGGCGCTGTCTATCTGTCCTGCCTTAAGCAGAATATCACCCATAAATTCATGATAATATGGGTCATCTGGATGGTCGTTCACCAGAAATGACATTTCATGCGCGGCAGCGCCATAATCTGATAGGCGGTGATAAGCAATTGCACGTTTATACGTTGCTGCCTCCGAATAGTCACCCAGATAAGATGCTAATACATTTTTGGCAGGGTCGGTCCATGCTTCTAGTTTTGTTTTGATCCGCTTATGGGCGTTGATCATCCAAAGGGGTTCAGTCAAATCTTCAGGTTCGTTGTTGTTGACATGATCTTGGAAAATTGCACTGCGTTCATGGGCAGCAGGGTGGGTCAAATAATAATCAGATTGCCGACTTTGCGGCAAGCTCCGCTGTGCACCGATACGGCGCATGGACTTTGCCAAAGGCGCAACAGATAAACCTTGTTTTGACATCAGATCAAGCGCGATATCATCTGCCACCCCTTCATCTTGACGTGACCTTGCCATGATGATCCGTTGAGAACGGTCGATACCCCCGGCCAGCACCCCAAAGGCAGCATCTCCACTGCCGGCGGCGGAAAGGGCAATGGCGGCAAAGGCACTCAAAATGCTGGCCATCTGGGCATTTTCTACCACTTCACTACGCCGCGGAATATGTCCGGCGGCGATATGTCCAATTTCATGGGCCAGCACACCTGCAACTTCTTGCATCGTGTCTGATGACGTGATGATGCCGCTGTGAATATAAATCATGTTATCTGCCATCACGAAGGCATTATATTGTGGGCTGATGACAACCCGTACTTGCATGATATCAGGGTTCAATCCTACATCTGCTGCCATAGGGCGCATGATCTTTAACAATGCATCTTCGATTTCCGTATCACGAATAATTGATGCTAATGCTAGACTGCTCGTAAACAGAAAAGTAACTAAAATCAAGCCACTAACAATATATCGTTGAATTATTGTAACTAACATTTGGTTTGATCCCTAACCTCAATTGACCTATGTTTAGCACGAACTATATCTAATCTTCAAAATATATAGAGATCAAAAATGGCTTTAAAATGTTCAAGCCGTTCAGGTCTATCATCTTTTATGGTGATGGACGTGATGGCGAAAGCAGCAACGCTCGAATCCCAAGGTATCAATATAACGCATCTGGAAGTTGGCCAGCCTTCTACTGGCGCGCCTGCAGCGGCGTCACGTGCGATTGTTGATGCATTGGGTGATCCGGCAAGCCATGGCTATACCCTTCCACTTGGGATTGATCCGCTACGTCGTGGGATCGCACAACATTACAAACGTTGGTATGACCTAGATGTAAGCGCTGATAACGTCGTTGCTACGGTTGGCTCGTCTCTTGGTTTTGTCATGGCCTTTTTGACCTGTTTTGAACATGGTGACCGTGTGGCGATTACCAATCCTGGTTATTCGGCATATCGAAATCTTATGACGTCTGTTGGACTTGAAGCTGTCAGTATTCCTGCTGGCCCGGCCCAAGGCTGGTTGCCGCAAATCGCAGACCTTGCCGCACTTGACCCATTGCCAGATGGGCTCATTATGGCCAGCCCATCTAACCCAACAGGTGTTGTCATGCCTGCTGATGACCTCAAGGCGTTGGCCATGTGGTGTCATGATAATGGTGTCCGCCTTATTTCAGATGAAATTTACCATGGCATCACCTTTGATGAAGATGCCGTTACGGCTGCGGCGTATTCGCCATCGGCTATTGTGGTGAATTCGTTTTCTAAATATTTTTCCATGACAGGCCACCGCGTTGGCTGGATGGTTGTGCCAGATGACTTAGTTGATCCAATTGATCGGCTTGCATCTAATGCGGTCATTTCCGTGCCGACCTTGTCACAAATCGCGGCCACGGCAGCGATCACAAATGAACATGCGATGGCTGAACTTGAAAGCCACGTGGCGCGTTATCGAATTAATCGTGATATCCTTTTGAATGAGCTGTCCGAAAAGGTGCTCGGCAATGTTGCACCGCCGCAAGGCGCGTTTTATATTTATGCTGATACATCACGCATCAGCAATGATTCCGTTCAACTTGCTGACCGTCTATTAAATGAAGCGCAGGTGGCCACCACGTCTGGTATGGACTTTGATGTTGAACAAGGTCACTTGGCCTTACGGCTATCTTTTGCCGGCAGCACTGACGATATGCATGAAGGTGTACGCCGCATTAATGCTTGGGTTGCTAATAACACCTAACCTCATCTTAATTTGACCTTATCCAATAAAAAAGCCCCGCTGATCGGGGCTTTTTCGTTATTTAGGTTGGGATGATAGAAAGGGCCATCTTAGGCGGTGTTAACGCCACCATCCCTTTTTCTTTGCTGTTGGGGCAACGTCACTGACATCCACCACATTCACTTCAGCAGAGCTCATCGCCTCACGTCCAGTTGGTGCGTCATCTGCCTTAGCCGCTTTGTCTTTAACCTTAGCCGCAGCCTTAGCAGCCGCTGTCTTCTTCTTGGCTTTTTTGGCTTTTGGCTTAGCTTCGGTGGCGGTGTCATCACCAGTATCATCAGCAATTGTTTTCGCCTTAGCTTTTTTTGCAGCTTTCTTAGCCGTTTTCTTTGCGACTTTTTTCGCCACTTTTTTGGCAGCTTTCTTCGCAGGTGCTTCACCGTCACCGTCCGCGGCACTGCCCGATACATCTTCAACCGGTGCGGCAGATCTTTCTGTTGAAGCGTCGCCAGCTACCGCATCTTTTGCGGCATCGTTATCTTGTTGTGGCTTACGTCCACGGCGACGACGTTTTGGTCCAGATTTCTGGCTGTCATCATTTGATGCTGCATCACTTGCGGCATCACCGTCTTGGTGTTGAGTATCTTGTCCCTCGGCCGCATTATTTTGTGCTTCAGCCTCGGGACCTTGATCACGGCCACCACGACGACGGCGACCACCACGGCGGCCACGGCGGCGGCGGCGCGGTTTATCCTCATCCTCATCATCACCTGATGCAGATTTCTCGCCGTGCTGTTCACTTGTCTGATCAGCTTTTTGGTCATTATTGTCTTGTGTATCTTGTTGGGATTTGCCCCCACGACCACGGCGGCGGCGGTTGTTCTCGCGGCCTTCTTGCTGTTTTGATGCAGGTTCACCTTGGTCACCGAAACGCACATCAGGGGCGATCAAGCTATTATCTTGGTCCAGCGTAATGCGGATACCAAAGCGTTCTTCCAATGCCGCCACCATGTCACGCTTATGGTTCAGGATATAAATAGCAATCTCACTATTCATATAGACTTTTAAGTCATCACCCTTACCTTTTAAGGCTTCGGCTTCCACCGCGCGCAACACTTGGAGCGCAGCTGATTCCACAGAACGAACACGGCCTGTCCCATTACAATGTGGGCATGTATTGGTCACCGTTTCCGCAAGGCTTGGGCGCAATCGCTGGCGTGACATTTCAAGCAAGCCAAACTGACTGATGCTGCCCACCTGAATGCGGGCACGGTCACTGCGCAGGGCATCCTTTAATTTACGTTCGACCGCGTGTTGATTGCGGTTGTTTTCCATATCAATGAAATCAATGACCACTAACCCTGACAAATCACGTTGACGCAACTGTGTTGCAATCTCTTCTGCGGCTTCAAGGTTAGTCTTCAGTGCGGTTTCTTCGATGTTACGTTCTTTGGTGGCACGGCCAGAGTTCACATCAATAGCAACCAGTGCTTCAGTCTGGTTCATCACCAGATATCCGCCTGACTTTAATGTGACTTGCGGCTCATGCATGGCGGATAACATTGCTTCAACCTGATATCGCTGAAACAGCGGCAATGTTTCGTCTTCATAAGCGGTCACTTTTTTGACATGACTTGGCATTAGATTGCGCATATGGCCTTTTGCAGCTTTATGAGCCTCACTACCTTCAACCAATATCTCATCAACATCTGCGCTGTAATAATCACGGATGGATCGTTTGATCAAATTACCTTCTTCGTGAATCAGTGACGGTGCACTTGATTCCATCGTCAGCTCACGAATGTCATCCCACTGGCGGGTGAGGTAACTGAAATCGCGTGTAATCTCGGCTTTTGTGCGTTTTGACCCTGCGGTGCGCACGATAATGGCCATACCTTTTGGCACATCCAAGCTACCCACAATACTTTTAAGTTTTTTGCGGTCAGCAGGGTTGCTGATCTTGCGGCTCACGCCGCCACCATGAAATGTGTTTGGCATCAAGACACAATACCGTCCAGCAAGGGATAGGTATGTGGTCAAGGCGGCGCCTTTATTGCCGCGTTCTTCTTTAACAACCTGCACCAGTAAAATCTGGCGGTGAGAGATCACTTCCTGAATTTTATAATGGCGTGAAATGCGTGAATGCTTTCGGCGGCTGGCGCGGGCATCATCTTCATCTGCGTCGCCTGATGCATCTTCATCTGTGCTATCGCCAGTTTCACTGTTGCTATCTTCAGATGCTGCTTCGCTAACGCTATCTTCAACAATATCAGCGGCGATGGCAGCATCTTCAGCTTTGTCATCTCCGTTATTATCGTCAGCAGCGTCATCACCATTAGTGTCATCATCATCTTCAGCAGACTTGGCGCGGTCTTCTTCTTCGGCCAACAGCTTTTCACGATCTTCAATCGGGATGCGGTAATAATCAGGATGGATTTCAGAAAAGGCCAAGAACCCTTGACGATTTCCACCATACTCAACAAAAGCAGCCTGCAATGAAGGCTCAACCCGTGTCACACGGGCAAGGTAGATATTTCCCTTAAGCTGCTTGCGGTGGCTGGTTTCGTAATCGAAGTCTTCCAGCTTGTTGTTGTTCAGGACGACAACTCGTGTTTCGTCGCTCTGACGAGCGTCGATGAGTAATTTTTTTGACATTGTTAATGCTTTCTTCCGCATCAACACAATGTCGGCGTCGCTTAGACGCGGCCAGATCAATATGTTGAAGGTGCGGATAATGTTTTAGAAGCCCAGCAAAAGGTCGTGCAGGATCAGCGGACACAAGAACGTGCTTCGTCCAGATATCGCTGCTTAAAATGTTAATTGCCTTTTGCATGGCGCTCTTTCGTTGTGGGATGGCGTACCATCCGTGTATAGACTTTACGTCAACTTTAAGATTGCTTAGGGCCAGTCGATCCTTCGGGTGATGGACTCATGCATCAGTCCGGCGTGGTCTATGGCGCAACCTTTATCTTTTGAAGAAGCTGAAAAAATAGTTAAAATTCAGCTACTTTTAAGAATTCCATAACCCAATATAGTCGCTGTTCTAGCATCTGACAAACAAATTAAACAAATGTTTGTCGTTTGATGGATTTTGCCGTCTTCACTTACCACCTGCCCTCATGTATTAAGGGGGCATGATGACGTTATGGCCTCACTATCAAAATTTCTTTAAGCGCTTTTTGCCGCTTGGTTTAGTCATTTCTGTTCTATCTAGCATGATGTTTGGTGCAGCTCATGCAGCTTCAGTTGACATAACAGGCCTTAGAACTGGACATGTAACCGTCAAAGAACTTAGCCATAATGGCGATAATAAAGCCACTAGGCTTGTCATTGAGACCAATACACGGGTTGACGTGTCAATGCTCTTATTGGCAAACCCATATCGGTTGGTTCTAGATTTTCCGGCCGCTGATTGGAAAGTGCCAGGGCGTGACAAAAACGGCGGCCTTAATTTCTCACCACTTAAGTCTTACCGATTGGGCATGCCGTCCCCAGGGGTCACGCGACTTGTTTTTGACCTCGATGGTCCGGCGGCACCTGTGCGTGCGTTTCGCCTTGCCCCTAATGAACGTGGCCACCGGTTTGTGGTGGATGTCATGGATCGCGGGGATACCGCATTTAAATTGGCGTCATCTGCGCTGCTGAAAAATAGAGATAAACCACTTAACCTTGGTGTGGCAAAGGCAACGCCTAACCAAGAAGTCGTCATGCTACCACAGCCGCGTCCTCAACATTATTGGCCTGCACGTGACGCCAACGGGATGCTGCTGCCGCAGCCGCGCCCTAATGACGCCGCATCTTCTCAAGCGGTGAATGATGTGGTCGCTGATTTGACCACCGAAATACCTGCCGCGGTTGCTGCACCATCATATGCTGAACAAAAATCAAAATGGGTGGTGTTTATTGACGCTGGTCATGGCGGCAAAGACCCTGGCGCCATTGGGGCTAGCGGTCATTTTGAAAAAGACGTCACCTTGAAAGCGTCGCTTGAACTTGCCCGCCAGCTTAACGCAACAGGCCGCGTCAAGGCTGTGTTATCGCGTGACCATGATGTTTTTCATAAATTACGTAAGCGCATTAATCTTGCTCGTGCTCAAAAGGCTGATGTCTTTATCTCACTTCATGCTGATGCTGCAGGTAATAAAAAGGCGCGCGGGGTATCGGTCTTCACCCTATCGGATAAAGCTTCGGACAAAGAAGCCGCACGACTGGCCTCACGTGAAAACAAGGCTGACCTGATTGGTGGCCCAGATCTTGATACCACTGACCCTCAAGTGACCACGGCATTGCTGGGTATGTTCCAGCGTGAGTCGATGAACCAATCTGCCATCTTGGCGAAAGAAATCACCAAGGATTTTGAAGGCCTGCCGACGGCGAAACGTGGCCATCGCTTTGCAGGATTTGCGGTCCTGAAGTCACCTGATATCCCATCAGTTCTCATTGAAATGGGGTTTCTGACCAATAAACAGGATGAAGCCAAATTGAAGAGCAACGCCTATATCCGTGATTTGATGTCCCGCATCACACGTTCAGTTATCCGTTACCTTGAACACAACACGTAATTGGCCAATTTAATAAGCAATGTATTCATTAGCTCGTGATAATTAACTGATACCATAATGTTTGCCTATTTCTTTTGGTGGGGTAGAGTAATAACTGCAACATTCAAACCATAGGACCTGCCGCAATGGCCCGCGCCACGGATCGCAATTCCAAAAATTATCGCAACAAGGCTCGTCATCATATTGCCAATAATGCTGGCAATAATGTTGGCGCGACTAATGATGTGCGGCCAAAGAAAAAACTGCCCTTATTAGTGCGGATGTTTGTCTGGATGTTTTCGTTGGGCTTATTGGGTGCTGGCACGGCGATTGGCGGTGTTATATGGCTGTTTTGGGAATATGGACGTGACTTGCCAGAATATGGACAGCTTGCACAATATGACCCTCCGGTGATGACGCGCGTTCATGCAGGTAATGGGGCGCTGCTTGCCGAATACGCAACGCAGCGACGTGTGTTTGTGCCGGTCACAGAAATGCCGCAACCACTTATCGCAGCTTTCCTTTCTGCGGAAGATAAGGATTTTTATCATCATCCAGGTGTTGACTTCAAAGCACTTGCCCGCGCCATGATGACCAATATCATCAATATTGGGACAGGCCGCCGGCCTATTGGCGCGTCCACCATCACACAACAGGTGGCTAAAAACTTCCTTCTTACTAATGAAGTGTCCATCGAACGAAAGATCAAAGAAGCCATCTTAGCCATCCGAATGGAACGTGCTTTTTCAAAAGATAAATTGCTGGGGCTTTATTTGAACGAAATTTATTTGGGTTTTGGCAGCTATGGCGTGGCTGCCGCGTCGCTCAATTATTTTGATAAATCACTTGATACGTTGTCGCTGGCGGAAATGGCTTATATTGCGGCCTTACCGAAAGCCCCCAATAATTATCACCCGCGCCGAAAATATAAAGCTGCCATTGGCCGCCGCAATTGGGTGCTAGGCCAGATGCAGCGCAATGGCTATATTTCTGCGGAGGACGCGCGCTCGGCAAAAGCTGAACCTATCACCATTCGCCCAAGGTCAGGTGTTGATGGGGCAGATGCACCATATTTTGCCGAAGAAGTCCGCCGTCAGATGGTTGATCATTTTGGTGATAAGACATTTTATGAAGGTGGGTTGTCCATCCGCACAACACTTGACCCACAGCTGCAATCCCTTGCTGATCAAGCCATTATGGAAGGCTTGGAAGCACTTGATAAACGTCAGGGTTGGCGCGGGGCGATTGCAACGATTAAAGATGGGCAAACTATTGGTGATGCGCTCTCAGAAATTGGGGCGGTGATGCCGCCAAATCGTCGTCCGGCCTATGTCACGGCAGTTTTTGATAAAGAAGCACATATCATCGTCTTGACAGAGATCGCCGGAAAAGAGGTGCAAACTCGTGGCCGTATCCCATTTAAATTGGCGGATTGGGCCTATCCTCCGCGGCGGGCTGATGGTGTTCGGCCGCCACAAATTACGTCTCTACGTCAGGCCTTGTCTAAAGGTGACCTGATCATGGTCCAGCGCCCGGATCAAGTGCCGGACCGCCTGAAGCGTCTTGACCCTGTGCCCGTCTTTGATGATGACATTTGGGCGCTTGGTCAACGGCCAAAAGTGGAAGGTGCGATGGTTGCGCTTGACCCACATACAGGCCGTGTGCTGGCGATGGTGGGCGGGTATAACGCCTATGAAAGTGAATTTAATCGCGCCACCCAAGCACGGCGACAACCTGGCTCTGCCTTTAAACCTTTTGTCTATCTTGCAGCGCTTGATCATGGGTTTTCCCCAACAACTCGTATTCTGGATGCACCTTTGGTGGTTGATCAGGGGGCAGGTCAACCAAAATGGAAGCCGGCAAACTACACGCGCAAGTTTTATGGCCCCAGCATCATGCGTCTTGGGATTGAACAATCCCGCAACTTGATGACCGCACGCTTGGCCATGGCTATTGGTATGCCGATGGTCCAAGACTATGCCAAAAAATTTGATATCGATGATGATATGCCGCCTTATTTATCTATGTCATTGGGGGCAGGGGAGACAACGTTACTTCGTCTTACGGCCGCTTATGGGATGATTGTTAATGGCGGGGCCATGATCACACCAACCTTGATTGATCGTGTGCAAGATCGATTTGGCGCAACCGTGATACGGCATGACAACAGGCCATGCCGCGGCTGCCGTCTTGATGTGCAGGCAGGTGATGTGCTTACTGCTGCGGCGGACCAAACCCCGCCTACACTCATAGACCAACGTGATAAAGTGACGGAACCTGCCTCGGCCTACCAGATGGTCACCATGATGGAAGGCGTTATTAGCCGGGGGACAGGCCGCCGCATGGGTGAGATGGATTTCGCGGTGGCTGGCAAAACAGGCACGACTAATGATAATACTAATGCTTGGTTTATCGGCTTCACCCCTGACTTGGTGGTTGGCGTTTATGTCGGTTATGACCAACCCCGCCCATTGGGGAAACGTGAAACTGGCTCAACTGCTGCGGTACCTATTTTTGGTGAATTTATCAATAAGGCGATGGCAAATCGGGATAAGATACCCTTCCGCCGCCCTGAAGGGATAAACCTGTTTTCTATTAATGCCCTTAATGGTGAACGTGCGCCAACTGGAGCAGAAAACACGATTGTTGAGGCCTTCAAGCCAGGCCAACGCCCGTTAACCCCAGGTGAACGGGTGAGTGTTATTGATGTCCCTGGTGCGGCCACTAGCGGTGTTGCAGAACCGTTACAAGGGCTGTATTAATCTTTAACAAGTAATTCCCGAGATAATACCCCGAAATAATACCCCGAGATAATACCTAATAACAGAGTTTTTTATGCAAGCCGAAACTGAACATAAAGTAACCGCCATTAAGGCCAGCCTTGATCTGTTGCGCCAACATATTGGGTGGGATGTGGCCACGGCACGTTTGGAAGAACTTACTGTACAAGCCGAAGATCAATCGCTCTGGGATGATCAGGAAAAGGCCCAAACCGTGATGCGGGAAAAGAACCGACTTGATCGCCTGATTGGCGGTGTCATGAAAATGGAATCTGACCTTGATGAAGCGATAGAACTCATTCAAATGGGCACGGAAGAAGGTGACGCAGATATCGTTGCTGAAGCAGAAGATGTGTTGACCACGCTTGAGGCAGAAGCCGCAAGGCGCCAGCTGGAAAGCTTGTTGTCTGGCGAAGCTGATGGCAATGATTGCTTTATTGAAATTAATGCTGGTGCTGGCGGCACAGAGGCCCAAGATTGGGCTGAAATGTTGCAACGGATGTATGCGCGTTGGGCCGAATCCAAAGGCTATAAAATCGAATATATCGAAGAAAGCGCTGGTGAAGAAGCTGGGTTAAAATCGGTGACGATGCGCTTTAATGGTGACAGCGCTTATGGCTGGTTGAAAACGGAATCTGGTGTCCATCGTTTGGTGCGTATTTCGCCTTATGATAGCTCTGCCCGCCGCCATACCAGTTTTGCATCTGTGTGGGTTTATCCGGTGGTGGATGATAATATTGAGGTCGAAATTGAAGAAAAGGACCTCAGGATTGACACCTATCGTGCCTCTGGTGCCGGTGGCCAGCACGTCAATAAAACTGACAGTGCGATCCGCATCACGCATCTGCCCACCAATATTGTGGTGCAGTGTCAAAATGACCGCTCACAACATCGTAACCGCGCTACGGCTTTCAATATGTTGAAGGCGCGTCTCTATGAATTGGAATTGCAAAAGCGTGAAGAAGAAGCCAGTGCCAATAATGCAGGCAAGGCTGATATCGGATGGGGCAACCAGATCAGGTCATATGTTCTTCATCCTTACCAAATGGTTAAAGACCTCAGAACACAGGTTGAAAAAGGTAACGCGCAAGGTGTGCTGGATGGTGATATTGATGCCTTTGTCGAAGCTGGTCTTGCTCATAAAGTTGGATCAGAACGACAACACGCTTAAAGAATAAAATATCTATCCTTACGGCAGCACGAATAGTGCCGCCGCTGGATATAAATTGCTACAGTGCTTTTACCGCTTCCAAGACCTCTTCGGCGTGTCCCGGGACTTTTACCTTCGGCCATGCTCGTGCGATGATACCATCACTATTGATCAGGAACGTGGCGCGGGTGATACCCATATAGGTGCGGCCATACATTGATTTCTCGCCCCAAACGCCAAATTGTTCACAAATATCGCTGTCATCATCAGCCCCTAATGCGCATGTCAATTCGTGCTTTTCACGAAACTTGCCTTGCTTTGCAGCCTTATCTTT
>CBFIAO010000043.1:0-17175 GCA_965660595.1 Puniceispirillales bacterium (SeqCode) | reverse complement strand
GGACAGACCTAGCACGACATCTTCCACGCGTAATGATGCTTCGGCAAGATAATCGGTTATGCGTTCACCTTCTGACAAACCATGTTGGGTGATGGTGGGTGCGATGCAAAGCTCACCACTCATGCTTAACACTACGGACACCGACACATTACCATTCCATAACATGCGGCGCCGGTCACGCATTGTATCACCATTAACGCTGATGATCTCACCGCCTTCCATGGTTTGAAGTCCAACTTCTGCCATGCCAACACGTTGACCATCCTCGACACTCAAATTGATAATATCACCATTATTAGGGATGATCGTCCCTGCCACTTGGCAATCTTTGGCCAAGGCGGCATGTGCCTTGAGGTGACGTGCCGTGCCATGAACAGGAATGGCAAGCTTTGGACGTATCATTTGATACATTTCTGCCATTTCTTCACGCCCCGGGTGACCGGACACATGGATATATGCTTCATGATCAGTGATGACTTTGATGCCGCGGCGGATCAAATTATCCTGCACTTTAGTAATGGCTGGTTCATTACCCGGAATCTGACTTGATGAATACATCACCGTATCGCCCTTTTCCAAGGAAATGGAATGATGACTGCCAGCCGCAATACGTGACATGGCCGAACGCGGCTCACCTTGCGAGCCGGTGCAGATCAGCAAGATATTTTCGCGTGGGATGAGGTTAAATTCATCTTCCGTCACCAAATCAGGCCAGTCATCAAGATACCCGCAACTTCGGGCGGCTTCGGTGATGCGGTGTAACGCACGCCCCACCAGCATCGGGCTGCGCCCGGTGGCAATGCCCGCATGAACCAAGGTATTCACCCGCGCCACGTTAGATGCAAAACACGTCACGGCAACACGGCCGTCTGCGGCATTGATCTGTTTGATCAGCTCTTCACGCACTTCGGATTCACTGCCCGTGCGGCCTTCCACCATAGCGTTGGTCGAATCGCCAACCATGACATCAACACCGCTATCGCCTAATGCTTTCAACGCTGCAAGGTCTGACGTCGGGCCAATTAATGGATCACGATCAAATTTCCAATCACCTGTATGGAAAATCGACTTGCCCCCGGCCCGCAACACAAGCCCAGCAGGATCAGGAATAGAATGGGTCAGGCTGATCATCTCAACATCAAAGCCGCCAATCTCAACCTTTTCATTGAACGGAAGACTAATAAGATCAACCTTGGCATGAGGCAGATTATCCCGCAATTTGCCGCGAACAAGTGCCATGGTGAATGGGGTTGCGTAAATCGGACATTTCAGCTTTTCCCATAAATAAGGAATTGCCCCTAGATGGTCTTCATGACCATGGGTTACCACCAGCCCTTTTAATTTATCACGCCGTTTTTCGATAAAGCTCAAATCTGGTAAGACGACGTCAATGCCGGGCATGCTTTCATCAGGAAAGCTGATGCCTAAATCCACCATCAGCCATTCACCATTGGCGTGATAGAGATTTGCGTTCATGCCAATTTCGCCTGAACCGCCAAGCGGTACAAAAAGGACATCTTGGTCAGACCAGCTGTTTTCTTGCGGAAGATTTTTCATGTTATTGATGCTGTTTCCAGTGATCATAAATCATCGCCATACCTTTTAGGGTTAAATCAGGATCATGGTGATCCACCCCGGCGATCGTGGTTGAAAATATTTTGGCCAGCCCACCTGTGGCAATCACCGTCATATCTTGGCCAAAGGCAGCCTTTAAACGAATGATCATGCCTTCAACAAGGCTGACATAACCGTAATATAGGCCTGAATTCATGGCGTCCACCGTTGTCGCGCCTAAAACTGGTGTTTTTTCGGACCATGCGCCTGTATCAATCAACGGAAGTCGGGCTGCAGCTTGGTGTAGCGCATTAATAGATAAATTCACCCCAGGGGCAATCGCGCCGCCAATATAACCGCCATCAGCATCAATCAGATCAAATGTCGTCGCCGTGCCAAAATCAATGACCATCGCTGGTAGGGCATAATCTGACGCCCCTTTTGTATTGGCAATGCGGTCAGCACCTGCTTGCTTAGCATCAGGAATATTGGCCGCAACACCATGGGCAGGATTAGCCGGATCAATAACAAAACATGGCACATTATAATAAGAAGCAAGGCCTTCAAAGCTGCGCAAACATGCCGGCACCACCGACGATATGACAATCTCCGTTACCATATCATCCGCCATGCCAGCCTTGGCCAAGTGATGATCCATGAACATGCCGTAATCATCGCTGGTTTTATTGGCATCCGTTGCCATACGCCATTCACGTACGACCTTCACCCCATCCATCAGGGCAAAGACTGTATTGGTGTTGCCGCAATCAATCGCTAACAGCATCTTCTACTCCGGTTGTTTTGACCCGCGCACGGGTTACATCACCTTGGGCAATGGTATGATGTACACCATCATCATCAATAAGACAAAGACCGCCAGCCGGGTCAAGATCATGAAACTTGCCTTCAAGCATGTCACCATGCCGGCTAATCTGAACGTCTTGGCCGTAATGCGCTGCCGCATCCAGCCAGTCTTCACGCATAGGCATAAAACCAGCATCACACCAAGTTTTATACCGCGCACACAGGGTTTCTGAAAACCGCGTCATTAATTTATCAGCATCTAGGATCGCTGTATCTGCCGCATCTTCATTCAATGATATGGGCGGCCAACCCTCTACCGTCACAGGGCGTTCATGCAGATTTACCCCGCAACCTAACAATATCGCCTTATCATGGACTTCCAGCAAAAGCCCCGCACATTTACGTTGATGATATAGCACATCATTAGGCCATTTAAGCCCCATATCAGCTGGCGAACGATAGGTCGTAATAGCATCATATAAAGACAGGCCAGCCACTAATGAAAGGCTAGGCCATTCATGCATCGGGCGTTCAGGGCGCAGCAGGATAGACACATAAAGACTACCGCGCGGCGATACCCAATCACGGCCTTGGCGGCCCCTGCCCTTTGTTTGAACATTTGCACGAACTGCTGTGCCTTCGGGCGCACCAGCCTTGGCGGCATCTAACAGGTGATCAGACGTGCTGGTGACGATATCGAGGTTTGTTACTGATATCGTCTCCATCAGCCGTTCTTAACCCATTACAAAGACGATATATGGCATGGTGGCCGCAATCGCATCACGCAACGTGCTTAACCCAAACACCATGAACACCACCACAAGTGCCATCGCCACAATGACATATTGGTTTGAGCGGCTTTTGATCTGATCAAGCGGTGCTTCCACTTCATCCATATACATGATCTTAATGATGCGAATATAGTAAAACGCTCCGATCACCGAGCTGAGCACGCCAAAAATAGCCAATGACGTCATGCCAGCATTAACCGCAGCAGAAAACACGAACCACTTACCAAAGAACCCACCAAGCGGCGGAATACCTGCCATTGAGAACAAGAAAATCATCATGCACGCAGCCTGAAGTGGATGTGAACGGGAATAGCCTGCCAAATCACTAATCTTCATGGCAGACGTACCTTCACGGCTAAAGGTAAGGATCAGCGCGAAAATTCCAATCGCCGTTGCCATGTAAATCGCCATATAAACCATGACCGCAGAAATACCTTCAGGCAGGGCTGAGGCCATCCCAACTAAGGCGTACCCCATATGCGCAATAGATGAATAGGCCATCAAACGTTTGATATCCGTCTGCATAATCGCCCCAAGCGCGCCAACAATCATCGACAACATGGCAATCGCAATAACAACTTGCTGCCATGCATCAGTAACCGGGCCCAACATGCCGTAAGTCACGCGTAAAAACAGCGTCATTGCCGCGATCTTTGGTGCAACCGCAAAAAACGCTGTCACAATAGTTGGGGAGCCTTCATAAACATCTGGTGTCCACATATGGAATGGGGCTGCAGAAATTTTAAACGCCATGCCTGCGACCAAGAACACAATACCGATCACCGCACCATTATTCACGCCAGACGCTAGGGCAGCGGAAATACCGCCATAGCTCATCTCGCCAGTGAAGCCATAAATCAATGACGCACCATAAAGAAGAAGCCCTGACGACAACGCGCCCAGCAAGAAGTATTTCAGCCCAGCTTCAGATGACCTGATGGAATCACGCTGCATCGCCGCAATGACATAGAGTGGCAAGGACTGCAATTCGATCCCCATATAAAGGACCATCAGGTTGTTTGATGAAATCAGCACCATCATGCCAAGAACAGACATCAAGATCAGCAGTGAAAATTCAGGCTTATTGATACGGTCAGCCTTAAGGTGCGTGTTTGCCATCATCAAGATAATGCCAGCACCGACCAGGACCAACACCTTCATATACACCATGAATGGTGATGTCATATAAAGGCTATTAAAGGCTGTTTGCGGCTCATATCCGTATGAAATGA
The DNA here is from genome assembly GCA_965660595.1 of Puniceispirillales bacterium (SeqCode). GTDB lineage: Bacteria > Pseudomonadota > Alphaproteobacteria > Puniceispirillales > UBA1172 > JAGWAQ01. The sequence goes on along the minus strand of CBFIAO010000043.1, from coordinate 12,794 downwards.
TCAACATACCGGCAATGGCAAAACTTGCGATGGTCAAGCGGCGCACCAATGATGATGTCTTGGCTTCGTCTTTACCAAACGCGGCAACCAAGACCAACGCAATGCCCGCAAGGGCCAGAAAAATCTCAGCGATAGCTGGAGAAAGCAGTGCGAAATCCATTATTCGGCCCCTATCAGCGTCACATTTGTTTCAAGGTTAAGGGATGCCACCACATTAACCTGGTCAATAATGCCCAAGATTGCAGGTTGCATCAGGTCCAGCAAGCTGGTCGGGAACACCCCATACCACAGCACCAATATGCTCAACGGCACGAAGATGAAAATCTCACGCTTATCCATGGGTGCTAACGCCATGACTTCTGGCTTTTCTGCCTTACCAAAGACAACACGGCGGTAAAGCCACAACATATATGTTGCCCCCAAGACCAATCCTGTCGCGGTAAAGAACGCGAGCCATGTGCTGGACTGCCATGCGCCAACAAGGACGAGGAATTCACCAACAAATCCGCTTGTGCCCGGAAGCCCAACTGATGCCAGCATCATGAACATAAAGAACACCGCATATTTAGGCATGGCATCAACGACCCCGCCATATGCGTCAATCTCACGCGTGTGAAGGCGATCGTAAACAACACCAACCGCAAAGAACAGCGCGGCAGAAACCAACCCATGGCTGATCATCTGGAACATCGCCCCGGCAATGCCCTGTTCCGTAAAGGTGAAAATCCCCACGGTGACGAAACCCATATGAGCGACCGATGAATACGCGATCAGCTTTTTCATATCAGACTGGGCCAATGCCACCAATGATGTATAAATCACTGCGATCACGCTCAAGGTGAAGACCATTGGTGCAAAATAAAGAGATGCATCTGGGAACATCGGCAGTGAGAAACGAAGGAAGCCATAGCCCCCCATCTTAAGCAAGATACCAGCAAGGATCATTGACCCTGCTGTTGGCGCTTCAACATGGGCGTCAGGCAACCATGTATGGACAGGCCACATCGGCACTTTCACGGCAAATGATGCAAAGAAAGCCAAGAACAACCATGTCTGCACAGATGGATCAAATGCGTATTCCGCTAATTGAGGAATATTTGTTGTGCCTGCTTCGCCATACATCACCAACATCGCCACCAGCATCAATACTGACCCCAGCAAGGTGTATAGGAAAAACTTAAATGATGCATAGACACGGCGCTTGCCACCCCAGATACCAATGATCAGGAACATCGGGATCAAGACAGCTTCAAAGAACAGGTAGAACATCACCATATCAAGCGCACAGAATGTGCCGATCATTAGTGTTTCCAGCACCATAAAGGCGATCATATATTCACGCATACGGTGCTTGACTGAATGCCAGCTGGCCAAGATTGCAAGCGGTGTTAAAAACGCTGACAGGACCACAAACGGCATGGAAATACCGTCAACACCCATATGATAATTGATGCCGTCACGGCCAAGCCATTCACCACGATCTTCGAATTGATAGCCACTAATGGTGGGATCAAAATTGTAGAAGATAAATAATGACATCAAGAAGGTGAAACCGCTTACCCAAAGGGCGACATTGCGCGAATTACGCACAACAACATCTTCATCACCACGGATCAGGAGCAGAAAAACTACACCAATCAATGGCAGAAAGGTGAGAACGGTCAAAATTGGCCAAGTCGTTTCCATATCAACCCCCAAAACCACGTGCGTACCAGCTGACAAGGGCAACAACCCCGATCAACATGGCAAACGCGTAGTGAAATACATAACCTGTCTGAAGGCGGCTACAATATGCGGAAATCCGCGCCACCAAACCGCTGACACCATCCGGACCAAAGGCATCAATCGTGCCTAGGTCACCGCGCTGCCATAACACCCGGCCAATACGGACAGCAGGCTTTACGAAAATCGCGTCATAGAGTTCATCTACGTACCATTTGTTATAGAACAGCGCATGAATAGGACGGAATATCCGCTGCATCAATGCCGGCAAAGACGGCACAAGCATATAGAACAGATACGCCATCGCGATCCCCAACGTGCCGACAATAATTGGCGCAAACTTTACCCATTTTGGCACATGATGCGCATTTTCCATGGCGGTATGCTGCGGCAGGATCATGATGGCATCACCCCAGAAATCTTTCCAGTGATGGCCCACGAACAGATCGAACAGTAAGAAGCCTGAGAACAGCGCCCCAATTGCCAACACAAATAGCGGCAACAGCATGACAATCGGGCTTTCATGGACATGGCTCATGACGTCTGCAGATGCCCGCGGCTTACCGTGGAACGTCATCAACAACAAGCGCCATGAATAGAACGCGGTTAGGAACGCAGCCAGCACACCCATATAGAACGCAAATTGTCCGGTGGCGCCATGTTGTGCCCATGCAGCTTCAAGGATCATATCTTTTGAATAATACCCTGCAAAGAACGGAACACCAGCAAGCGCCAATGACCCTATCCACATCATCGCATAGGTGACTGGAATTTTTTTCCAGATACCGCCCATGTTACGCATATCTTGCTCATTGCTCATGGCGTGGATCACCGAACCTGCCCCAAGGAACAACAATGCCTTGAAGAACGCATGCGTGGTCAGGTGGAACATAGCTGCCGGGTAAGCAGACACACCTGCCGCAAAGAACATATACCCAAGCTGTGAACAGGTGGAATAGGCAATCACGCGCTTGATATCAAATTGGGTGATACCAATCGTCGCCGCAAAAATAGCAGTCAGCGCACCAACAATCGTGATGAATTCAAGGGTGAATGGCGCGTATTCCAACATTGGCGATAAACGGCAGACCATAAACACGCCCGCCGTTACCATAGTGGCGGCATGGATCAAGGCAGACACAGGTGTCGGGCCTTCCATCGCGTCAGGCAGCCATGTGTGAAGCCCTAATTGTGCAGACTTACCCATCGCGCCAATAAACAGCAAAATCCCGACAACTTCTAAGGCAGGTAATTCCATGCCAAGGAATGGAATGTTGATACCGACCAAGGTTGGTGCAATATCAAAAATAGCATCAAGCTGAACTGAACCTGTTAACGCGAAGACACCAAAAATACCTAAGGCAAAACCAAAGTCACCAACACGGTTAACCACAAATGCCTTCATCGCAGCTTCATGTGCGGATGGCTTATGATACCAGAACCCAATCAGCAGATATGAAGCAACCCCCACACCTTCCCAGCCAAAGAACATCTGAACAAGGTTATCAGCAGTCACCAGCATCAGCATGGCAAAGGTAAACAGGCTCAAATACGCCATAAAGCGCGGCTTTGATTTATCATGTGACATATAACCGACTGAATAGATATGCACCATGGTGGACACGGTTGTTACCACAATCACCATCACTGCGGTCAGGGCATCATAACGAAGCGACCAATCAACATGGAATTGGCCAGATGAAATCCAGGTGGCAAGCGGAATAGTAACGCTTTCACCAGGAATGGCCATGGTTAAGAACGCGTACCAGCCCAATAGCATGGACAAGATCATGGCAGAAATAGAGACCACGAACCCGCCGCGGTCATTCTTCATCAGGGAAAAAATCCCTGCACCGATCGCCCCTAATAAAGGCAGGAAGACAATAGCGCTAATCATAATGCTATCCCCTCATCACATTAATGTCTTCAACCGCGATCGACCCACGGTTTCGGAAATAAACCACCAAGATCGCTAGGCCAATCGCAGCTTCAGCTGCCGCAACTGTCAGGATGAACATGGCAAAGATTTGGCCGTTCAGGTCCCCCAAATGGGTCGAGAACGCAACAAGATTAATATTAACCGCAAGCAACATCAGCTCGATACACATCAAGATCGTGATGACATTTTTACGGTTAAGGAAAATACCCACTGCACCAAGCGTGAACAAAATTGCGCCAACAGTCAGGTAATGGAAAAGGGTTACGGTCAACATTACTTGATCCCCTTCTGGTCTTTATCGACAACATGGGCAATTTGTGTTGGGGCCACATGACTGTCCACCTGTTGCAGCGTGATGGTATCTTCACGGCGACGTGCATTTTGTTCGGCAATCGACTGCCGCTTCACGCCTTCACGATGACGCATGGTCAAGGTAATCGCCCCGATCATGGCCACCAGCAAGATCATCCCTGCTAATTGGAACAAGTAGAGGTAATCCGTATAAATCACATCACCAAGCTGGGCGGTGTTACTGCGGGTTGTCTCAACCGGCGCGATGCCAATGCCTGTATCTGGGCCCATAAATATCAGGACCAGTTCAATCAACAACACAAAGCCGACAATACCGCCAATTGGCAGGTGACGTTGGAAGCCTTCACGCATATTTGCGTAATCAATATCCAGCATCATCACCACAAACAGGAACAACACCGCAACCGCGCCGACATATACCACGACCAGCAACATGGCTAAGAATTCAGCGCCCATGATCACAAATAAGCCAGCCGCATTAAAGAAAGACAGGATCAAAAACAACACCGCATGCACGGGGTTTCTGGCGGTAATCACCATAATCCCTGATGCCACCGTCATGGCAGCAAAGAGATAGAAGAACAGAGACGTTATCATGTATTCCCCCTACCTATACCGCGCGTCTGCGGCAAGGTTACGTGCGATCTCGACTTCCCAGCGATCCCCATTGGCAAGCAATTTATCTTTATCGTAATAAAGTTCCTCGCGGGTTTCGGTGGCAAACTCGAAATTCGGGCCTTCAACAATCGCATCAACCGGACATGCTTCTTGGCAGAAACCACAGTAAATGCATTTGGTCATATCAATATCGTATCGCGTGGTCCGGCGTGACCCGTCTTCACGGGGTTCTGCCTCGATCGTGATGGCTTGCGCAGGGCAAATCGCTTCACAAAGCTTACAGGCAATACAGCGTTCTTCACCATTTGGATAACGGCGCAGGGCATGCTCACCACGGAAACGTGGGCTAAGGCTGCCTTTTTCGTAAGGATAATTGATCGTTACTTTCGGCTTGAAGAAATACTTCAAGGTCAAAGCCAGACCTTTCACAATTTCTATCAATAAGAAAGAACGTGCAGCGTTGATAACAGCGTTCATCAAATCCCCCTTACGCCGCACCGGGCAATAGCCCGAATGCAAGCAAGACACCGCCAGTAATGGCGACAAAAATTAATGTGAATGGCAAGAATACTTTCCAACCCAGACGCATCAGCTGGTCATAGCGATAGCGCGGCGTTGTTGCGCGCACCCATAGGAACACAAACAGCACAAGCGCAACTTTTATCGCGAACCAAATTGGCCCTGGTATCCATGTGAACGGTGCCATATCAAGCGGCGGTAACCATCCGCCCAAGAACAAGGTCACGGTCATGCCAGACATCAAGATCATATTCGCATATTCACCAAGGAAGAATAGCGCGAATGACATGGATGAATATTCCACAAAATAGCCGGCCACCAGTTCAGACTCGCCTTCCGGCAGGTCAAATGGTGCACGGTTAGTTTCCGCCAATGTTGAGATGAAGAAGATAATGAACATCGGGAAAAGTGGGATGAAGAACCACAAATCACGCTGGGCATTCACAATATCAGTCAGGTTTAATGACCCTGCCGCCATGATCACCGTGATGATGACAAGGCCCAATGACACTTCATAAGAAATCATCTGAGCAGCAGAGCGCATTGCGCCAAGGAATGGGTATTTTGAATTCGATGACCACCCGGCCATGATCACGCCATATACACCCAAGGATGAAATCGCAAACAGATACAGAATACCGACATTCACATCAGCAATCACTAACCCATCACCAAATGGGATGACAGCCCATGCCACCAAGGACAGCACAAAGGTCAACATTGGTGCGATCACAAAAACAACTTTGGATGCACCTGACGGCAAGATAGTTTCTTTGGCCAGCAACTTTAACGCATCCGCAAAAGGCTGGAACAACCCAAACGGCCCCACAACGTTCGGGCCACGCCGTAATTGCATCAAGCCAATGACGCGGCGTTCCGCCAACGTCAAATAGGCAACTGCAATCAGCAATGGCACAATCACCGCGAAGATGGACCCAACGATCCAAAGTAAATCAATGACCATTGGTGAGGTCAGGATTGCCAGTAGTGTATCCATTATTCAGCGGCCCCTTTTACATCACCTTGTTCAAAAGCTTGAATACATTCTGCCATCGTCACCGATGAACGGCTGATCGGACAGGTCATGTAGAAACTGGTGGTTGAACCTTCACCAATAGGTGTCGTTAACGCACCTGACGCAATTTTCGCACTGCTTGACGGCAGTTTTACCTTGGCTTCGGTTAAGACATCAGGTTCGGCAAAGATCGGGTGCGCAGTGATCATCGCTTGACGCAGCGCATCATGATTATCATAGCTTAATGTATGGCCAAGCACCGCTGATAGCGCACGAATAATAGACCAATCTTCACGGGCATCACCTGGAGGAAATGCCGCACGGCTGGCATATTGCACACGCCCTTCACTATTGGTGAAGATCGCATCCTTTTCACACCATGCCGCCCCGGGCAGCACCACATCAGCCGCACGTGCACCAGCATCACCATGATGTCCTTGGTAAATCACAAACGTCTTATCACTTACTTTTGATAGGTCACATTCATCAGCGCCCATCAGGTAAAGCACATCAAGGTCACCTTTATTCGCTGCGGCCAGCATTTTTTTCGTATCCATACCGCCTTTACCCGGCACCGCACCAAGATCAAGCGCGGCAACACGTGCAGCAGCAGTATGCAACACGTTAAAACCGTTCCAATCTTTCGTCACGACACCGGCTGCATCAACCAAGTTGGCAACCGCACCCATGATGGCGTTTGCGTCACCACGGCTAAGGGCACCCATGCCAATAATGATCATCGGCTTTTTGGCCTTTTTCAACTTGGTGAAGACGGGGCCTTTGCCAGCGGCAAGATCAGCCAATACAGATGCATCATCACCCAATTCTTTAACCGGATATGTCAGGTCTGTTGGTGGGCCAAGGCGGGCCACGTCCAACCCATCATTTAACCAGCGGCGACGAAGACGTGCATTGACCACTGCGGCTTCGTGACGTGGGTTTGTGCCAATCAATAATACAAAGTCAGTTTCTTCCAACCCATTGAAACCACTGTTGAAAATGTAGTTTCCACGTGCGCTTGTATTGATAGACGCACCATCTTGGCGGCTGTCGATATTGGCGACCCCCATGCTATCCATCAGTGACTTCAGCGCATAAATGCTTTCCGCATCACATTGATCACCGATTAATGTTGCGATCTTTTCTGACTTCGCTTTTGACATTTTAACTTGGATAGCCTTGAACGCATCTTCCCAAGAACATTCGGCAAGACGGCCATTTTTCATGCGCAAATATGGACGGTCAATACGTTGACGCTTCAACCCATCAATCGCATGACGTGTTTTATCGGAAATCCATTCTTCGTTCACATCATCATTAATGCGCGGAAGGACGCGCATAACTTCATTACCGCGTGTATCAATACGGATGGCAGAACCAACCGCATCCATCGCATCAAAACTTTCAGTATGACTTAATTCCCAAGACCGTGCAGAAAACGCATATGGACGGCTGGTTAATGCACCAACCGGACATAAATCAACAACATTTCCTGAAAGCTCTGACGCCAAGGCTTTTTCCAGATAAGTGGTGATTTCCATCGTTTCGCCACGGCCAATAGCGCCCATATCGTTGACGCCAGCAACTTCGGTTGAAAAACGAACACAGCGTGTGCAATGAATACAACGTGTCATGATGGTTGAAATCAATGGACCCATGTCCTTATTTTCAACGGCACGCTTTGGCTCTAAATAACGGCTGCTGTCACCGCCATAACCCATGGCTTGGTCTTGCAGGTCACATTCACCACCTTGGTCACAAATTGGACAATCCAGTGGGTGGTTGATCAGCATAAATTCCATCACGCCTTCGCGTGCTTTTTTCACCAGATCAGTATCTGTTTTGATGACCATGCCGTCACCCGCAGGCATTGCACAAGATGCCACCGGTTTAGGAGAGCGTTCCATTTCCACCAGACACATTCGGCAGTTACCCGCAATCGACAAGCGTTCATGGTAACAGAAACGCGGCACTTCTTTGCCGGCTTCTTTTCAAGCTTGAAGGACGGTGGATCCTTCTTCTACTTCAACATCTACGCCATCTACATTAACCGTAATCATGGCTTTCCCCCTACTCGGCAACCGCTGCTGCTTTACGCGCGGCAATACGGTCTTCAATTTCACCTCTGAAATGCTTGATCAAACCTTGGATAGGCCATGCCGCTGCATCACCAAGGGCACAAATGGTATGGCCTTCAACTTGGCGTGTGACATCTTCCAGCACATCAATTTCAGAAACATCTGCATCACCGCGGACCAAACGGTCCATCATGCGGTACATCCAGCCTGTGCCTTCACGGCATGGCGTACATTGGCCACATGATTCATGCTTATAAAAATAAGAGATCCGGGCAATCGCTTGGATGATATCAGTTGATTTATCCATGACGATAATACCGGCGGTTCCAAGACCAGTCCCTGCATTACGCAGGCTGTCAAAATCCATCAACATGTCATCACATACAGATTTAGGCATCAATGGTGTGGATGACCCACCAGGAATAATCGCCAGCAGGTTATCCCAGCCGCCACGAACACCGCCTGCATGCTTTTCAATAAGCTCTCGCAACGGGATGCCCATTTCTTCTTCAACATTACATGGGTTGTTCACATGGCCAGAGATACAGAACAATTTTGACCCTGTGTTCCCTTCACGCCCAAGGCCGGCAAACCAGTCACCGCCGCGGCGCATAATAGTTGGCACCACTGCAATGGTTTCAACATTATTGACTGTGGTCGGGCAGCCATAAAGCCCCACCCCTGCCGGAAATGGCGGCTTCAAGCGCGGCTGACCTTTACGGCCTTCCAAGCTTTCCAGCAACGCAGTTTCTTCACCGCAAATATATGCCCCTGCCCCGCGATGCAGATAAAGGTCAAAATCCCAGCCTGATTTCGCAGCATTCTTACCCAAGAGACCTGCGGCATAGGCTTCATCAATCGCCTTTTGCAATGCAATGGCTTCATTCACAAATTCACCGCGGATATAGATATAACCTGCATTAGCACGCATCGCGAAACCAGCAAGAAGGCAGCCTTCGATCAGTTTATGCGGTTCATGACGCAGGATATCACGGTCTTTACATGTTCCCGGTTCAGACTCATCCGCATTAACCACCAGATAATGTGGGCGGTCTTTAACTTCTTTCGGCATGAATGACCATTTAAGGCCAGTGGGGAAGCCAGCACCACCACGGCCACGCAGACCTGATGCTTTCACGGTATCAATCACTGCATCATGACCTTTTTTCATCAATGATGCTGTTTTTGACCAATCACCGCGCTTTTTGGCCGACGCAAGATCCGCGCCTTCCCAGCCATAAATATTGGTAAAAATACGATCCTTATCTGCCAGCATCAGACATCTCCCTTAGGCTTACGGCCGGATGATTTTTGTGTCGATTTGGTCTTCGGAAATTCAATAACAGTTTCTAGGCTTGTTGGGCCTGGTTCAGGTTGTGAGCCAACGCGCCCCTTAACAGAACCTGCAGGCGGCACATTATCTGCCGCGAGTTGATCGAGCAGTGCTGCCGTTGAGGTGTAGTCAAGGTCTTCGTAATAGTCATCATTGATCTGAACCATTGGCGCGTTTACGCATGCACCAAGGCATTCAACTTCTAACAATGTGAATTTGCCGTCTTCAGAGGTTTGACCGTTTTTGATGCCAACTTTGTCATAGATGCAGCGCATCACATCATCACTGCCGCGCAGCCAACATGGCGTTGTTCCGCACGCTTGGATGAAATATTTACCCACCGGACGCAGATTGAACATCGTGTAGAATGTGGCCACTTCCAAGACACGAATTTCAGCCATATCCAAGGTATTAGCAATCTCTTCAATCGCTTTCATGGGTATCCAGTTATCATGTTGACGCTGGGCCAAATCCAATAATGGGATCACCGCGCTGGCCTTACGGTCAGACGGGTATTTCGCCAAAATGGTCTTGATGGTTTTCTTATTTTCTGCCGTGAACGCAAAGTGTTCAGGCTGATCATCGGCAATGCGGCTACTAATACTCATCGGTCAATCTCACCAAACACAACATCAAGTGACCCTAGGATGGCCACACTATCCGCCAACATATGTCCACGCGACAACTGGTCGATAGACGCCATAAACGGGAAGCCCGGCCCACGAATTTTACAGCGATACGGCTTATTACTGCCATCCGACACAAGGTATACGCCAAATTCACCCTTAGGGGCTTCGACGGCGGTGTAGGTTTCACCAGCAGGAACATGGAAGCCTTCGGTATAAAGCTTAAAGTGATGAATAAGCGATTCCATTGATGTCTTCATTTCATCACGGCGCGGCGGGGTGATCTTATGATCTTGCGCCATAACAGGGCCTTCCGGCATCATCTCAATACACTGACGAATAATCTTCAATGATTGGCGCATTTCTTCGATACGCACCAAATACCGGGCATAACAGTCACCAGTTGTGCCTGTTGGAATATCAAAATCCAGCTCATCATAAACATCATAAGGCTGTGTTTTGCGCAAATCCCATGGCAGACCAGAAGCACGGATACAAGGCCCACTAAACCCAAGGTCAAGGGCGTCTTCAAGGGTAACCACGCCAATATCAACAGTACGTTGCTTGAAGATGCGGTTTTCCGTCAGCAATCCTTCAATATCTTCGATAAATGATGGGAAACGGTTAGCCCAATCCATAATGTCATCCGTCAAGCCTTCAGGCAGGTCTTGATGCACACCGCCCGGGCGGAAATACGCCGCATGCAGCCGTGCGCCAGATGCACGTTCATAGAACCCCATTAATTCTTCACGTTCTTCAAAACCCCATAGAAGCGGCGTCATTGCACCAACATCAATGGCAAATGTTGTCAGGTTCAAGAGGTGGTTCAAAATGCGGCCAATTTCACAATAAAGCACGCGGATAAATTGGCCACGGCGCGGCACGTCCAGTTGCAGTAAACGTTCACACGCGAGCGCAAAAGCATGCTCTTGGTTCATTGGTGACACGTAATCAAGACGGTCAAAATACGGTAATGCCTGAAGATATGTTTTATGCTCAATCAGCTTTTCCGTGCCGCGATGCAGCAAGCCGATATGTGGATCAGCACGTTCAATGACTTCACCATCCATCTCAAGTACAAGCCGCAACACACCATGGGCCGCGGGGTGCTGTGGCCCGAAATTCATAGTTAACGGTTTAATTTGTGCTTCTGCCATAACGTTACCTATTCATCTTCGCCAGATGGTTTCGGGTCATCTTGGCGCATTTGCGTCTGCAGACCTTCCCACGGGCTCATATAATCAAAGTCACGAAACTCTTGCGTCAAGGTGACTGGCTCATAAATTACGCGCTTTTCAGCATCGTCATAACGTGTTTCGACCGTCCCCGTCAGTGGGAAGTCTTTACGTAATGGATGACCTTCAAAACCATAATCCGTTAACAAGCGGCGCAAATCATCATGCCCAGCAAAGAAGATGCCAAACATATCCCAAACTTCACGTTCCGCCCAAACAGCAGATGAGAAAATATGTGAAACAGATGGCGCAACCCCGCCGTCACCAATCGAGGCTTTAAGCCGAATGCGTTGATTAGAGGTCACACTTAGCAGCTGATAAATAACGTCAAAACGTTCAGGACGGTTTGGATAATCCACTGCCGTCAAGTCCGTCAATTGCGTGAAAGCACCGCCGCTTTCATCACGAAGCATCAACAAAATCTGCGGAATATCATCAATATTGACGTTAAAGTTAAGTTCACCGCGGAATAAAGTGATATCATTTACTTTACTGCCTAACAGCGCTTCCACATGAAGCTTTAGGCTTTCTGTCATTCCGGCCTGTTTTTCGGCAAGCGTTATAGCATTCTGATCAGTCATGATACGCCTTAAATCTATCGGGCAATCGTTGCAGTACGGCGAATTTTCTTCTGCAGTTGCAGCATGCCGTAAATCAGGGCTTCAGCGGTTGGTGGGCAACCTGGCACGTAGACATCAACCGGCACGATGCGGTCACACCCACGCACAACCGCGTAAGAATAATGGTAATATCCGCCGCCATTGGCACATGATCCCATGGACAGCACCCAACGCGGTTCCGCCATTTGGTCATAAACTTTACGCAGCGCTGGTGCCATTTTGTTAGTTAGGGTACCGGCAACGATCATCACGTCAGACTGGCGCGGGCTCGGGCGAAACAGCATACCAAAGCGGTCCATGTCATAACGGCTTGATGCCGAATGAATCATTTCCACCGCACAGCACGCAAGACCAAATGTCATAGGCCATAGTGACCCTGTTCGTGCCCAGTTAAATAGCTTATCTGCTTGCGCAATGACAAAACCGCGATTGGCAATTTCATCACCGACCGCGTTTAAAATCATATCTTGATCTGCACCTTGTGGAATTGGCCCACCTTCACTTGGTTGGCCATGTGGTGATGTAATCAAACCCATTTTATGCCCCTACTAGCAATACGTTCGCGTTGTTGTGGTTAATCCCACTCCAATGCGCCTTTTTTCCATTCGTAAATAAAGCCAACGGTCAAAATGCCGAGGAAGACCATCATTGACCAAAACCCAAAAGCACCAATTTTTCCCAAGGACACCGCCCAAGGGAACAGGAAGGCAACTTCCAAGTCGAAAATAATAAATAAAATAGCCACTAAGTAGAAGCGGATATCAAAACGTGAACGCG
>CBFIAO010000042.1:0-17259 GCA_965660595.1 Puniceispirillales bacterium (SeqCode) | reverse complement strand
ATCCGCACCATTGCCCACGCCCATTTCTTTTACCTTGGCGGTAAGGGCTGCGGCGAATTCATCATAGATGCCGGATTGCACAAAAATACGGTTCGCGCAAACGCAAGTCTGGCCTGCATTACGGAACTTTGAGGCCATGGTTTCACGGACCGCGACTTCGATATCTGCATCATCAAAAATGATCAATGGAGCGTTGCCGCCAAGTTCAAAACTAACGCGTTTAATGGTATCAGCAGATTGCTTCATCAAGATGCGGCCAACTTCAGTTGAGCCGGTGAAGGTGATCTTGCGCACCACCGGATTGGTGGTAAGTTCAAGCCCAATCGCAGGTGCATCCATGCCGTTTACGATGTTGACGATACCTGCTGGAATGCCCGCACGGTCTGCAAGTTCGGCAATCGCAAGGGCAGAAAGCGGAGTCTGTTCGGCAGGTTTTAGGACGGCCGCACACCCGGCAGCAATGCCAGGGGCAAGCTTGCGGGTGATCATGGCATTCGGGAAATTCCATGGCGTGATCGCACCAAATACACCCACTGGCTGTTTGAGGACCATCAAGCGTTTGTCGGTCATATGAGGCTGAAGAATATCACCATTAATGCGGCGACCTTCTTCACCAAACCAGTCAATAAATGAAGCGCCATACGCAATCTCACCGCGGGATTCCGCCAATGGCTTACCCATTTCCGCGGTGATGATCTGGGCCAAATCTTCTTGATTTTCCATGATTAAATTATACCAAGCGCGCATCAACATCGCGCGGTCTTTGGCGGTGCGTTTAGCCCATGCTTTTTGCGCTTTTTCTGCGGCATCAATCGCTTTTTTGATCGAGGCAACACCGTGGTCAGCGACATTTGCGATCAGCTCACCAGTGGCGGGATTATGAATGGGAAAAGTTTTACCGTCAGGTGACGGCATCCACTGGCCATCAATATAGCTATCGGTCCGAAGAAGTGTAGGGTCATTAAGTTTCATATCTTAAGGCTCCAGCGCAATATTAATAAAGAAAAGAGGGTATCACATGTAACAATGATACCCTCCATGAAAAACTACCCTAAAGGGTAAAAACCACCCTAAAAGGTTAGGTCAGGGTATTACATGCGTGATGCAACATTTTCCCAGTTGACCAAGTTGTCGAGGAAGTTTGACAGATAGGCCGGACGTTTGTTGCGGAAGTCGATATAGTAGGAATGTTCCCACACATCACAGCCAAGAAGCGCGGTCTGACCAAAGCAAAGTGGGTTCACACCATTTTCAGTCTTGGTCACGGCGAGGCTGCCATCAGCGTTTTTAACAAGCCAGCACCAGCCAGAACCGAACTGACCTGCACCTGCGGCGCTGAACGCATCTTTGAACGCGTCGACGGAGCCGAAGTTTTCATTCAATGCGGCTTCCAGCTCGGACGGCATGGCGCGGCCTGTTGGGCCCATCATTTCCCAGAACTGAATATGGTTCCAATGTTGTGATGCGTTGTTGAACAGACCGGATTGAACCAGCGCACCTGCATCATAGGTTGCGGCAACGATCTCTTCGAGGGACTTGCCTTCGTGACCAGAACCATCAAGCAATTTATTGCCGTTATCGACATAAGCTTTGTGGTGTAGGTCATGGTGGAATTCCAGTGTTTCCTGGCTCATGCCTGCTGCGGCAAGAGCGTCATAGGCGTAAGGAAGATCGGGAAGTTCAAAAGCCATCGGTTTGTCCTTTTTCTAATACGGGTTTAGTCCGAGTTTCATTGGGGTTTATAAAGGTTATTTGGCATTGCGGCCAAAAGCCATTAATATCATATATATAGTGATATATATATCATCACGGCAGGAAAAAAGCCCTAGTTCAATTTTGATGGTATTTTCAGGCATAATTTCAGCACAATTCGGTGCCATTACTGCCGCATCTGCCCGATATAAATATCGTGATCGCAATATCATGACGGAATAACACCGTGAAAGGAAAACGAGATGGCCATTATTTTGATTGTTCTTGGGTTTATGATGTTCCCGAGTGAAGACATGATCGAGTTTCGTAAGCATAGCAACGGTACCGGCAAATTTGTGAAGGTTGAGAGCGTGGAATGTAGCTCCGGCATGCGGGCGAGCGGGTATAGTTATGCACCAAATGGCCGTGTGTTGTTTAAAGAGGTTAATGAAGATGGCAGCGTTGATATGCCCGTTTGTGATGGGGATGTGAAGTAACGCGGTTTTATAACGTGTTCATATAATCTGGCGGTTGGTTGCTGAGCGCGTGTATTTCATGCGGTAAAAGTTTCCTCATGAAAGGCAGGGTCTTCCTTGCCTTTTTTGGTGGGGTTAATCAATCATATTCTTACTAGCCATTTTCAATATGGAATTACATTTAGAATATCACTTAGGGAAGTACCTTTATCTTTAAGAAATTTGCGTTGACGTTCACCATCAACGATTATCCATTGATAAGATCTATTTGAAGGAATTTTTACATGGTCTGGTACAATGGGCGGCTTACCTTCTTCATAAAAAATTTGTGACAAATGATCTTTAGTCATGTTTTTTGTATTTATAAATAGGGCACTAGTGCAATCAACGTCTGAAAAATTGCACCCATCTAAATTAGAGTAAATGAACCTAGCATAACTTAAATTTGTGAATGTAAATTTTGAGTTTGTTAGATCTGTTAATGAAAACTTTGCATACGATAAGTGACAAAATTGGAAATCTGCGTCAGATAAGTTTAAACCTGCAAAGGTTGTATTTTTTAGGTTACATGAAAAAGCATGAATTATATTTTTTTTGTAATCTAAAGAAGTGAAATCACAATTATCTAAATTGAGGTTATTTAAATGTGAAAACTCATTGATGTCTTGATCAATTCTAATAAAAGCTTTTACAGATGCAAAAACATCAAGACGGTTTTCTATCATGGTGACTTCATTCGGAAAAATTAGGCTAGCTTCATAATCTATTTCCCTACCTGCATTTGTTTGAATAAAGCTATCAAAGATACTTCTGATGATGTTCCTTTTTTCAGAAGTTAGAGCCAGGTCTTCCAGCACTTTAATGCCAGCAACGCGAACAGCCATGTCTTTATGCCCAAGTAATTCAACGCCACGGCCGAGGCGGTCATTAAACAGCTGATCTTGGCCTTGTTGGGTTTGACGTTCCAGCACGTTTTGCCGTCTGGCGGCAAGGACCAAGCCGTAAGCACCGCCGAGCGCACCCAAGGTAAAGACAGCGGTTTTCATAAATTCTATAATATTGGTGGTATAGGTTTGGGTGGTTTCAGTTTTGGTGGCGCCCCAAATAATACCCACAAGCGCATCATAAAGACCAGATTGGGTGAATAGTAGGGTTAAGACCGTAGCCGCCACAATACCAATGATAAGGATGAATACGCCAAGATAAGCACTTTTCAGATACCTAATAACGTGAGTAGATTTTTTGAAATAGTCGCGGCAGTTGGACAAAATAGCGTGTTTGAACCAAACATAGTATTTAGACCCTGCAGAATGGGGTATCGTCCGCCATATGAGTGCGCAGACAAGCCCCACTAATGCGGCAGTTGCAAAAATATCAACAATTATAGGCATGTCACGTCCCCCGTGATGATGGGTTTATCCGTCTATTTCACAACACTGGATTGAAAAATAGGGCAGGTGACGGGGGACGGTTTCCGTCAATCTGCATCATCATCTCCCCCCATATAAAGCGAGGGGATTTGGGTTATTTAGCCTGTATCATTTGGCCTGTATTATTTATCCCGACTATTTGCCCGACTATTTACCTTGCATCATTTTACGGACACGAAGGCGTAATGCATTAAGGCGGATGAAGCCATGGGCATCAGTCTGGTCATAATCTGCGGCGCCATCTTCGAAGGTCACCAGATCAGGATGGTAAAGTGAATTTGAAGACTGGCGGCCTGTGATGATCACGTTGCCTTTATACAGTTTCATGCGCACGGTGCCTGCAACCTGTTCTTGGGTTGCGTCGATGGCCTTTTGCATCATTTCGCGTTCTGGGTCAAACCAGAAGCCGTTATAAACCAGTTCAGCATAACGCGGCATCATCGTGTCTTTGGCATGGGCCGCACCGCGATCAAGGGTGATGGATTCCATCGCCCGACGTGCCTTGAGCAAGATCGTGCCGCCCGGGGTTTCATAAACGCCGCGGGATTTCATGCCCACAAAACGGTTTTCCACCAGATCAAGACGGCCAATGCCGTTATCACCGCCTAATTTATTGAGGGCGGTTAATAAGGTTGCGGGGCTCATCGCCACACCATTAATGGCGACAGGGTCACCGCCAGCAAATTCGATTGTAATTTCCGTCGGGGTGTCTGGTGCATCCATCGGGGATACGGTGCGCGAGAATACATATTCGCCCGGCTCTTCCCATGGGTCTTCCAGCACTTTACCTTCGGCAGAGATATGCAAGAGGTTTGCGTCAACGCTGAACGGTGCTTCACCGCGCTTGTCTTTCGGGATTTGAATCTGATGCTGTTCGGCATAGTCGATCAGCTTAGTGCGTGACGTCAGGTCCCATTCCCGCCAAGGCGCGATCACCTTAATGGACGGTTCAAGCGCATAATAGCCAAGTTCAAAACGGACTTGGTCATTGCCTTTACCTGTTGCGCCATGGCTGACGGCATCAGCGCCGACTTCACGGGCGATTTCGATCTGGCGTTTGGCGATAAGCGGGCGGGCAATGGATGTGCCCAACAGGTATTCACCTTCATAAAGCGCATTGGCACGGAACATCGGGAAGACATAATCGCGGGTAAATTCTTCGCGCAGGTCTTCGATATAAATTTCTTTGATCCCCATGGCTTCAGCCTTGGCGCGGGCAGGTTCAATATCTTCACCTTGGCCCAGATCAGCAGTAAAGGTCACGACCTCAGCGTTGTGCGCATCTTGCAGCCAACGCAGGATCACGGAAGTGTCGAGCCCGCCAGAATAGGCAAGGACGACTTTCTTTGGAGAAGTTGTATCAGTCATGACGCACCATATAGCTTTCTTGGGCCTAAATCGCAAGAGATTTGCATGATCTAGGCCCGAAAAAGAATGTGCGGAATGGTGGCTTTTGTCCGATTATTCTTGGCGCAAGACAGGCCCCGGCTTACGCCCCAAGGTGCGTGATGCCCCTATCAGCCCCAAGATAACCGTGGCCGCCGCCCCGCCAAGAGCAACTGCCGCGGCCAAGCCTGGCGCAAATGTAAAGGTTGTTTGCAGCAGCACGGTGAGGATGGCGTAACTGGCCCCGGCACCAATGGCCACCGCGACCACGCCAGTGATCAGCCCCAAGATCAGGTATTCATAAATATATGACATCAGGATGGTGCGGCGGGTTGCCCCCAAGACTTTGAGGATGATCGAAGATTGGATGCGGCGGGCTTCACCTGCCGCAACGGTGCCCGCCAAGACCGCAAAGCCAGCAATGAGCGTGATGCCAGCCGTGATTTGAATAGAGACAGACACAAGCCCCAAAATACGGCCAACCGTAACCGCGGCCTCACGTACCGAAATTGATGAGACATTTGGCATTTCAGCGGCAACGTCACGGTCTAGCTGAGCTTCGATGGCGGGGTCATCCGTGGCCACGGTCGCCACCCAATTATGAGGGGCTTGTGCGATTAGGCCAGGGCTGAGGACAAAGACAAAGTTAAGGCCAAAATTCTGCCATTCAATAATGCGGCTGGAGGTGATGGTGGCCACCAATTCACGGCCAGCAATATTCATGGTGATGGTGTCGCCAAGGCCAAGGCCAAAGGCCATCATGGCTTCGTCATCTATTGAGACTTGGAGCGGGCCGCGATAGTCAGCATCCCACCATTCACCTTTGACAATATTTGCGTCTTCCGGCGGGGTTTCTGACCATGTCAGGCCGCGGTCACCGCGCAGGATCCATTCTTCGGATTGCGGGGCGTTAATCTCATCCGCGGGCACACCGTTCAGCGCAACAATCCGGCCGCGAACAAGTGGCACCATGGTGATGTTTTCAGCACCGGCAAGCCCGCCAGTTAAATCTTGGAAAGCATCTTTTTGATGAGGCTGAATATCAATGAAGAACCATGCAGGAGCTTCATCAGCAAGGCGGGTATTGATCTGGCGGTTCATGTTGTGTTCAGACAGCGCAATCGCCACCAATACCGCAAGCCCTAGCCCAAAGGTCACCACCACGGTGCGGGTCGCATTACCCGGACGAATAACAGCAGCAAGGGCAAAACGAAGGGCGGTATTTTTAGGGCGCGGTAGTGCTTTGACACCGCGGATCACGGCTTCGGCCAATAGCCCAAGCAGCACCAATGCCCCCAATACGCCAACCATAAAGCCAATGGCAAGAATAGGGCTGGTGGTCACCCACCATGTTAGGCCAGCAAGGCCGATCGTGGCCGCAATGATCACGGTCAGGTAGCGTTTTTTAGGACGCCCTGATGGCACGGTGATCAAGGTGCGGAACAGATGACTTGGTTTAACTTCACGCGCCTTACCCAACGGCCATACGGAAAAGGTAAGGGCAGTTAATAGCCCAAATCCTGCCGCACCAAGCAAGGATTCAAGATAAAGACCTGTTTGAATAGGGACAGGCGTGACGGCAGATAATAACGCCTTGGCGAGCCATGGCGTCATGATGGCGAGGCTGAGGCCAAAGAATATGCCAAGGATGGTGAGCGCCATGACTTGGATAAGGTAAACCCGAAAAATGAGGGCGGCAGGCGCGCCAAGACATTTTAATGTGGCCAATACAGGCATGCGGCTGGTCAGCCATGCACGGACAGCTGATGACACCCCGAGCCCGCCGATCAGGAGTGCGGTCAGGCTGACTAAGGTAAGGAAGGTTTCGGTACGTGTGAGGAAATTTTGAAAACCTGCAGAGCCTTGGCGGTGATGCCTGAGGCGCACGAGCGAATTGTCAGAACGTGATTTAAGGTCATTCAAAATGGCCATGTCCGAAGATGGATTGTCGAGCAGCAGGCGTTCACGATAGGTCATGAGTGCGCCCGGCACATTAAGGCCCGTCATTTCAAGATGGTCATCAGCGATCACCACGGATGGTGCAAATTGTTCAAACCCAAAACCGCGGTCAGGTTCACGCACCAAAATGGCGCTGACATGAACATCAGCATCACCAAGGCGAACAGTATCCCCAACATCAGCACCAAGCACGCGAAGCAGGCCAGGATTGGCGATAATGCCAGGCTTGCCATTGACCATGCGCAGTGCCGTATCAAGTGGAATGGCAGGGTCTAGGGTGGGGGCGCCGATCAGAGGCCATGCATCATCAACGACTTTGAGCGCAACCAAGCGGCGGATATTTTCAGGGCCTTGGGGGCCATCCTTTTCACCGCCAAGCATGGCACGCATCTGAATAATAGATGATGTTTGGCCATGATTGCGCATTTCCGCCAACACAGGTGCCGGCACAGGTTTATGCGTGGCGCTGGCGTCAAGGTCACCGCCAAACATCAGCCGTGAATTGACCGCGATACCTTCACGCATGGCATCGGCAATACTGCCTACCGCACCAATCGCGGCAACACCGAGGGTGAGCGCGATCAAGAAGACGCGGAATTGCGAAATAGAGCCGCGTAATTCGCGGCGTGCGATGGTGAAAGCAAGCGCAAGTGAAGACATATGCTACGCCTTTTTCTTGGCAGCTTTTTTAGCTGATTTTTTGGGGCTGGATTTAATATCAGATGCAATCGTACCATCAGCAATGCGCACCACGCGGCTGCATTGGGTGGCGAGGCGTTCATCATGGGTGATGAGCACAAGGCTAGTGTCATGTTTAGCTGCGGTTGTCATCAGGAGGTCCATAATCTCACCACCGGTGGCTTGATCAAGATTGCCTGTGGGTTCATCCGCAAGCAGGATGTCGGGGCCAGTTACAATGGCGCGGGCAATAGCGACGCGTTGCTGTTCACCACCAGAAAGTTGATCCGGGAAGTGGTCAAGCCGGTGGCCAAGGCCAACATCTTTCAATGCAGCTTCGGCAAGGGCGAATGCATCCTGCCCACCGTCAAGTTCAAGCGGGATGGCGACGTTTTCAAGCGCGGTCATAGACGGGATAAGGCGGAACGCCTGAAAGATGATGCCGATATGGGCGCGGCGAATTTCCGCAAGGCGATCTTCATCAAGCTGCATCAAGTCATAACCCGCGACATTAATGCGGCCATCAGTAATGGCTTCAAGTCCTGCCATGACCATCATGGCGGTGGTCTTGCCGGCACCACTTGGGCCTAACATGGCCACGGTTTCGCCTTTTTCGATGGTTAAAGACACATCATTAAGGATGTTGACCATGCCAGCCTTGCTGGGCATCGAAAGATGCACCTGATCAAGAATAATCATGGAGGCGTCGGCGGGTGATATCGTCATGGTCTTACCTAAGTTGAACGGTGTAATATTTACCTAATATTAAATTATGTTAAATATATGGTGATTGGTTTTTAAGAAAGCAAATATATGATCAAGTATTTTCTGACGCTGGTGGCGGCGTTCGGTTTGTCTGCGGTAATGATGACGACATCTAATGCAGAAACAGCCCCCACACGATTATTGATTTTCGGAGATAGTTTGGTGGCGGGGTACGGCTTGCCGCAAGGTGTTGCGTTTCCAGACCAGTTGCAGGCATCGCTGAATGCAGACGGTCATATGGTTGAGGTGATAAATGGCGGCATTTCAGGCGATACCACCGCAGGTGGGGCAAGCCGAATTGACTGGTCACTTGCAGATGTGCCTGATGCCGTGGTGGTCGTGCTGGGGGGGAATGATGCCCTGCGCGGGTTGGCGGCCAATGATATGGAGGCCAATCTTGATGCCATTATCGCCGCGATTGGTGGGCGTGATCTGCCGATGATATTGGCAGGGATGCACGCACCTGCAAATATGGGTGGAAGTTACGGTAAAGCTTTTGACCAAGCTTTTATTAATGCGGCGGCAACGGCCAAGGCGCAAGACGTAACATTGTTGTTTTACCCATTCTTTTTAGATGGTGTCGCACTGGACCCGAACTTAAACCAGCAAGATGGTATTCACCCTAATGAAAAAGGGGTGGCGGTGATTGTGCACCGGATCAGGCCCATGATTGATGAGCTGTTGCGGCTGGTGCCGTAACAACCGTGTGCCATAACAAACGTGTGTTTTAACAAGAGGAGAGGTGATGATGTCAACGCGTCCTGATAAAATGACTGATGAAGCGGCGAAGGAGATGGTGGCAAGCCTTGACGGCTGGACAATGACCGCAGATAACATCGCCATTGAAAAAACCTTTCGGTTCAAAAATTTTGAGGCGGCATTCGGATTCATGAGCCGTGCTGCAATTAAGGCAGAGGTGTTGGACCATCATCCCGAATGGTTTAATGTTTACAGCAAAGTCGATGTTCGCCTGACCACGCATGATGTGGGCGGCTTGACTGAATTGGATGAAAAATTGGCCCGCGCCATGGATAAGATGGCAGCGTCATCTGGCCTGAAAGAAACGGAATAGAATAATGCGCGGATATGCAGCACTAGGCGTTGAAGGAATAAGCAAAGCACGTAATGCAGGTGCGGTCATTAGAACGGCCCATGCCTTTGGTGCGGCGTTTGCATTTACCGTGGGCGAGACGTTAAACCGCCGTGAGATTGCCCATGCCGATACATCAAAGGCGATTGAGCAAATTCCGCTTTATATGTTTAAGTCTGCACGTGAGCTGGCGTTGCCTGAAGGATGTCAGCTGGTGGGTATTGAGCTGACAGATGATGCGGTGGTGTTGCCAAGTTTCCGCCATCCCCGATCAGCGGCTTATGTGCTGGGGTCTGAGCGGTTGGGCCTATCGGAAGAAATGTTGGATCTATGTGACCATGTGGTGAAAATTCCAACACGGTTTTCGTTAAACCTTGCCGTCGCAGGTGCGCTGGTTATGTATGACCGTGTTCAATCCATGGACCGATTTGCCCCGCGCCCAACCATGGCAGGTGGCCCCACCGAAGCGTTGCCTGAACCTGTCTTTGGTGAGCCATTATGGATGAAGAAAGAACGCCGCCGCATGGCGAAAGACGGTTAAAAATACCCGCGCCGGTTGAGGTGCTGAGGGGCGCGGCGTGCAGGCGGTGAAATTTACATTGAATTTTAGGGGCCAATCTGTGATTTTAGGCCAGATGAGACGTTCATAATTCCAAGAAAAGGAAAGATTCCATGACCAACACATCCCTATTCCATCATCTTCGTCTTGCCGTCATTGCGACAGGTGCCGTGATGTTGTCGGTGATGATGCCCGGCGCAGCTGTGCATGCCCAAACAGGTGAGCTGATTGGCCAGAACGGTGCGTGGAAATCTTACCGAAGTGGGTCAGGTGCCAACACGGTATGTTTCATCACGAGTGAGCCAACCAAGCTGGAAGGTAAATATGACCGCAATAACCGCGGTGAAACACGTGTGTTTGTTGCCCATCATGGCAAGGACAGTGATGAGCGCGGGGTGGTAAGTTCTGTTGCCGGATATCGTTTTGAAGAAGGACGTGATGTTGTCTTTTCTATTGATGGTAAGGCCTTTAATCTGTTTTCAGTCGATACCCGTGCGTGGGCGACCAAGCCTGCGATGGACCGCGCATTGGTCAAATCCATGAAGCGTGGCAACAAGTTGAAGGTTACAGGCATTTCAAGCCGCGGCAATAAAACTGTCGATACCTATTCATTGAAGGGCTTCACCGCCGCGATGAAAAAGATTGATAAGGCCTGTTCTTAATGGCTGAAGCTGCGGCGCTAGCATTAGGGGATGACCCGTTACCGATAAATGCGTCGGGCCCGATAGATATTTTAGGGTTGGGCCCAGCTGCGTTAGAAGACGCGATAAAGGCACAAGGGTTGCCAGCGTTCCGTGCGCGTCAAATATGGCGCTGGGTCTGGCGGCATGGCATTACCAGTTTTGATGATATGACTGATCTTGCCAAACCAGTGCGCGAGGCATTGCCGTCAACGTTTATGATTTCACGCCCACGCGTGACCAGCCGCCAAGTGTCGAGTGATGGCACCATTAAATGGCTGTTGAAATTTGCAGATGGCAATGAAGCCGAAACGGTGTACATCCCCGAAGATGATCGCGGCACGTTATGTGTGTCGTCACAAGTTGGCTGTACCTTGACCTGCACCTTTTGCCATACCGGTACGCAAAAATTAGTGCGTAATCTGACGGTGGCTGAAATAACCGGACAGATCATGCTGGCGATGGATGAGCTGGGGGATTGGCCGGCAGGGAAAGAAGACCGCCGATTAACAAATATTGTGCTGATGGGCATGGGTGAGCCGCTGTTTAATTATGACAATGTGGCTGAAGCCATGCGCATCGCGATGAGTGGTGAGGGCATTGGCCTATCGAAGCGCCGGGTCACGTTGTCGACATCAGGGGTGGTGCCTGAAATTTTCCGTACTGGTGAAGACCTTGGGGTTAATTTGGCGATATCACTTCATGCGGTACGTGACGAGCTGCGGGACGAATTGGTGCCGATCAACCGAAAATACCCGCTTGAGGTGCTGATTGACGCTTGCCGGAATTACCCAGGCTTAAGCAACGCCCGCCGGATTACGTGGGAATACGTGATGTTGAATGGCGTGAATGACAGTGATGATGATGCACGTGCCCTTATTAACCTGATTGACGGTATTCCATCAAAAATTAACTTGATCCCGTTTAATGCATGGCCTGGCAGTGGGTATGAATGTTCATCCAATACCCGCATTGATAAGTTTTCAAAAATTATCATGAATGCTGGATATGCAAGCCCTGTGCGCACGCCGCGTGGGCAAGATATCCTAGCAGCATGTGGTCAGCTTAAATCGGCATCAGAACGTGGCCGCCGCCAATCTACCCGGGTTTAATCCCTGCCAATAATATGGTAAATTTGCGTTAACTGGATTTTCCGTGTGATCTTCTTGAAATCATCACCGGCAGTTGTTACATTTATAACATAGAGTTTGAGCACTCTGGAGGGAGTAACATGAACGATCCAAAGATGATGAATTCAGCCGCCGCACAAGCTGCTGATATCGACGTTGGCCTTAGGGCATATATGCTGGGCGTGTATAACTACATGACAACAGCATTGGCGGTAACTGGCCTTTTTGCCTATGGCATTAAGATGCTGGCGGTTGGGGTAAACCCTGCGGGCCAGAAATACCTGACCGGACTTGGCCAATTGTTATACACAACACCGCTTCAATGGGTGGTGATGTTGGCGCCGCTGGGCATGGTGTTTTACCTGTCCGCGAAAGTGGCCAGCCTTAAGCTGCGTACCGCGCAAACATTATTCTATGTATTTTCGGCCCTGATGGGGATTTCACTGTCATCTATCTTGTTGGTGTATACTGGCGATAGCGTGGCGCGTGTGTTCTTCATCACTGCAGGTGCCTTTGCAGGGTTGAGCCTTTATGGCTACACCACTAAGCGCAACCTTGGCCCATTGGGTGCTTTCTTGGTGATGGGCGTGATTGGCCTGTTATTGGCAAGCATCGTCAATATCTTTATGGCGAACCAAGGGCTTGAGCTGATGATCTCGGTGGTGGGTGTGCTGCTGTTTGCTGGCCTGACCGCCTATGACACCCAGCGTATTAAGTCCATGTATATGATCTCTGACAGCCATAACGTTGCCCAGAAGAAGTCAATCTTGGGTGCGCTGACGCTGTATCTTGATTTCATCAATATGTTTATCTTCTTGCTGCGCCTGTTGGGCAACCGCGAGTAGATGCATCAACATATCATCGAATAGCAAAGCACCCGGGCCAAGGCCTGGGTGTTTTTTTATGTGGGGGGGATGGCGTTAAGATTGCCAGATGCGGTCCAATTCACGCACCATCGCCACACCGCCAATACTGGCAAGGCCAATATTCCTAATCTTGGTTAACGGCCCATCTAGGGCAAAGAGCTTGCCAGCGCGGTTTGCTTTTTCTTGGATGCGTTTGGTGGCTTTCAGTCGTGCCGCCGTCCATGTGGTGAGCGCGGTATTAAGTGCCGCGTCATCTTGTGCAGCTGTTAGCACCGGCAGTATGCTGGCGGCATCAATCAGGCTTTGTCCTGCACCTTGGGCCAGATGAGGCGGCATTGGGTGGGCGGCATCACCGGTGAGGATAACGCGGCCACGCCGCAACACATCAAGGATAGGATGCCGATAAAGCGGCATATCATGCGCAGTTTCAACATGAGGGATTAAGGCAGATAAAATCGGCTGTGCCTTTGCAAGGGCTAATGCTTGACGCCGTGCTGATGTGCCAGCAGTGGTGACGGCAACCAGATTGAGCATGCCTTGATTATTGATCGTGGCGGTGGTGCCCTTTTTCTTGCGCGTGTTGTGATGAAGCGGCGGCAACGGATAGAACACCATATGCCCACCATCACCCAACCAAACAGAAGTGGACGTGGCGTGCAAGTGTGGCGGCAGGTCAGCAAGTGGGATTGTGCAGCGGAAGGCGCGGCGTGTTTCGGTCAGCGGGCGCGGTGATGCGGCGGCTTGGACATAACTGCGGGCTAGACCATCAGCACCATCGGCACCAATGATAAACGGCGCGGTCATCACCGTGCCATCTTCAAGGGTGATGGCAGCGTGGTCGTCATGACTGGTGATCGATTGAGCGCGGCCGTCATGCCACGACACATGACCTGTGGTTGTGGCGGCGGATTTCAACACATCCATCAGGCCAGCCTGATTAACCCCCGCATAAGGGCGACGATGAGCGGCGGTAAGGTCGATCCCCACCAATGTATTGCCAGTATCAGTAGATAATAAGCGCATCATGGTGAGGGGGCAGGCAATAGTTTTTGCGGCCTCAGCCGTGCCCAGGGCGTCAAGTGCGGCCCAACCATTGGGCGCAAGCTGAACCCCGCCGTTGGGGGCAGCGTTGTTCGCGGGTGCAATGATCTTGGCATGACGGCCCGCAAGACCACATGCCAAGGCCATGGCCCGGCCCGCAATGCCATCTCCCATTATCAAAATATCTGCGGTTGCGGGCATGATGACGATCCTGAAATATTGATGAATTCAACGAGACTTATGTAGTTATGATATGTCATAGTAAATCACGACTTCAACGGATACCACTTTTTCATGCCGACACGCGTTTATTCTATTATTTTTGTGCTGCTCTGGGCGAGTGCATTTGTATCAGCCAAATATGGGCTGATGGCATCAGGACCGTTCAGTTTCTTATTTGTGCGTTTTGCCATCGTGACGGTGATTTTCGCGCTGGTCGCATTGGCACTGAAATCAGCATGGCCTGATCGAAAGATATTGGTGCCGACATTGCTGGCAGGGGTGTTGATGCATGGGGTCTATTTGGGGGGTGTGTTTTTCGCTATTTCCAAAGGCACGCCTGCAGGTAATGCATCACTCATCGTGTCGATCCAGCCTATTATCACGGCATTTCTAGCCTTGGCTTTCTTAAACGAAAAGGTGCGGGCGATCCAATGGGTTGGGATCACGGCAGGCATGGCAGGCGTGGCGCTGGTGGTGTATCCGCGGCTGGGCGGTGATATCCCCATGATTGGCTTGATCAGCTGTCTGGTGGCGGTGAACGCCATGGCTATTGGTACGATTATTCAAAAACGTTATTTGGGCGGGCTTGATCTGGTGGCAGGCAACACATTGCAAGCTTTAGCTGCTGCTGGATTTTATGGCGTATTATTGATGACGGTTGAGCCATATTATCTGGAGTGGACGGTGGAGGTCACCTTATCCATGATCTGGATCATCACCACCGTGTCGATTGGGGCGGTGTCGATTTTGATGCTGCTGATCCGTTCAGGGCAAATGGCCGCGACATCAAGTTTGTTTTTCATGGTGCCGCCCGTATCTGCCTTGATGGGATATATCTTCTTCGGTGAGCTGTTGGGCGTAGTCGGATGCATCGGGGTGGCGGTGGCCAGCTTTGGGGTTTGGCTGGTCAATCGACCTGAAAAAGCGTAGTATAAGATGATGGAAAAGCACGATATCAAGACCAATACCAAGACCAATACGGGCACCAATTCGGGCACCCAAGATACAGCGGCAACTGCAAATAGTGCTGACGTGGTGCAACGATGTTTGTTTTGCGGTAAGCCCGAACAATTGATCTGGGTACATGGCCACGGTCAATGCGCCCATTGCGGCGTAAATGCTATGCCCTGTTGTGATGGTGCGGCTTGCGAGACGTAAATATAAGTCCGAGCTAATTTAGTAAAACATTTAAAGCTGGCCGATAGGTTTAGGGATCGCGCCTGCTTTTTTTGCCATAACGGCAAGCCAGTCATGCGCAATATGAGCCGCGGCAATAGCGGTAATCTCAGCATGATCATAGGCGGGTGATACCTCAACCAAGTCAAAGCCAACCATGTTTAATGGTTCCAATGCGCGGATTAATTCAAGCGCCTGCCATGTGGCGAGGCCGCCTGCAACCGGTGTGCCTGTCCCCGGGGCAAAAGCAGGGTCTAAACAGTCAATATCAAACGTCACGTAAACAGGCGTGTCACCTATCCTGTTTAGGATGCGGTCGATGGTGGCATCAAGGCCATTGCGGTGCACCCAAGGGCTGGTCAGGATGTCAAAGCCGTGGTCACTGTCGTTATAGGTACGCAAGCCAACCTGGATCGAGTGGTCGACCTGAAGCAAGTCTTCATCTTTTGCGCGCAAAAACATTGAGCCATGATTGAGCATGGAGCCATCGTCCTGCCATGTGTCGCAATGCGCATCAAATTGCAACAATGCGACCGGGCCATGCTTTTCCGCATGTGCACGGATCAAGGGGTATGAAACAAAATGATCCCCGCCAAAGGTCAGCATTTTAGTGTCGGTGGATAGAATGCGACGTGCATGATCGGTGATGGTATCAGGGATAGATTGTGGGTTATGAGGGTCAAGCGCGCAGTCGCCATAATCCACCACCGCAAGGGTTTCAAACATATCAAAGCCGAATGGGAACGCATCAAGCGCACCAAGGTCAGTGGAGGCAGCGCGGATAGCACGCGGCCCAAAACGGCACCCTGGGCGGTTGGTGACAGCACCATCATAGGGAATGCCGCTGATGGCGATATCAACGCCATCAAGGTCGCGGCTATATTTACGGCGAAGGAAACTGAGCGCGCCAGCATAGGTCATTTCAAACGCCGCACCTTTAACGTCTTCTTTCAAGAAAGCAGCATCAGAATTTGCGTATTTATCTACCATGCTTGCGTTCCTTTATTTTTGGTTAAGTGTTTTTTGCGTATCATCAAGCGCGGCGAGGGCGATCGCGATGGTGGTATCAATATCATCCTTGGTATAGGTAAGCGGCGGCGATAAGATCATCCCATCACGGACAGCGCGCATCATCATGCCGCGGTTAATGGCATGGTCACGGCAGATGACGCCAACCGTGCCTTCATCTTCAAACATTACCGGGCCATGTTTATCCGCCACCAGTTCTATTGAGGCGAGGAGGCCGAAGCTGCGGGTTTCACCCACCAAGGGATGATCAGCCAATGTTTTAAGTGCCTCAGCCAGATAAGGGCCGGTTTCATGTTTAACGCGGGTGATCAGGCCTTCGTTCTCAATAATATCAAGATTGGCCAAGGCCACCGCAGCGGCTACGGGATGACCTGAATAGGTAAAGCCATGATAAAATTCACCACCATCATCAACAAGGCGGCTGGCGACACGATCCCCAACTAGGACAGCGGACATGGGCTGATAACCTGAAGTCAGGCCCTTGGCGGTGGCGATCAAGTCAGGGCGTAGGTCCATGGTCTGACTGGCAAACCACGCGCCAGTGCGGCCATAACCGGTGATGACTTCATCAGCGATGAAGAGGATGTCATGGCGTGCACAAATCGCTTGGATATGGGTGAAGTAACCTTCGGGCGGGATGATAACGCCGCCTGCGCCTTGGATAGGTTCAGCAATGAACGCGGCAATGTTGTCTGCGCCAATATCATGAATGGCAGCTTCAAGCCAACCTGCGGAAGTTTCAGCAAAAGTCGCATCATCCATATTGCCTTGATACAGAAAACCATATGGCGGTTTGATGTGATGAAAGTCAGGCAGGGCCCCAGCTTGTTCATGCATGCCGGCCATGCCGCCCATGCTGGCCGCCACCGTTGTCGAGCCATGATAGCCGTAGGTGCGGCTGATGATTTTTTGCTTTTTTGGCTTTCCTTCAAGCGCCCAAAAATGACGAACCATACGGACAATAGTGTCATTGGCTTCTGAACCGGAATTGGCAAAAAACACATGGTTAATGCCGTCCGGTGCGATATCAACAAGGCGTTTGGCCAATTCAGCGGCAGGGGCATTGCTGGTTTTAAAAAA